>NZ_BJWY01000106.1 GCF_007990715.1 Nocardia seriolae NBRC 15557 | reverse complement strand
AGTACTAGGCCGTCGACTACTTCCCCGTCGAACCGCCCTTCATCCCCGGCGGCGCGGTGGCGGGCACGGTCGAGTCGGTCGGGCCGGACGTCGACGCGGCCTGGCTCGGCAAGCGGGTCGTCACGCCGACGGCCGCGAGCGGCATCGGCGGCGGCCTGCCCATCGGCGGCTATGCCGAACAGTCTCTGGCCAAAGCCGCGACCCTGGTCGCCATCCCGGACGAGCTGAGCTTCGTGCAGGCGGCGGCCCTGTCCCACGACGGGCGCACCGCCATGGCCGTCGTCGACCGCGCGGCCATCGAGCCGGGGCAGTGGGTGCTGATCACCGCTGCCGCCGGCGGTCTGGGCACGCTGTTCATCCAGTTGGCCCGCGCCGCCGGTGCGCGGGTCGCCGCCGCCGCGCGCTGCGAGGCGAAACTCGCACTGGCGCAACGGCTCGGCGCGCACGAGGTGATCGACTACTCGCAGCCCGACTGGGCCGAGCAGGTCCGGGAACGCACCGGCGGGGTCCGCGTGGTCCTCGACGGGGCGGGCGGTGAGATCGGCCGCGCGGCGCTGGAAACGGTCACGCCCGGCGGGCTGCTCATCGCCTACGGCAATTCCGCGGGCGGATTCGCCGCGATCGACGCGGAAACCGCCGCCGCCCAAGGCATCACCATCGTCCCCTTGTTCGAGGTCGCGACCCCGGACACCGATTGGCTCGCCCGGCACGACCGCGCCCAGGGCGAGGCCGCGGCCGGTCGCCTCGAAGTGGTCATCGGCCAGACCTTCCCCCTCGAAGAGGCCGCCGCCGCGCATGCCGCCATCGGTTCCCGCGCCGCCCTGGGCCGCACCATCCTCACGGTCTGAATGAGTTCGGCGTGTCGTGAACAACCGCCCAGTCCGCAAGCGCAAGGTGGACTGGGCGGTTGGCGATACGGGAGGCGGACAAATGGGCGGTCGAATCGGCGCGATCGGGGCACTGGGGGCTCTGCTCGCCGTATGCCTGGGTGGGGCCGTCGGTGTCGGCGCTGCCCAGCCGGTGCCCGCCGATATCCAGCCGCTGCAGGTGCCCGACCGGACCTCCATCTCGGTGCGCACCCTGGTCCCCGGCGTGGGCTGGGGTACCGACAACGAGTCCGAAGAGCGTGCGGGCCTGTCGATTTCGAAGCTCTACATAGCCGACTACGCACTGCGCCACGGCGACGGCTCGGCCGCCGACAAGGACCTGTGCGAGCGCATGATCCGCAAGTCCGACGACTACGCCGCGGACCGGCTCTTCGCCAAATATCCGAAGGCCATCGACGCCGTGGCCGCCGAATACGGCCTGACCGCCACCCACGGCGAGGGCGACTGGGAGTTCTCGACCACCAGCACCGCCGACGTCGCCGACTTCCTGGCCGCCAAGGTCCGCTCCGATCCGGACAGCCCGATCCTGGCCTGGATGGAGGAGCCCGCCGAGAAGGCCGCCGATGGCACCCGCCAGGACTGGGGCACCGCCCGCCTCCCGCAGATCCTCGGAACCAAGTGGGGCTGGGCCGATGTCGGCGACCCCGAGGTCGCCTCGGCCTCCTTCGGTCCCGGCTTCACCGTCTCCGCCCACACCTACGGCAGCGCCGAACAGCAAACCCAGGACGTGCAGGCCGTGCTGTGGGGACTGATCGGAGAGCTGACCCCACGCCGGCATTGACCCGTATGACCCCGGGATCGAGTTGCCCCGGGATCGAGTTGGCATTGCGCCGTGCTCATCGCCCGCGGATCGAGTCGGCTTCGAGTTGTACCGGCCCGGGCGTCGAGCGATGCCTGCCCGGCCCTTGATCCGACCCGTGCGGGCGCCGATGTGACCCGAGCCACCGGCCGCGTCTCTTGCATCCGGAACGATTGTGTAAGCACAATTATTGTGTGCTTACAACTGTTGAGGGGCTGAGTGCGCGTCGGAAGACGATCGTGCTGGTTACGTGCTGCCTGAGTCTGTTGATCTCCTCCATGGACGCGACCATCGTGAACGTCGCCATTCCCACCATTCGCACCGATCTCGGCGCGCCGCTGTCCAAGTTGCAGTGGATCGTCGACGTCTACACCCTCACCCTGGCCAGCCTGCTCATGCTCTCGGGCGCGGCCGCCGATCGCTTCGGGCGCAAGCGGGTGTTCCGCATCGGCCTGCTGACCTTCGCGGCCGGGTCGCTGCTGTGCAGCATCGCGCCGACCATCGAGATCCTGATCGGCGCGCGTTTTCTCCAGGCCATCGGCGGTTCCATGCTGAATCCCGTTGCCATGTCGATCATTACGACCGTCTTCACCGGCCGGGTGGAGCGGGCCCGCGCGGTCGGCGTGTGGGGCGCGGTGGTCGGCATCTCGACGGCCCTGGGCCCCATGGTCGGCGGCGTGCTCATCGACAGCCTGGGCTGGCAGTCGGTGTTCTGGATCAACCTGCCGATCGTGGCGATCGCCCTCGTGCTCACCACCGTCTTCGTGCCGGAATCGAAGTCGGCCAACCCGCGTGGCATGGACCCGATCGGCCAGGTGCTGGCCATCGCGACGCTGTTCACCCTGGTGTTCGGCCTGATCGAGACCGAGCCCGCCATGTTCGCGCTCTCCGCACTCGCGCTGGCCGGGTTCGTCCGGCACGAGTCGCGCCACCCGTCGCCGTTCATCGATCTGCGCTTCTTCCGCAGCTTCCCGTTCTCCTCGGCCACCGTCATCGCGGTCTGCTCGTTCGCGGCGCTCGGCGCGTTCCTGTTCGACATGTCGCTGTATCTGCAAGGGACGCGGCACTTCTCGGCCGTGCACACCGGCCTGCTCTACCTGCCGATGGCGCTCGGCATGCTGGTCTCCTCGCCGCTGTCGGGCCGGCTGGTGGGCCGTTATGGCACCAAGCCGTCGCTGCTGTTCTCCGGTGTGCTGATGACCTGTGCCGCGGTCGGTCTCACCCTGGTGCGCCCCGACACCCCGATCTGGCAGCTGATCCTCACCTTCACGGTGTTCGGCATCGGCTTCGGCGCTGTCAACGCGCCCATCACCACCACCGCGGTCAGCGGCATGCCCCTGGATCGCGCGGGCGCGGCCTCCGCGGTGGCCTCCACCAGCCGCCAGGTCGGCATCAGTCTCGGTGTGGCACTGTGTGGTGCGCTCACGGGTGCGGGTCTGTGGTGGACCATCGCCGGTTTCGCCACCGCCGTCATCGCGCTCGGAGTCGCCGCCAATACCGACTGGGCGTACCGTTCGCGCGATCGCATCGCCCCCCTGCTGGAACAGAAGGTCCCCGCACATGCCGGATGACATGCCCACCCCGGACGACGTCTGGCAGCAGCTCACCCACCTGGTGATGGACACCCGTGACAGTTGGAAGCGCGCGGTGTCCGAGCGAATCGGCATGCCGTTCAGCCGTTTCCGGGTGCTGCGGCGGCTGCTGGCGGGACCGCTGACGCCCAAGCAGTTGTCGGCGGCGACCTCGATGGACGCGCCCGCCACCACGGTCACGATCAACGATCTCGAGGAGCGCGGCCTGGTGATCCGCGAGATCGACCCGACCAATCGGCGCAGCAAGCTCGTCTCGATCACCGACGCCGGGCGCGACATCGTGGCCGACGCCTTCGCCACGCCGGATCCCGCGCCCGCGGAATTGACCGCCCTGAACCCCGCCGACCTGCGCACACTGCACGAGATCCTGCGCAAACTCGAACACTGAGCCACCCGTTCGTGATTGAACCGTTATCGTTGGGGCCGTGCGACACCGACACTGGAAGTCCCTGGCGGCCCTCTGCGGAGCCCTGCTGATCGCGGGTTGCGGGCAGAGCCTCACCGCCACACCGGTTTCGGCGTCTGCTCCGCCGCGGACGACGATCCAGTCGCGCCCGGCCGCGGATTCCCCTGCCGTCCCGCTGTTTCCGATCGCGGGCCAGACCGTGGTCCTCGATCCCGGCCACAATGGCGGCGGCGCGGTCCACCCCGACCAGATCAATGCCCAGGTGCCCGACGGGCGCGGCGGTACCAAGGCCTGCAACACCACCGGCACCAATGCGAATGACGGCTACACCGAGCACGAGTTCAATTGGGATGTGGCCCAGCGCGTCCGCGATCTGCTCACCGCCCGCGGCTACCACGTGATCATGAGCCGCGACAGCGACGACGGCGTCGGGCCCTGCGTCAACGATCGCGGCACCCTCGGCAATCGGGTCGGCGCGGCGGCGGTCGTCTCCATCCACGCCGACGGCGCGGCCGCGGGCGCGCACGGCTTCCACGTCGCCTACTCCTCGCCCGCGCTCAACGACGCCCAGTCCGGGCCGTCGGTGCAGCTGGCCACCGCCCTGCGCGACGGCATGGCCGGCGCGGGCTTCACCCCCTCCACCTACGTCGGCTCCGACGGCATGAACCCGCGCCCCGATCTGGCCGGGCTCAATTTCTCCGAGCGGCCCACCGCCCTCGTCGAATGCGGCAACATGCGCGATCCCGGCGATGCCGCGATCATCGAATCACCGGACGGCCGCGCCCGATTCGCGCGGGCCATCGCCACCGCCATCGCGGGCTACCTCGGGTAGCACAACGGTCTGGACTGCGCACGGCGCGGGGTGTGCATTCGCCCGGTTTGCCGTGAGTAGATTCGTCACGTCATTTACGGAATATTTTCGGGCAACCGGACAGACAGGGTTCCGGGGAGGACTCCTTGACCACCACCGACGTACGGCCGCGCTCGCGCTTCGCGAACTGGCTATTGGAAGACGCGGGAGAGCACTACTCGCAGATTCCCGGGCCGATGGCCAAGAAACCGCCCAAGGAGCATCAGCACTCCTGGTGGAAGGTCATGTGCCTGACCGGTGTCGACTACTTCTCGACACTGGGATACCAGCCCGGCATCGCGGCGCTGGCCGCGGGCGTGCTGTCCCCGCTGGCGACCATCGTGCTGGTCGCGCTCACCCTGCTGGGCGCGCTGCCGGTCTATCGCCGGGTGGCCCGGGAGAGTCACGACGGCGGCGGGTCCATCGCCATGTTCGCCAAGTTCCTGCCGAACTGGTGGGGCAAGATCTTCATCCTGGTGCTGCTGGGCTTCGCGGCCACCGACTTCACCATCACCATGACGCTGTCCGCGGCCGACGGCGCGGCGCACATCGTGGAGAACCCGTACGTGCCGGGGTTCCTCCAGGACCAGAACATGACCATCACGCTGGTCCTGCTGGCGCTGCTGGCGGCGGTGTTCCTCAAGGGGTTCAGTGAGGCCATCGGCATCGCGGTCGGACTGGTCGGCGCGTACCTGGCGCTGAATCTGGTGGTGGCCGCGGTCGGCATCGCCAAGGTGGTGCAGGCCCCGGACCTGGTGACCGACTGGTCGCATCTGCTGACCGCCAAGCACGGCAATATCTTCGCCATGATCGGCGTGGCGCTGCTGGTCTTCCCGAAACTGGCGCTGGGTCTGTCCGGCTTCGAGACCGGCGTCGCGGTCATGCCGCAGATCAAGGGCAATCCGGCCGACTCCAAGGAATACCCGCGCACCCGCATCGTCGGCACCCGCAAGCTGCTGACGACCGCGGCGCTCATCATGAGCGGGTTCCTCATCGTCACCAGCTTCATCACCACCATCCTCATTCCGGAGAAGGAATTCGAGGAGGGCGGCCAGGCCAACGGGCGCGCGCTGGCCTACCTGGCGCACGAGTACCTGGGCAATGCCTTCGGCACCGTGTACGACGTCAGCACCATCGCCATCCTGTGGTTCGCGGGCGCCTCGGCCATGGCGGGCCTGCTCAACCTGGTCCCGCGCTACCTGCCGCGCTTCGGCATGGCCCCGGAGTGGGCGCGCCAGATCCGGCCGCTGACACTGGTTTTCGCGCTGGTGGCCTTCGCCATCACCTGGTACTTCGACGCCAATGTGGACGCGCAGGGCGCGGCGTACGCGACCGGTGTGTTGGTGCTGATCACCTCCGCGGCCATCGCGGTGACCATTTCGGCGTGGCGCAAGCAGCAGTACCTGCGGGTGGTGGGCTTCGGCGCGGTGTCGCTGATCTTCGTCTACACCACCATCGACAACATCATCGAGAAGCCCGCCGGTCTGCACCTGGCCATCCTGTTCGTGGTGGCGATCCTGGTGGTGTCCTTCGCCTCCCGCATCCGCCGCGCCTTCGAGCTGCGGGCCGTGGACGTGGTCTTCGACGAGAAGGCCTGCCGGATGATCGATCAGCTGGCCGAGCGCGGCGAGATCCGCATCGTCACCCACGACATCACCGACGGCCGCTCGCCCGAGGAGTACGCGGAGAAGGAAGCCGATCAGCGGCGCGAGAGCCACATTCCCGAGGACGAGCCCATCCTCTTCCTCGAGGTCATCGTGAAGGACCCCTCGGAGTTCAGCACCACGTTGAATGTGACCGAGGTGGATGTGGACGATTACCACATCCTCACCGTCGAGGCCGCCGCCGTGCCCAACTGCATCGCGTCCATCCTGATCGCGATCCGCGACCGCACCGGCGAGTGCCCGCACGTGTACTTCGAATGGACCGAGGGCAACCCGCTGGTCAACCTGGTGCGCTTCATGTTCTTCGGCGAGGGCGAGGTGGCCCCCGTGACCCGCGAGATCCTGCGTCGCGCCATCCCGCGCCGCTCCCAGCGCCCGCACGTCCACGTGGACAGCTAGATCCTTCGCGAGGGAGCTCCCACCGCGGGAAATCGGACGGACTTCCGCGGTGGGAGCTCCCGCGTCATTTCATATAGAAGAACGTGTCCGGTTTAGATGTAACTCAGGGTTTCATGCAGACGTAGAATATTGCTACGCTCACGCAGCAAACGTGACATGACACCAGGAGTACCGATGAAGCTACTTCCCAAACTGGGCCGCCAACCGGTGACGGAGCCCGGCGAGGTAGCCCTGCAGGCTCGGAATGTGAAGTTCGACTGGTCGCGCACCGAGCCGATCTGGATGAAGCGGGAACCGATCGCCTCGCACGTCCTCAATGCCCTGAGCATGCTGCTGCCCGAGGGCGAGCGCATGTTCCTGGTGACCTTCGACGAAGCCCTCGAACTGGTGAAGGACGAGAAGCTGCGGGAAGCCATGATCGGCTTCATCGGGCAGGAGTCCATGCACGCCGAGAGCCACAACGGGGCCCTCGAAGAGGTGCTCGCCACGCACGGCATCGATGTCGAACCCTATGTGCGCCAGGCGGAATTCATCTTCCGCAAGACCCTGGGCCCGCGCGAGGCCGCCACCGAGGCGGCGCGGCAGCAGCAGCTCGTGGAGCGGCTGGGCGTCATCGCCGCGCTCGAGCACTTCTTCGCCTTCCTCGGGGACTGGGTCATCAACGCCGACCTGGAGAAGTTCGACGCCGACCCGCAGATGCTGGACCTGTTTCGCTGGCACGGGGCCGAAGAGGTCGAGCACCGCATGGTCGCCCACGACGTGGCCGAGTACTTCGAGATCGGCTACGTGCGCCGCGGCGCGCTCATGCTCATGGTGTTCCCGATCTTCATCGCGCTGCTGCTGCGCGGCACCAAGTTCCTGGTGCACGCCGATCCGTCGCTGCCCAACCACCGCTACCCGATGCTGGTCATGCGGATCTTCGCGGGCATGTGGCGGCGCTCGATCCCGGGGATTCCGTCGCTGCTGATCAGCGCGCTGTCCACCTTCAAGCCGGGCTACAGCCCCGAGGGCGTCGGCTCGACCGCGCAGGCGGTCGCCTACCTGGCGAAGTCCCCGGCGGCCCGGGCGCTGGCCTCGTGAACGAGCGAAGCGAGCGAACCATGGACGCAGCGCGCCGCGCGCACGCCGGAGCCGAGCGCAGCGAGGTGGAGGCGTGAGCGCGGTTCGACCCGTTCCGACGACGCCGCCGCAGGATCTGTTCGGGAAGGCGCGCGCGGATCGCGCCACCCGGGTGGTGGCCTTCATCGCCGAAAGCCGTTTGCGCTGGACCACCGTCGTGAACCGGCGCGAGCCCGACGCCCGGGTGGACGATTGGCGGATTCCGCTGGTCGTGGTGGAGCGGCGGGTGGAGGCGCACGACACCGATGTGATCAGCCTGCTCATGACCGCCCCGTACGGGCGGCGGCTGCCCGAGTGGCGGCCGGGCGCGCACCTGGATCTGGAGTTGCCGTCGGGGCGGGTGCGGCAGTACTCGCTGTGCGGTGATCCGGCCGACCGGCACGCGTATCGCGTTGCGGTGCGGCGGATTCCGGACGGCAACGGCGGATCGCTGGAGGTGCACGAGGAACTGCTGGTCGGCACCGAGCTGACCGTGCGCGGGCCGCGCAACGCATTCCCGTTCGTGCTGCCGGGACACGGATCCTCCGCCAAGAGAATGCATTTCGTGGTGGGCGGCATCGGCATCACGCCGATCCTGCCGATGATCCGGATGGCCGATCGGCTCGGTGTGGACTGGACCATGGTGTACGCCGGGCGGTCTCGCGACACCATTCCATTCCTGTCGGAGGTGGAGTCGTTCGGGTCGCGGGTGACCGTGCGCACCGATGACGAGCACGGGATTCCGACCGCCGCGGACTTGCTGCCGGGTGTCGGCTCCGATACCTCCGTGTACTGCTGCGGCCCGGTGGTGATGACCCAGCTCATCGCCGATCGCATTCGCGACATGCCGGGCGTGGAACTGTATTCCGAACGCTTCTCACCGGCTCCGGTGGTGAACGGCACCGCCTTCCAGGTGGCGCTGGCCCGCACCGGCGACGTCATCGACGTGCCCGCCGACAAGTCGGTGCTCGAGGAAGTGCTGAAAGTCCGTCCGGACAGCTCGTATTCGTGCCGCCAGGGCTTCTGCCGCACCTGCGTGGTGCGGGTGCGCTCCGGCGAGGTCGACCATCGCGACACCGTGCTCACCGACGCCGAACGGGCGAACGGCGACATGCTCATCTGTGTATCCCGTTGCGGCGGGGAACGTCTGGTGCTGGACATTTAGCACCGTCTCAACGAGGAGAAGATCGTGACCGATCACCCCACTGTCATCCCCGCCGCCGAGCGCACGGTGCGCAGCGGCGAGTTCGACATCGCCGTCTACGAATACGGCGAACCATCCGCCGAAACCATTGTGCTGGTGCACGGCTGGCCCGACGACAACCACCTCTGGGATCGCGTGGTGCCGCTGCTGGCCGACCGCTTCCACGTGGTCACCTACGACACCCGCGGGCACGGCCGCTCCACCCGCACCGACCGCACCGAGGACTACCGGCTCGAGCACTTCGCCGCTGACTTCTTCGCCGTCGCCGACGCGGTGAGTCCCGCTGCGCCCGTGCACATCCTGGCCCACGACTGGGGTTCGGTGGAGATGTGGGAAGCGGTGTGCGAGCCGCAGGCCGCCGGGCGGGTCGCCTCCTTCACCTCGGTGTCCGGGCCCAACCTGGACCACATCGGCGCCTGGGCGCGATCGAACCTGTCGCGCGGCAAGCTGTGGGGGCCGTTCACCCAGCTGCTGTCCTCGGCCTACACCGGGCTGTTCATGACGCCGGGCGTGCCGCGGGTGGTGCTCAAGCCGCTCGGCACCGAGAAGATGTGGTCGCGGTTCGTCGGGCTGATGAATGAGACCTCCCCGGAGAACGTCAAACTCGGGCCGGAATTCCGCCGCGACTTCTTCGACGGGATGCGCATCTACCGCGCGAACATCCTGCAGCGCATGGCCGATCCGCGCGAGCGGCGCACCGAGGTGCCGGTCCAGCTGATCATCGCGCGCCGCGATGTGGCGGTGCGGCCCGCGGGTTACGGCGACACCAAGGAGTACGCGCCCACCCTGTACCGGCGTGAGGTCGGCGGCGGGCACTGGCTGCCGTTCTCGCATCCGGAGCTGCTGGCCACCTCCACCGCCGAACTCATCGACTCGCTGCGCACGGGGGAGACCCCGCGCGGGCTCAAGCGCGCCGAAGTCGGCACCGAGCAGCGGAGTTTCGAGAACCAACTGCTGGTGATCACCGGCGGCGGCAGCGGCATCGGCCGCGAGACCGCGCTCGCCTTCGCCCGGCGCGGGGCCGAGGTGGTGCTCTCCGACATCAATCTCGACTCGGCCAAGGAAACCGCGGAACTCATTGCGCACGAAGGCGGTACGGCGCACGCCTACCAGCTCGACGTGTCCTCCGCCGAGGCCGTCGACGCGCACGCGGCCGAGGTGATCGCCCTGCACGGGGTGCCCGACATCCTCATCAACAATGCGGGCGTCGGCGCGGCCGGTGGCTTCTTCGACACCTCCGCCGCCGAATTCGACCGGGTGCTCGATATCAACCTGCACGGAGTCATCAACGGCTGCCGCGCCTTCGGCAAGGCCATGGCCGAGCGCGGCCTGGGCGGCCACATCGTCAACCTGTCCTCGATGGCGGCCTACACCCCGCAGCAGGGCTTCGCGGCCTACTCCACCTCCAAGTCGGCCGTGTTCATGTTCTCCGACTGCCTGCGCGCCGAACTGGCCGCCAAGGGCATCGGCGTGCACACCATCTGCCCCGGCATCGTGCACACCAATATCGTTGCCACCACCCGCTTCTCGGGCGTCTCCGTCGAGGAGGAGGCCGCCAAGCAGCAGCGCTACGACAAGCTCTACGCCGCCCGCCGCTACGGCCCGGAAAAGGTGGCCGCCCGGATCGTCAAGGCCGTCGAGAACGACCGCGACGTCGTCCCGGTTACCCCCGAAGCCTGGATGCAATACCGCTTCAACCGCTTCGCCCCGGCCGTCGCCCGCTTCTTCGCGGCCCGGGTCAAGCTGACCTAGCCGGTACCCTGCTCGGGGCTCACACCGTTGGTGAGCCCCGGCAATGGGGTTGCCAGACGGATTTTCCCCGGCGTAGCTTTCCGGCTATAACTCGCGGTCAGAGCGGCTGCGAGCAAGGGGAGGAGATCGACAGTGGCGGGTGGATTGATCTGTGTCGGGGTCGGCATCGGGCTGATCGTCATCATGGCCATCGCCTCGAAGAACCAACCCGACAACGGTCGGCGCAGGCGCGACACGAGCTGGGGATACGGCTCGTCCGGAGGCGACTGGAGCAGCAGTTCGAGCGACAACAGCAGCCTGTGGGCCGATGGGGGCTCGAGCGACAGCGGCAGCCACGGTTGCGGGGGTGGCAGCAGCTGTGGCGGCGGAGGCAGTAGCTGTGGGGGTGGCAGCAGCTGCGGCGGAGGCGGTTGTGGCGGCGGTGCCTGACCGCGTTCACCCCGCCCGCAGCGCCGCCTCGATGGAGTGGACCCGCGCCGCCGGAATGCCCCACGGATGGTCCACTCCGACAACGGTATCCAGATCCCACAGCACGCATTCCTCGCCGAGGCGGGCCACGAACGACCAGGCCACCACCGTGCGCCCCAGCTGATCCGCCATCGGATCGCCCGAGCCGCTGCCCTCGCCATCCGGGAAGTGGTGCAGAAACCGCCCGTACGCGCCGTCGCAGAACCGCGCGTAACGCTTGGTGCACAGAATCAGCCCGTGCCAGGCCTCATCCACCGCATGCGAGGGCATCCCGATCACCCGATCGTCGCGCATCGCCGCCCCGCAGCACCGCAACCACTGCCGCAGACCGGTCTCGACCAGCTCCCGCGGCTCCCACGGGCAGGTCTTGAACACCGCCTCCGGCAATACCAGCGCATCCACGGCTCGATTGATCTGTTCGAGCCGTGGGCGCCGGAAACGGTGCGACAGCATGCCTTACGGTATATCGGCTCCGACATCGGTGCCCTCGTCGGCGTCCTGCCCGCGCGTCACCCGCAGGCTGGTGAAGGTCACGGTGGCCAGGACGACCACGATCACCAGGAGCGAAGCGGCCGTGGGGATTTGGGGGACGCCGGACCAGACGCCGTGGGCCCAGTGCAGGACCAGTTTGACGCCGATGAAGGCGAGGATGGCGGCCAGGCCGTAGGCCAGGTGGACCAGGCGGGACAGGGCGGCGTGCAGGACGAAGTAGAGGGCGCGCAGGCCGAGCAGGGCGAAGGCGTTGGTGGCGAAGACCAGGAAGGGGTCGCCGGTGACGCCGTAGACGGCGGGAACCGAGTCGACGGCGAAGACCACGTCGGTGGCCATGACGGCGGCGACCACCAGGGCCAGGGGGTCAGGGCGCGGCGGAACCTGCCGGGCTCGGCCGGATCCGGTTCGGTGACCACCATTTCGGTGCCGCGGTAGTCATCGGTGACGGGCCAGAAGCGGCGCAGCAGCCGGACCGATTTCATCTCGGCGATGTCGACGTCCTGCTCGTGGCCGCTGAGCGCGTCGGCGAGCAGCTTCACGGCGGTGACCAGCAGGATCAGGCCGAAGAGCAGGAAGGCCCAGTCGAGGGTGGCCAGGGCGGCCGCACCGAGGGCGATGAAGATGCCGCGCAGCACCAGCGCGCCGGCGATGCCGTAGAGCAGCACCCGCTGGGCGAGCGCGGCCGGGACCGCGAAGGCCGACAGCAGCAGCATGAAGATGAACAGGTTGTCCACCGACAGCGACTTCTCCAGCAGATAACCGGTGAAGAACTCCAGCGCGGGGGAGCCGCCGTTGTTGAACCAGAGGAACAGGCCGAACGCGACGTGCAGGGCGATGTAGAAGGCGGTCCAGCCCAGCGCTTCCCGCACGGACACCTCGTGCGGGCGGCGGGTGAGCGCGAAATCGAGAATCAGCAGCGCCAGCACCGCGACGATGGTTCCGCCCCACAACCAGGGCGTACCGACGGTGTCGATGGCGGTGGAACTGGCGAGAACGGACAGGGTGGGACTCATTGGACCTCCTCGGGCATGGGAAACCAGCCGAGGTCTCCTTCACCCACATCCCTGCGAGACACTGCCGTGGGCAACCATCCGGGGGACGCGGCGGCGCGACCCGTACTGACCGGAGTGATTTTGGGAAGTACTCCCCTCTACGCCCGACAGGGTAGTCGACCCTTACCCGCTCGGTCCACCCGACACGCGTGCATCAGCGCGGTGTGAGCACAACTACCGCAATCGGCCGCGTCGTCATCTTCTGATACTGCGTGTACCGGCCCTTGTTGACCTTGTCCACCAGCTGAAAGCGGCGCGCGTACTCCGGATCCTCCGGATAGGTGGCCGTGGCGGTGACCGGGATCCGCTTGGTTCCGACCTGAATCTCGCAGTCCCCCTTGGCCTTCACGTTCGCCAGCCAGCCCGGCGGCCGCGGCGACCCGCCGTTGGACGCGGTCACCAGGTAGTGCTGCCCGTCGCGCGCGTAGGTCAGCGCGTTCGTGCGCGGCTGCCCGGTCTTGCGACCCACCGTCCGCAGCAGCAGCGTCGGGTTACCGAACAGCAGCTTGTGCCCGACCAGTCCATGGCTGTTCTCGTAGATCCACTGATGCCCCCGCAGCACGTTCACGAACAGATTCGCCATCGTTCCTCCTGTGGTCGTGATCGCCGTCCACATTAACGCTTCACGATTCGATCACGATCTGGTGGATACGTTTCCCGGCAGGCTCGCTGGGAAGCCCGAATTTCGCACCACAACAAAAGGATTCACCACCATGACCACCGCCCTCGCCGCACCGATCAAGCCCCGCAACCCGGTGTTGGTGTGGCTCGTCTGGCCCCTCATCACCCTCGGCATCTACTTCCTGGTCTGGTACTTCAAGATCCACAAGGAAATGGCCGAACTCCGCCGCGACCCCGAGGCCCCCGTCGCCGGCCCCCTCCTGGTCATGCTCCTGCTCTCCTGGACCGGCATCGCCCCCATCATCAGCTTCTGGCGCACCGGCACCCGAATCCGCCGATCCCAGGAATCCGCCGGCCTCGAACCCACCTGCACCCCCCTCATCGGCTTCCTCCTCAACTTCGTCTTCGGCCTCGGCATCCTCTACTACCAACTCGAACTCAACAAGATCGCCAACCGCCCCGCCTGACCCCCATCTCCTGCCCCACTTCCCCGGGGCAGGACATTCCCCCCTTCCCCCCGAGTCAACTAGGCATTCCCCCCACCACCGCGGTAACATCGCGACGCCCGCGCATCAGCCGCGGTCCGGGGCGGTAGCTCAGTCGGTTAGAGCCGTGGACTCATAATCCATTGGTCGCGGGTTCGAGCCCCGCCCGCCCCACAAGAAAGCAAAGCCGCAGGTCAATGACCTGCGGCTTTTTGCATTTTCGGCATTGCGCGAACCGATGTCCCACATCGCTCATTCCGGCTCGGGATCGGAATGTGGAGGTCGACAGCCATCCGCCGGCGGCAGTGGCAGCGAAGAGCTGACGAATACTGAAGGCCGGACATGTCGAAAACGGCGAAACAAAGCTGTCGAAAACGGCGAGTTCAAGCTGTCGAAAACGTAGACTCGCGACATGGCCAACTACCGTCCGCGAGTCGCGGATGCCGAGCTGTCCGAGCGGTTGACCTCGATCGGAGCTGTTCTCATCGACGGCCCGAAGGGGTGTGGCAAGACCGAGACCGCACTCCAGCAGGCCCGGAGTTCGGTTCGCTTCGACATCGACCCGAACGCGCGAGCTTTGCTCGGGCTCAACCCGGATGAATTGTTCGATCAGCAGACACCGGTCTTGTTCGACGAATGGCAGCGGGCACCGGAGATCTGGGACCAGGTGCGACGCCATGTCGACGACCTGCGCGGTCGCGGCCTCTACATCCTCACCGGCTCGGCGACACCTCGCGACGAACGCGAGTTGCACTCGGGTGCCGGCCGGATCGGCACACTCCGGATGCGGCCGATGAGCTTGTTCGAGACCGGCCACTCGACCGGCGAAGTGTCCCTGGCCGCGCTGCTGCGGGGAGAAAAACAGCGAGCCAAGCGCGCGACGCTGACTGTTCCCGAAATCATGGAACGAATCGTCGTGGGCGGCTGGCCCGCGCTGCTGGACCGGTCCGAGCGCACCGCTCGTGGCTGGCTGACCGACTACCTCACCCAGATCATCGAGGTCGCTATTCCTGAACTCGGCACCGGTAGGCGCACTCCCGACCGACTGCGACGCACCCTTGCGTCGCTGGGTCGATCGGTCGGGACAGCGATCAAGCTGACCGGTCTCGCAGCCGATATCGCTGGTGACGACAATCGGCCACCGGCGAAGGAGACGGTGTCGGCCTACCTCGATGCGCTGGATCGGTTGAAGCTGACCGAGAATTCGCCGGCGTGGAAGCCGCACATGCGTTCTCGGGTCGAGTTGCGTGAGGCGCCCGTCCGCTATTTCGTCGATCCTTCGCTGGGCACTGCTGCGCTGCGCGTCGGGTCGAAGGATCTGCTGGCCGATATCGAGGCCGCCGGACTCCACTTCGAAGCGATGGTCGTGCGCGACCTCCGTATCTACGCGCAGCCGCTCGATGGCTCGTTGTATTCGTGGCGGGAATCCCACGGTCGCAAGGAAGTTGATGCGATCGTCGAAACACCGGATGGCTGGGCAGCGTTCGAGGTGAAGCTGACCGGCGACCAAGGTGTCATCGATCGCGCGGCGACGGGACTGCTCGACTTCGCCGCCGACATCGATGTTTCGCGGCAGGGGGAACCTGCGGCGCTCGTGGTCGTGACCGCATCCGGTGGGGGTGGCAGACGATCCGACGGGGTTCATGTCGTGCCGATCACGGCGCTGGGGCCCTGAATTGGAGTGTCACTGTGGGCCCGTTGCCGTGTGGCGATTGCCCGGATGGTGATGTCGGGCCCGTCGACCAGCACCGCCCGGTTCGTATGCTGGTCCGTCAGGTCCACAAACAGGGCTGGAAAGCACGAAACCCGCGCCGGAGCGCGGGTTTCGCTGTCTGTTCCCTGGATTGGGGAGCGTCAGATGACGCGGACGTTCTGGGCCTGGGGGCCCTTCTGGCCCTGACCGATCTCGAACTCCACGCGCTGGCCCTCGTCGAGGGACTTGAAGCCGGAGCCGGAGATCGCGGAGTAGTGGACGAAGACATCCGGACCGCCGCCATCCTGCGCGATGAATCCGAAGCCCTTTTCGCCGTTAAACCACTTCACACTGCCTTGCGACATTCTTGTCTTTACTTTCCTGTTGCGAGCCGAGTGATCACGTCAACTACCCGTGCTCGGCATCCAGCATGTCATACTCCGGCCCGGTGCTGAGCAACGACCCAGCTAGTGGCGTGTCGACTCGCGGATATCGGACGGCATCGGCCTGGTCGGGCGGGGTGGTGATGCGATGGAATCGAGGCCGTGCGGGGCGGTGGATGCTGCCGATCCACCGCCTCGACGACTATCGGTGCCCCTCTGACGTCGCGGCTTTCGTGCGGCGACTCATGAGGCGAGCGCGGCGCCGACGAAGGCACCGATGACCGCGCCGATCGCACAACCGACCAGCGCGCCGACCAGGAAGAACCAGATACCGATGATGATGCCGATCACGCAGCCGACCACCGCGCCGAAGAACACACCGGCGGCCACGTCGAAACCGGCCTGATGCATGAACGGCAGATCCTGTGAAGTGGTCGCCGCCACCGTGGGCCCGCCCACCGGGGTGAGGGTCAGCGAGGTGTCGCTGTTCAAGACGGGGGTGACCGACAGGGCCTGACCGGTATCCGAGGTGAGCGTCATCGGAATCGACCCGACGAGCGCGCCGTCGTCGCCGACGACCTGAACCGCATCCGGTGCGAGCACGAAGTGGCCGGAGGCCAGGGTGATCAGGGCGTTGGAGTGATCGGCCGCCAAGGTGGTGGTGTATCCGACCGAGCCATCCACCCCGTTGACCGTGACATCGGCGAGCCCCGCCTCGCCGTGTGCCGTGGCCATGGTTATTCCGGTGGCTGCGATGGCGAATACAGTCGTCGCCATCATTTTCTTGCTGAACATTTCCTTTTCCCATCCGTTCGGGGGTTTTCCTTTGACGTTCCCCCGACGAACGGCACCGGATGTGAGATCAATAATGCGCTCGAACGCGGCCGGTGTCCATGGTCGTAGACGCTGCTGGGGCAGGTTTTTTCAGGCTGCGGCGCTCGACTTCCCGCAGCAGCGCGTGCACCCGCGGGTCGTGGGCGAGGCCGAAATCGAGCACGGTGTTGATCGCACCGCGCAGCAGTGCGTAGGGGATCCAGGCGCGCGGTGAAATGGATTGCGCCGCACGATGTTCGATCGCATCGGCGATGGTGCGCGCCGCCTTCTCGGCGGTGATGCGGGTATTCAGCGGCCCCGGCAGCAGCGCCTCGATCCGTCGGCCCAGGTCGTCGCGATCGAGGGTGGCATGCGTCATTTCGGTCTCGACGATCCCGAAATACGCGATGCCCGCGCTCGCCCCGTGCGGCGCGAGCTCCACCCGCAGCGCGCGACCCAGCTGTTCCACCGCCGCCTTGCTGATCATGTAGGGCGCACCGCCCATCCCCGGCGCGAAGGCCGCGCAGGAGGATACGACCACCACGTGGCCGTGCGCGGTGATGATGTGGTCGAGCGCCGGGTGCACGGTATTGAAGACGCCGGTGAGGTTGATATCGAGCACCAGGTCGAAGTCGGCGGGGTCGATGGTGCGCAGGGTCGCGGGCCGCGGCACCACGCCCGCGTTCGCCACCACCATGTCGAGGTGGCCGAAATAGGCGGCCGCCTGGTGGATCGCCTCGGCCATGGCGGCCCGGTCGGACACGTCGGCGATCACCGGCAGCGCCCGCTCGCCCAGGGCGGTGGCCAGCGAGGTGGCGGCGTGTGCGTCGACATCGACGATCGCGACCGACGCTCCCCGGCGGTGCAGGATGGTGGCGAGTTCACGCCCGATGCCCTGCCCGGCGCCGGTGATGAGGGCCACCCGCCCGGCGGGCCGGAAGGGTCCGGGGCCGGCGAGACAGCGCGGAGTGGACATCAGCGGCTCATTTCCCTGGTCGTGACGGCATAGGATGCGGCGTCGAATCGCCGGGTGCGCCAGCGGTATTCGAAGCTCCAGTTGGGGTACAGCCCCGCATTGCGGCCGTCGGCGGTGGTGTAGTAGCTCTGGCAGCCGCCGGTCAGCCAGACGCTGTCGGCGCTGCGGCGGTCCATTTCGTCGAGGAACTCGTCCTGCACCTCGGGGCGCAGTTCGATGCGGGTGATCGCGTTGTCGCGCATGAGCCGCAGCGCATCGACGATGTAGGCGATCTGGGATTCGATCATGTAGATGGCGGATTGGTTCCCCGCCGCCCCGAACGGCCCCAGGGTGCAGAAGAAGTTGGGGAATCCGGCGACGGTCGCGCCCAGATAGCTTTGCGGCTCACGGTGATACAGGTCGGCGATGGATGGCCCGTGCCGACCGACGTAGCGGTGGTAGGCCGACGGGATCGAGGTGAAGCCGGTGCCGAAGATGATGGTGTCGACCGGATGCTCGGTGCCGTCGCGCAGCACGATCGAGCGCGGCCGGACCTCGGCGATGGTATCGGTGATGACCTCGACATTGGGCCGGTCCAGGGCGGGGAGGTAGGCGTCGGAGAAGATGGCCCGCTTGCAGCCGATGATGTAATCGGGTGTCACCGTCTTGCGTAGCGCGGGATCTCGCACCTGGCGCAGCAGTTGTAGTCGCCCGAGCGCCTCGTAAGGATGCCGGAACCGCTTGTCCACCAGGGATATCAGGCCGAATCCCTCGATGGCGGCGTACCAGCCGCCACGTATCGCCCGCTGCGCCAGCGGAATCCGGCGCAGCAGCAGTCGCTCCAAGCCCAGGGTGGGCCGATCCAGGCGCGGCACGATCCAGGGTGCGGAGCGCTGGAACAGCAGCAGCCGCGCCACCGTCGGCTGGATCTCCGGCACGAACTGCACCGCCGACGCGCCGGTTCCGATCACGGCCACCCGTTCGCCGGTGAGGTCGTGGTCGTGATCCCAGTGCAGGGAGTGGAATGCCGTGCCCTCGAAGCTGTCCAGCCCCGGCAGCTCGGGATACTTGGCCTCGGCGAATATGCCCGCCGCCGAGATCAGGACGTCCGCGGTGAGCGCACCGCGGCTGGTCTCCACCCGCCAGACGGAGCCGTCTTCGTCCCACCTGGCGTCCAGCAGCTCCGTGCCGAATCGGATGTGCCGCAACACATCGTGGTTTCGAGCGACCCGCCGCAGGTACTCCAGGATCTCCGGCTGCCGTCCATAGGTCCGCGACCAATCCGGATTCGGCGCGAACGAGTAGCTGTACAACTGCGACGGCACATCGCAGGCGCAGCCGGGATAGGTATTGGCCCGCCAGGTCCCGCCCAGGTCCGCGGCGCGCTCGAGTATCACCAGATCCTCGAACCCGGCCTCCCGGAGTTTCACGGCGAGCCCGATGCCGCTGAATCCGGCACCGACGATCGCGATCCGCACGTGGGCGGGCATGATCGAATCATCCGAGGGCACAGCTGTCTCCGTTTCAATCGACATGAATGTTCCCGAGGCTCAGAGATCGAGGACGAGCGCGTCACCGGCGGCGCGGGACACGCAGAGCAGCATGCGGTCCGCCCGCTCGGCGGCGGTCAGCAGCCGGTCGCGGTGGTCCACCTCGCCCGCGCGCACCCCGACCTTGCAGGTTCCGCAGAAGCCTTGACGGCACGAGTAATTCACCTCCGGCAGGACGCGCCGGACGGCGGCCAGTGCGGTCTCCTCCGCGCCGACGCGCACGGTCCGGCCGCTGCGCGCCAGGGTGAGGTCGAACGCACGCCCGTCGACCACCGGCTGCGCCGAAAATCGTTCCGTATGCAGCGATCCCGTCGGATCCAGCTCGAACCGGCACCGCTGCGCCGCCGCCAGCATGGCGGGCGGACCGCACACATACACGGCCGCCCCCGGCGCGGCCCGCGCGATGAGCGCCGCCACATCCGGTGCCCCGAACTCGTCATCGGGCCGAATATCGGCCTCCGGCAACTCATCCAGGAACGGCATCGACGCCCGCGACCGCCCGGCGTACACCAGCCGCCCCCGCGGCCCGGCCGCCCGCACCATGGGCAGTATCGGCGTGATCCCGATCCCGCCCGCCAAGAACAGGTACGACGGCGCATCCACCAGTGTGAAGGCATTCCGCGGCCCCCGAAGCCGCACCCGGTCACCGGCCCACAGAACCTCGTGCACCTCCTGGGACCCGCCCTCGCCGTCCGGCATCAACCGCACCGCAATCCGATACCGCCGTCGATCCGCCGGATCCCCGCACAGCGAATACTGCCGCTGCCGCCCCGACGGCAGGAACACATCCACATGCGCCCCCGGCCGCCAACTCGGCAGCTCCCGCCCCTCCGCGGCCCGCAGCGTCACCACCAGCACATCCGCCACCGGCCGTTCCAACTTCTCGACCACGGTCGCCAGCTCGAACCCACTGCGTCGCACCGGATTCGGCGGTGACAACAGAGGCGCGGCCACCCCGGCCACGAATACCCGCTTGTATGCGTCCATCGCCCCACCCAGCACCCGCAAACCCAGCGGCTGGGCACCGGCGGCCCCGGCCGGGTGCGCTACGTTCCACGCGCTCATTCGGCTGCCGCCCGGGCCGCGGGGGAGTGCGCGAGGTAGCGCAGGGCCGAGTCCATCGGACCCAGTTGGGACGGATGGAATCCCGGGCGCAGGTAGCGCGGGATTTCGGTGAGGAAGACCGTCCAGCTCGGAATCACGCCGCGCCGGGTCGCGTTCAGGAACTGCCGGCCCCAGAACCGGCCCTTGTCGGGCGAGGGGTCCTGCCGATACAGGTAGCCGGTCGAGATGATGAACAGCGGCAGCAGGGCCAGGCTGGCCAGCACACCGGTTCGGGCTTTGCGCAGGTAGCCGCCGTCGAGGTACATGTACGCGTCGTAGACGACGCTGCGGTGTTCGACTTCCTCGGCGCCGTGCCAGCGGACCAGGTCCAGCATTGCCGGGTGCATGCCCTTGGCTTCGAGAATGTCCGCCTCGAGCAGCCATTCGCCGAGGACCGCGGTGTAGTGCTCCATGCCCGCGAAGAGCCCGAGGCGTTCCTTGAGCCACTGTTCCCTGGCGCGGCCGGTGAGGCCGTGGTCGCCCAGGATCCGATCCACCAGCCAGGCAATGGCTTTCACATAGGAGTCGACGTCCAGGCCCAGGGATTGCAGGTGCCTGCGGGCCGCCTCGTGGCTGCTGGCGTGCATGGATTCCTGGCCGACGAAGCCGGTCACCTCCTCGCGCAGCCGCTCGTCGTGGATATGGGGCAGAGCCTCGGAAAGGGCCTGCGCCATGGCCCGTTCGCCCTCGGGGAGCACCAGGTGCATGACGTCGACAATGTGGGTTGCCAGTACTTCGCCCGGAATGTAGTGCAGCGGAACGGATTCGAAGTCGAATCGGACGTAGCGGGCGGCGATGGCATGCGCTTCGTCGCTGTAGTGGCGCCGCGTTGCGCCAGCCTTGTCAGCCATGGACGAACCGTGCAGCGCAACAAATCGCATTGCAATGTTGCAGCTACAAAATCCACGAGATTGTTGCATCGGGCCGCCCGCCTGCTAGCGTGGATCCGGTGACGACCGCCTCGAAACCCCCGCTGACCCGCACGGATGCCGCCGATGACATCGAGACGCGGATCCTGGACGCGGCGCTGGTGCAGTTCCAGAAGGTCGGGGTCAAGAAGTCGACCATCGAGGATGTGGCCAAGCAGGCCGGGGTCGACCGGGTGACCGTCTACCGCCGGGTGGGCTCGCGCGACGATCTGGTGCAGGCCGTCGTCAGCCGTGAGGTCGCGGCACTGCTGGCCGACCTCGCGAGCATGCCCGACCGGCACGACGACCTGGACGGTCTGGTCGCCGACATCTTCGCCACGGTCATCACCCGCTGGCGGGCGCACCCGCTGGTCGAGCGCCTGCTCGCGGTCGAGCCGGATCGAATCCTGGTGAAGCTCACCGTCGAAGGCGCGACCGTCTTCGCCATGTCCGTCGCGGCCACCGTCGCTATTCTCGAGCGGGCCGCCCGCAAGGGCCTGTTCGAGGCCCCGGCGGATCTGGCGGCCCGCACCGAGATCGGCTGCCGCATAGTGCATTCGCTGATCCTGGTGCAGGGCGGCGCGGCCGGTCTCGAAACCGCCGACGAGCTGGGCGAATTCGCGCGCAAATATCTGGTGCCGATCCTCGCGGGGTAGGCCGCCGGGTGTGATGCGGACCGCATCTTGCCCTACCCCTACGTAACCGTAGGTTTGCCGTTTGTAAGCTGGCCTTGCGATTCGATCCGACGAGGGAGCGACCGAGGTCATGACAGCTGTACCCGTGACCATGTGCACGGCATTTCAGGCGACCATCGCCCGCAGCCCCGAGGCGGTCGCGGTGCGCACCGCGGGGGACGGGGTCACCATGACCTTCCGGGAATGGGGTGTGCGGGCGCGGGAACTGGCCGCGGGGTTCGCGGCACTGGGCGTCGGGCGCGGCTCGAAGGTCGCGCTGATGATGACCAATCGGCCCGAGTTCTATCCCGTCGACACCGCCGTCGTGCACCTGGGCGGGGTTCCCTTCTCGATGTACAACACGTCCTCGCCGGAGCAGATCCACCATTTGCTGAGCGATTCCGGGGCCACCGTCGTGGTGTGCGAGGCGCAGTTCCTGCCCGCCATCGAAAAGGCCCGCGCGGGCACCGGGGTCCGCTTCATCGTCTGCATCGACGGCGAGGGCGGCATGAGCCTGGCCGAGCTGGCCGCGGCCGCCGACCCGGACTTCGACTTCGAATCCTGCTGGCGGGCAGTCGAACCCGACGACGTGCTGACCCTCATCTACACCTCGGGCACCACCGGAGCACCCAAGGGCGTCCAGATCACCCACGCCAATATGGTGGCCATGGTCGACGCCAGCATCCGGCTGGCCGACGCCACCGCCGACGAGCGGGTGCTGTCGTTCCTGCCGTCGGCGCACATCGCGGACCGCTGGTCGGCGCTGTATCTGTGCAGGGCACTGGGCAATACCGTCACCACGGTCGCCGAGCGCGCCGGATTCGCTCCCGGACTGGCCGATTGCCGCCCCACCCTGCTCGGCGCGGTACCGCAGGTGTGGCAGAAACTACGCACCGGGATCGAGGAGAAGCTGGGCGAGGCGACCGGCGTCAAGGCCGGGCTCGCGAAATGGGCTGTGGGTGTGGGCCGCCGGTACTCCGACGCCCGGCTGGACGGCGATCGCATCGGACCCGGGCTGCGCGCGAGCCACGCCATCGCGGACCGGCTGGTGCTCTCGAAGGTGCGCGCGGCGCTCGGCCTGGACAGCCTGAAGGTCGCCATCTCCGGCGCGGCCCCCGTCTCGACCGAATTGCTGCGCTGGTTCAACGGTTTCGGCATCGAGGTCAGCGACGCCTGGGGGATGAGCGAGGTCTCGGGCATGGGGTCGATCTGCCCGCCCGGGCGGTTCCGGCTCGGCACCGTCGGAAAACCCTTGGACGGCTTGGATGTTCGCATCGCCGAGGACGGCGAGGTCTTGGTGCGCGGCCCGCTGGTCATGAAGGGCTACCTCAACCGGCCCGAGCAGACGGCCGAGGTGATCGACGCCGACGGCTGGCTGCACACCGGCGACATCGGGGACCTCGACGGCGACGGCTACCTCCGGATCGTCGACCGCAAGAAGGAACTCATCATCAATGCCGGCGGCAAGAACATGTCCCCGGCCACCATCGAGAACTGGGTCAAGGCGTTCAGCCCGCTGGTGGCGCAGGCCATCGCGGTGGGCGACAACCGCAAATACAATGTCGCCCTGATCGCGCTGGACCCGGACGCCGTCGGCGGATTCGCCGAAAAGCACGGGCTGGCAGCCGATCCCACGCTGCTGGCCACGCACCCCGAGATGGAGATCATGATCAGCGCGGCCGTCAGCGCCGCCAATGCGAAGCTGTCGCGGGTCGAGCAGATCAAGAAGTTCCGTATCGTGCCGGAGTTCTGGCAGCCGGGCAGTGAGCTGCTCACCCCCACGATGAAGCCGCGCCGCAAGCCGATTCACGCCCGCTACGCGAACCTCATCGAGGAGCTGTACGCCTGAGCCGGGTTACGCACGGCCCGAGCCGGTTACAGTACGGCCTGGGTCTGGGTCACCTTGGCCACGAGTTTGCCCGCGTCGTCCCGGATTTCGGTCTCCACCACGATGAAACCGCGCCCCGCGTGCAACGGTGTCGCCGTCGCGGTGGCGTGGCCGGAGCGCAGCGCCCGCACGAAATTCGTCTTGGACTCCACCGTGGTCGTCCCCTGCTTGCCCGCGGGCAGATTCAGGTACGCGCACACCGCGGCCGTCGCATCGGCCAGTGCCATGAGCGCACCCCCGTGCATGGAACCGCCCAGCGTGCACAGGTTCTCGCGCCATTCCAGGCGGCTGCGCACCAGCTCCGGACCGCAGCCCAGCACCCGCACCCCGAGCCCCTCGGTGAACGGCATGGTGGCGAACAACTGCGCGCCCACCGGGTCGGTGGCGATATCGGTGTCGGTCATGACATCGACCGTGCCCGACGGCCGGGGCGGAGTCGATTACCTCGCAGGTAATGGAGCGCGAGCGCGGTACACGGCCGGGAATCCGCGGTTCTGACAGACTCGGCCCGTGCAGGTTGGTGTGCTGGGGCCGGTTTCGGTCCATGCGGAGGACGGAAGCCCGGTGCGGATACCGGGGTTCCGGGTGCGGATGTTGCTGGCGCGTCTGGCGCTGGAGTCGGGGCGGGATGTGCCGGTGACGGCGCTGATCGACGGTTTGTGGGGAGAGGAGCCGCCCGCGGACGCGGCGGGAGCGTTGCAGGCCCCTGGTGTCGCGGCTGCGCAAGGCGTTGCGCGGAGTGGGTGCGGTGGACTTCGGGACCGGCGGGTACCGGCTGCCCGAGGTAACGGCGGATGCCGACCGGTTCGAGGAACTGGTGCGGCAGGGACGCGGGGAATTGGCGGCGGATCGCGCTGAGGCGGCCGCCCGGCTGCTGGGCGAGGCGATCGGGCTGTGGCGGGGACCCGCGCTCGGGGATGTCATGGACGCGCCCTTCGCGCCGACCGCCGCGACCCGCCTGGACGACCTGCGCGCCGCCGCCGTCGAGGATCGTTTCGAGGCCGAGCTCCAATTGGGCCGCCACGCCGAGGTTCTCACCGATCTCGACGGCGCGGCCGCGGGCAATCCGCTCAGCGAACGGCTGGCCGGGCTGCGCATGCGGGCCCTCGCCGCGGCCGGGCGGCAGTCCGACGCGCTGGCCGTGTACGAGGACATGCGGGCGCGGCTGGACGAGGAGCTGGGCATCGACCCCTCCGCGGCACTGCGCGACACCCATCTGGCGCTGCTCCGCGGCGAGCTCGAAATCCCGGCCCCGCGCCGGGAACCCGTGACCAGGACGCTGCCGGTGCGGCTGACCGGATTCATCGGCCGCGACCGCGAACTGACGGAACTGGCCGCGCTGTTGGCGGATTCGCGCCTGGTCACCATTGTCGGCCCCGGCGGCGCGGGCAAGACTCGGCTGGCCCTCGAGGCCATGGACCGGCCCGGCGCCGACGCCGTGTTCTTCGTCCCGCTGGCCGAACTGGGCGCGCCTGATCAACTCGCCGACGCCGTGGCGGGCGCACTCGACAGCGCCACCGCCGAACGGCCCGGCAAGACCGCCCGGCTGATCGAACTCCTCGACGTCGGCCCGGCCGTGCTGGTACTCGACAATTGCGAGCACATCATCGCCGCCGCGGCCGAACTCGCCGAACGCCTGCTGGACCGGCTGCCGCAGCTGCGCGTGCTGGCCACCAGCCGCGAACCCCTGGCCATCACCGGCGAGGCGCTGTGCCACCTCGGCCCGCTCGACCCGCCGGTCGACACCACGGATCCGGCCGTGGCACAGCGCTCTTCGGCGGTCCGGCTGTTCACCGACCGCGCCGTCGCCATCCGCCCCGGCTTCGTCCTCGACGATGCCACCGTCGGCCCGGTGGTGGAGATCTGCCGCCGACTCGACGGCCTCCCACTGGCTCTGGAGCTGGCCGCCGCCAAACTGCGCGCCATGAGCGTCGACCAGGTCGCGCGCCGCCTCGGCGACCGCTTCCGCCTGCTCGCCTCCGGCAGCCGCACCGCCCTGCCCCGCCAGCGCACCCTGCTCGCCCTGGTGGAATGGAGCTGGGACCTGCTGGAGGAGCCCGAAAAGGTCTTGGCCCGAAGGTTTTCCAGCTTCCCCGGCGGCGCGACCGCCGAGGCCCTCGGAGCCGTCTGCGCGGATTCGGACCTCGCCGACGCCGACATACCGTACCTGCTCGACACCCTCGTCGAGAAGTCCCTGGTCACCGTCACAACGGACGAGCCGCCGCGCTATCGCATGCTGGAAACCATCCGCGCCTACGCCGCCGACCGGCTCGCCGAGTCCACCGACCGGCCGGCCGCGCGCTTCGCCGACTACTACCTCACCCTCGCCGAACACCACGAACCCCGACTGCGGACCGCCGAACAACTCGACGCCATAACCCTTTTCGACGCCGAGCACGCCAATATGGCCGCCGCACTGCGCTCCACGCTCGGCGAGACCTCCGCGCCCGATCCGGCGATCGCCGCCCGGCTGGTGCGAGCCATGTTCTGGTACTGGGGAATTCGTGGCATGAGTACGCAGTTCGAGACCGCGCTCACCGCGGTGCAGCGTTTCGGCGACGAACTGCCCGACCGCGCCCGCGCCGCCTTCCCGGTGATCGCGCTCATGGCCGGTGCGCCACCGGCCGGGAGCTCGCTGGCGGCCCTGATCGAGGACTGTGTGAATTCGGGCGGCTTGGAATACCACCAGGCCATGCCGGTCTGGACCGCGTTCATGGCGGCCCGCGCCGAGGACGAGAAGCTGTCCGAACACCGTCTCGAGCAGGCGATGGCCTGGCCGGATCCCTGGGTGCGGGCCAGCGCGCAGCTCGCCCGCGATATCGAGCTGACCGGGCAGGGGCGACTGCCCGCGGGCGCCGAGGCGCGCCGCGCCGCGTTGTCCGGTTTCGAGACCGTCGGCGACCGCTGGGGTCTGGGCGTGGCGCTGCTGGCCATCGGCCGCGACCACGCCCTGTGCGGCGAGCACGAACAGGCCCTCGCCGCCTTCGGGCGCGCCGTGACCCTGGCCTCCGAACTCGACACCGAGGACGACATTCTCGCCGCCCGCGCGGCTCTGGCCGAGGAACGCATGCGCGGCGGCGAACGCGCCGCCGCCGAACGCGATATCGAGGCCGCGCGACGCCTGGCCGCCGATTCCGGCTTCGCCCGGCTCTCGGCCGTCATCCTCTTCTCCAGCGCCGAACTACACCGCCGCAGCGGCGATCTCACCCGCGCCGACCGCGACCTGGACCACCTCGAACACCGCATCCGCCGCCTGCCCTACCCGGAATCCATGGCCGCCCACCGCATTGCGGTCGCCCGCCTCCACAACCGTCTCACCGCGGCAGACCCCGTCTCGGCCCGTGCCCTCCTGCCCGCCGTCATCGCGGGCTCCCTCGGCTACGGCGACGCGGCCTCCGCCGCCCTGGCCGTGGCCCACTCCGCCGAACTCCTGGCGAAACTCCGCCTCCTGGAAGGCGATCCACCCGCCGCCGCCTCCGCTCTCGGTCTCATCGAGGTCCTTCGCGGCACCTTCGACCACGGCGAACCCGAACTCGCCACCCTGATCGCCACCCTGCGAACCACCCTCGGTGACGCCGAATACGACCGCGCCTACCGCCGGGGCGCGGATATGCCGAGAGCCGACGCGCTGGCTCGCCTGGCCGAGGAGGCCGCGCACTGATCCGCGAAACGGCCGGGGCCTCACGGAATCGCCTCCGGTAAGACGGATTTCGTGAGACCCCGGCCGACCGGCTCAGCCGAGGCGGGCGAGCTCAGGGGACGCGGGTGAAGACGCGGCCCGCGAGATCGATGGCGGTGATCTCGCCGTGGTCGTCGCGGCTGAAGAAGCCGCGCTGGCCCTGGAACGAGCCCGCGGTGATGACGTATTCGTCGCCGTCGCCGGGGAGCAGGCCGAAGGGGAACGGCGGGTGATCCTGCGGGATCTCGGCGCCGCCGGCGGCGCGGATCTCCGGCTTGACCTTGCATTCGAGGTAGAGCTGAGGGCCGTCGGCATAGCAGGTCATGGTCATGGCGTCGATGTCGTAGACGCCGAACAGTTCCGGGGCGCGGGCGGGGTCGAAGGGGAGCGGCTCGGGGTCGCGGTCGACGACACCGAGGTAGTGCTCGAGCGCCCAGCGGATGATGGCCTGGTTGGCGGGGATGCCGTCGGGGCTGGCATTGGAGAGCACGACCACGGCAATCGCGTTCGGGAGCCAGCTGGAAGTTGGCGAACTGGCCGAAGCCCGAGCCGTCGTGGCCGACCGTGCGGACACCGTCGACGTCACGCAGCATCCAGCACAGGCCGAAGGCATCGGCCATGGTGCTGGCGCGCAATTCGACCGTGGGTCGGCGCATCCGATGCAGGACGTCGGTCGGCAGCACCGTCTCGCCGTGTTCGCCGCGGCCGTCGCCCAGATGGAATCGGCCCCAGCGCAACAGATCCGAGACCGTGGAGCCCAGCCCGCCACCGGGGTTGTTGGCGCGGCTGCTCTTCCAGGTCCGCGAGACCTCCAGCGCCCCGTCCTCGCGGCGCTCGTGCCCGGCGGCGAAGCGGCGGGTCATCACATCGCCCTGGAAGTAGAAGCTCTCGCGCAGCCCGACCGGCGCGAAAACCGTTTCGGCGACCACCTTTTCGAACGGCTCACCGGTCACCTTCTCGATGACGCGGCCGAGCAGGTTGAAGCCCGCCTGGCTGTAGGACGGCCGCTCGCCCGGCGCGGCGATCAGCGGCAGGTCCACGAGCGTCGCGACGAAGGCGGCTAGTAC
>NZ_BJWY01000105.1 GCF_007990715.1 Nocardia seriolae NBRC 15557 | reverse complement strand
CGAGAGACGATGGTGCCTCTGAATAATCCTCCGGTCGAGGCGTATACATTGCTGCCGGATGGCGGGTCGGTGCAGGTTGGGAAGACGGGGGAGCATTTCGATCGGCTGAGCCGGTATCGGACGGCGAGCGGGGTGGGGGTGGTGATTGTGACGTTGGTACCGGTGGAGGAGCGGACGGCGCGGACGGTCAAGCGGGTGGTCGAGGTTCGGCTGGATGGGGTTCGGATCGGGCAGTTGACGCCCGCTATGAGTGAGAAGTTCTTGCCTGCTGTGGATCATTTGCTGGGGCGTGGGCTGGTGGTGGCCGCGCCCGCGGTGGTCACGGCTTCGACCGTATCGGCCAAGGTTGGGTTGCAGGCGCAGAAGGCGTTCGAGTTGTCGCCGGAGGTGCTGAACGGGGCCGCGGTGATGGTGCCCGCTCGCGGAATCGAGCGGCCGAAACCGCCTGAGGCTCAGGGCGATACCGTGAGCCTGGATGCCGCGGAGACCGAGGTGCAGACGGCCGTCCTGGCGTCGGGTAGCCGGATCACCGTCACCGAGTCGCCGTCCGAGCAGGTGGTGTCGGTCGCGATCGAGTTCGTTCAGCCACTCACCACCTGGCAGTCGCGGGTTGCGTCGGAGGTGTCCGCCACCGGGCGGCGGCTACTGGGGAACGGGAGCGGGCCGGGGGCCGGGGGCTCCGAGTTGACCGACCGGTCCTTAGTCCGCTGTCGCGCCGCTGGATCGGGCGCAGGAGTTCGTGGACGCGCTGGTCGGGATCGATGACTCGGACTTCGCGGCCGCCCAGCGCTTCAACGCCCAGTAGGTCAACCGTTCGAACGGCCGAGGACCTTAACAATGTTGCGACAACAAGCTCTGTTACGACGGCCCGCAGACCCGCTGCGGGTCAGAATCCGAAGTGGGTCAGCTCGATGACAATCGCTTCGCTCGGTCTCCGGTAAGCCAGCTTCATCCGATACAGAAGGGATCACAGTCGATCATGGGGGCCCTGCTACCCACGCTGCAGGCCAATCGCCTGCGGGAGGGGTTGACCGACTACCTCGCGACCACGTTCGCGTTGACTGATCCGGATGCGCAGGGCGCGTTGACGGACTTCATCGGGCATCCGGTGTCTGGAATGTTCAAGGGGCCGTATGCGCGACTGCGGTTGCCGTTCGCGCCGGCGCAGGGCAATTGGGGCATGCACCTGGATTGGTGGCCGGAGTGGTTCACGCCGTACGGCCATCAGGCCGAGGCGTTCAAGCGGTTGTCGACGAAGTTTCAGCCGCGGCCGTTGCCGACGTTGGTCACCACCGGCACCGGCTCGGGTAAGACCGAGTCGTTCCTGTATCCGATTCTCGATCACGTGATGCGCGCCAATGCCGCCGGTGTGACCGGGATGAAGGCGTTGCTCATCTACCCGATGAACGCGCTGGCCAATGACCAGGAGCAGCGGCTGGCGAAACTGATCACCGAGGACCCCCGGCTGGCGGGGGTGTCGGCGGGTCTGTACACCGGCGAGCAGTCCTCGGGCGGACGGACCATGCTCTCGGCGGCCGGGTTGATCACCGACCGCCGCCTCATGCACGACGCGCCGCCGGACATCCTGCTCACCAACTACAAGATGCTCGACCATCTGCTGCTGCGCCCCGACCGCGCCGAAATGTGGCGGCAGTCGGCGGATTCGCTGCACTACGTGGTGCTCGACGAGTTCCACACCTACGACGGCGCGCAGGGCACCGATGTGGCAATGCTGTTGCGGCGGCTCGGGTTGACGGTCAAGGCGCATTGGACCGACGCGTCGGCGGTGACCGAGGCGGACCGGGCCCGGCCGCTCGGGAAGATCACACCCGTGGCCACCTCCGCCACCCTCGGTTCGGGCGAGGAACCGACCGCGATGCTCGAGTTCGCGCACACGGTGTTCGGGGACGTCTTCCCCCGCGACACCTTGATCGGGGAGACGCGCCGTACCGCCGAGGAGTGGCTGGGCGATCGGGGCACCGAGCTCGACGGTGTGTACCGGCCGCGGACCCGGCCCGAAGTAGCCGCCGCGATAAAGGAATTCGAGCAGTACGGCAATGCACCCGGCGGCCCGTCCAAGAGGTCCAATGCCGAACTGACGGCACTGGCGCTCGCCAGCCTTTTCGAACGGCCCGGTGAAACCGATATCGAGTTGAAGCGCCAGATCAGGGAGCTGCGGCGGCTGGAGCCCGCCGAACAAATCGATCTGCTCAAGCGCAGTCCGGTGTTCCGCGAGCTGCTCGCACATGCCCAGCACGCCATCCCGCTCGCCGCGCTGACCGATCTGCTGATTCCCGGTCCGGAACGAGAGACCCTGCGCGACAGGGATATCCGACGCAAGTACATCGACCTGCTGCTGGCCGCCCTGTCCCACCTGCGAGCCGAGATCGGCCGCAGCGCACTGAATGTCGATGTGCACCTGTGGTTCCGGGAGCTGTCGCGCATCGATCGCGCGGTCGGCGCGGCCACCCGGTACCACTGGGCCGACGACGGCGCACCCGCCGATCACGGCACCACCTATCTCCCGGCCGTGTTCTGCCGCCACTGCGGCCGCTCCGGATGGGGCTGTCGGCTCGCGCCCACCGGCCATACGCTCGATGTGACCGACGAGGAGATCCGCCGCTACCACGCCTCGGGCGGCCCGCGGTTCCGCGCGCTGATCTCCGCAACGGCCGAATCACACCTGGGCAAGGCCGTCGAGGGGCTGCGCTGGCTGCGGGTCGAGGATCGCGAGATCACCGAGGAGACACCGGATCTCGAGAGTGCCGAGGTGCTGGAGGGACGGGTGCTGCCGATCCTGTACCTGTCGGGACCGGATGCGGACGAGAACTCCACCCACGACCTGTGCCCGGCGTGCGGCGCGGCCGACGGCATCCGATTCCTCGGCAGCGCCGTGGCCACCCAGCTCTCGGTGGCGCTGTCGAACATGTTCGGTGATCCCGATCTCGACGCCGACGAGAAGAAGGCGCTGATGTTCACCGACAGCGTGCAGGACGCCGCGCATCGCGCCGGTTTCGTGCAGGCCCGTTCGCACACCCTGAGCCTGCGCTCCACTCTGCGAACCGCGTTGCGGGACACCCGATCCGACACCGACATGCTGACCTTGACCGAACTGTGCGAGGCCGTCCTGAGCCGCGCCGGGGACGATCCCGGAGCCCGGTACCGGCTGCTGCACCCCGATCTCGTCGAGCACGAGGGATTCTCCGCCTTCTGGCAGAGCGGACGGAAGCCCGCCGAGAAGGGCAACGCCACACGGAACGTCAAGCGCCGCCTGCAATTCGATATCGACCTGGAGTTCGGTTTGCAGTCCCGTCTGGGCCGCACCCTGGAGCTCACCGGCAGTGTGGTGGCCGAAGTCGATCTGGGATCCCCCAAACGTGTGCACCGCCTCGGCATGGCAGCACTCAATGCCACCGAGCATCAAATGACGTTCAGCGAACCGGATTCGGAGGCGGTGACCCGCTGGGTGCGGGGAACCGTGGAGCGCATGCGCGCCCAGGGCGCGATCGCACACGACTGGCTGCGCAAGTTCATCGAGAAGGACGCCAACCGCCGCTGGGTATGGGGTGGCCGCCGCAAGGACCAGGGCGCACCGGCCTTCCCGAAAGGCCGCCCCGCACCGTCGTTCCCGGCGATCGGATCGCGCACCATCCCCGAGGGCTTCGACCCGATCACCGCGCCCGCGGCGTGGTACGCGCGCTGGGCCGCGCAGTGCCTGAACGTCTCCCCCTTCGAGGGCGGATTCCTGGCCCGCTCCCTGTTCTCGGTGCTCGCCGAACAGCGGGTGCTCTCGACGGTCCTCACTGAAAGAGGACTCACCGCATACCAGCTCGCGCCCGACGCCATCCTGGTCGGCGCCCCCACCCTCGAAGACCTGACCGCCAAACGGCACCTGCTGGTGTGCGATGTCTGCCAGACACCCAATCCCGGCACCGCCGCAGTGGTCGATCAACTCGACGGCGCACCGTGCCTGCTCATCCGCTGCCCAGGCATTCAGCGCAGCGCCGAGCAGAAGGACAACTTCTACCGCACGCTCTACGCGTCCTCGGAGATGAAGCGGGTGGTGGCCCGTGAGCACACCTCGCTGCTGCCCACCGCGGTCCGTCTCGAATACGAGAACGCGTTCAAGCGCGGCGCGGACGATCCGGCCGCGCCCAATGTCCTGGTCGCCACCCCGACCCTCGAAATGGGTATCGACATCGGCGATCTGTCGACGGTGATGCTCGGATCCATGCCGCGCAACGTGTCCTCCTACCTGCAGCGGGTCGGCCGCGCGGGTCGTCTGACCGGCAATTCACTGGTGATGGCCTTCGTGCGTGGCCGCGGCGAGCACCTGCCCAAGCTCAACGATCCGACGTCGGTGATCGAGGGCGAGGTGCGCCCGCCCGCCACCTTCCTCACCGCCGAGGAGATCCTGCGCCGCCAGTACGTCGCCCACATCGTGGACCGGCTGGCCCGTACCCCGGGGATGGAGGATCCGATCCTCGCTGAAAAGGTGCTCGGCAGTTTCGATTCCGGCACCTGGATGGCCCGGCTGCTCGACACCGCCGACGGGTACGCACCCGAGTTCGCCGATGACTTTCTCGCCCAATTCGGTGATCTGCTCGATATGGGCACCCGGAAAGCGTTGCGCACGTGGGCCATTCCGGCCGATTCCGAGACGCCCAGCCAGCTGGTGGAGCAGTTGCGGGAGGCGGTGCACCGCTGGAATCGCGATGTCGCCGAACTGACGACCCGGCGCGCGGCGGTCGACGCCGCCCTGCCGGACATCCAGAAACGCGCGGAGTCCCCCGCCCACACCGATGACGACGTGCGGGACCTGCGCACCGCGCTGGGCACCCTGCGCCTGCTCGGCAAGCAGAAGAACCAGCTGACCAAGGAACACTGGGTCGGTGTGCTGGAACGCTATGGCGTCCTTCCCAATTACACCCTGCTCGACGATTCGGTCACCCTGGATGTCGGCATCACCTGGCTCGACGCCGAAACCGAGCAGTACACCAGCGACAGCGTCAGCTACCGGCGCGGCGCGCGGGTTGCGCTGACCGAATTGGCGCCCGGCGCAACCTTCTACGCGCAGGGCCTGGCCGTCAAGATCGACGCCGTCGACCTGGGAGCCGGTGAATCCAGCATCCACACCTGGTGGGTGTGCCCGCAGTGCGGCTGGGTCGCCATCGGCCACGCCGGGGAGGACGTGCCGCCGCCGATCCAGTGCGCGCGCTGCCACACCGGCAGGATCGCCGATGTCAGCCAGCAGCTCCAGGTGGTCGAGATGTCGCGGGTCTCGGCCGAGGTGCGGCGCGACGAGGCATCCATCAACGACGCCCGCGACGAACGGCACCGGGAGTCGTTCAAGGTCGTCGCCGCCGCCGATATCGACCCCGACCACGTGATGCGACGCTGGTTCCTCACCGACCGCGATTTCGGTGCGGAATACCTGCGCCGCATGGATATTCGCTGGCTGAACATGGGCCGCAAGACCTCGCAGGGCGGCAAGCGGTTCATCGCGGGTGAGGAGACCGCCAGCGGTTTGTTCCGGGTCTGCTCCGGCTGCGGTCAGCTGGACCAGATCGTCGGCGTCAATCGCCCGCACGAGCATCGCAGCTGGTGCCGGTACCGCAACGCGTCCGACGAGAACCATGTCCGCTCCATCGCGCTGGCCCGGACGCTGCGCACCCAAGCCGTACTGCTGCACCTGCCGTCCGCGTTCAGCTACGACACCTTCGCCTATCCGAGTCTGAGCGCGGCCGTGCTGCTCGGACTGCGGCAGGTCATCGGCGGCTCGCCCGAACACCTCGACGTCGTGACCATCGCCGACGCCCTGCACGCCCCGCAGCAGAGCGCCCTGCTCATCCACGACACGGTGCCCGGCGGCACCGGGTACCTGGCCGAGTTCGCCGACCCGGCCAAGGTGTGGGCGGTGCTCGCCGCGGCCCGGGAGACGGTCGAGAACTGCTCCTGCGCCGCGGAGGACCGCATGGCCTGCCACCGGTGCCTGCTGCCGTTCGCGCCACCGCACGACCTCGACAAGGTTTCCCGCGTGACGGCGCTGAAAGTGCTCGACACCCTGCTGATTCCGCCCGGCGGCACCGAACCGGACCTGAAAAACTGGGAAGCGGCCATAGCGGCCGAGGAACCAGCGAAGAAGCAGGGCAGCGACGAATCCGCCCTCGAGGCCAAGTTCTATGCCGCGTTCCTGGACCGGCTGCGCGCCACCGGCGCGGCGATCAAGGAGAAACCGGGCACCTACTCGGACACGGCGACCATCACCTTGTCGGGCAAGAAGACTCGCACCTGGACGCTGCAGCCGCAGGTCCAGCACGGCAATGCCCGGCCGGATTTCCAGCTGACCACAACCGATCTCGACATCCCCATCATCGCGATCTTCGCCGACGGCCGACGCTTCCACGCGATGCCCGACCACAATCGGGTGGCCGACGACGCGGGCAAGCGTGCCATCCTCCGTTCCGGCGGAGTACTGGTCTGGTCATTCGGATTCGAGGATCTCGAGCGCTTCACTTGTGATGAAAAGGTGCTGGCTCCTTGGTATTCGAACGGTGCCGTGGCGCGCACCATGAAGACCGGCACCTTGAAGCCGGAACTCGTCACGCTGCTGACCAGCGCCGATCCCATCACCCAGCTCATCGCCTTCATGCAGGATCCGGATGTCGAGGCTTGGACGAAGGTGGGCCGCTGGCTGCCGATGATGCTGTTGCGCGACAAGCCGGCACGCGGCGAGCATGGCAAGCTCGGCTCACGCGCCCTCGACATCCTCGACGGGGCGCGGCTCCCGGCCCCCGCGCCCGGGGACTACGCATGCTGGTCCTATTCCGACGGCCCGCTCGCGGTCACGGCGGCCTTCCGCCCGAACACCGACGACATCTCCGCGGTCCTCGCTCTGGACGACCGCGACGAGATGCTCGAGCTCAGGCACAGCCACGCGTGGAAGGAATGGCTGCGCCTGTCGAATTGGCTCGGGCTCAGCGACACCAATGCGATCACGGCTCGGTCGCTGCTGGTGGCCGACCGCACCGCACCGCCGCAGCCCGCCACACCGCCCGCGGCGGTGACCGTCCCCGCGACGACCGGCGACCAGCTGTCACCGGATTGGCAAGAGGCACTGGCCAATACCGTCACGCCCGCCGAACGGGCACTGGTGCTCGCGCTCGCCGAGGCCGGAACACCGGTTCCGACACTCGGTTTGGAGACCGATGAGGGCGAGGTCGTCGACCTCGGCTGGCCACAGGCCCGGGTCGCGGTGCTGCTTTTCGACAACGCGGAGACCACGGAGGCGATGTCCGCGCTCGGTTGGACGGTCTGTCCGCCCGACCCGGCGCGCATCGTCGAAACTCTCGAAACGAATGGGGGCATGTGATGCCGAATATCGTGATGGCCACCAATACCAAGGCCATGGGCAAACTGGATGGGTCGGTCAAGCCCAGGGTGTACGACTTCCTGGAGAAGCTGCAGGCAGACGACACCACGCCCGGTCTGCACATCGAGCCGCTCAAGGGTGCGCTCGACGCCAGGGTGCGCACCGGGCGGGTCGACATCAATCACCGCGCGATCCTGTTCCGGATCGACCCCAAGGGCGGTGACACGACCTACATCTACATGGGTACCTGGAAGCACGATGAGGCCAATGCACTGGCGGAGAAGTCCAGCCTGCGTGTCAATCCCATTACCGGCACCCTCGAGGGCATCATCGGCGAGCTGAACGGTGAAGCCGATCGCAAGAAGCGCACGACCGTCCCGGATCCGCGGGGAAGGATCGGCAAAGCGGTTGTCACACCGGAGAAGTCGTATCTCGAGAGACTCGACTTCACCCTGACGGACCTGACCGAGGGGCTGGGCCTGGATCCCGCGCTGGCCCAGCGCGCCTTGGCCGCCGCCGACGAGACCGCGATCAACGAACTCGCCGCCGAAGCCGAGGCGTCGGGCAGCTGGCAGGGGCACGCGCTGTTCGATCTGGCGCTAGGCATCAGCATCGACGACATTCGCGAAAAATACTCGCTCACCGAGAATCCCGTGGACACCTCGCTCGACGAGGACTCGCAGATCATCGAGGCGCTCAGCCATCCGGTGTCCAAGATGCAGTTCACCTATGTCGGGGACGACACCGGGGAGCTACGCCGGGTCATCGAGGGCGGTGACTTCGCGGCCTGGCGCATCTTCCTGCACCCGGAACAGCGCACCTACGCGGAGAAGGACTACTCCGGTGCGTTCCGGCTGTCGGGCGGGGCCGGAACCGGTAAGACGGTCGTGGCCATCCACCGCGCCCGCAATCTCTGGTCGCGCAACCCCGAGGCGCGAATCATCCTGACCACGTTCAACAAAACCCTCGCCATGGACCTCAAGGCCCATCTGAAGCTGCTCGAACCGAGTATCACGCTCGCGAAGAAGCCGGGCGACCCCGGTGTATACGTCGAGGGCATCGACAAGCTGGCCAATGACATCCTCAGCGGGGCAGGCGATCTCGGCGCAGCGTCCGACGCCTTCCTCGGCTCGGGCCGGGCCTACACCTCGTCCCGCACCGCCAATACCGAACCGGTCTGGCGCGAAGCCGTGGACACCGCGCACAGCGGGCTCGACCAGCAGCTGGCCACCCCGGGATTCCTCGAGAACGAGTACGTCTCGGTCGTTCTCGGCAATCAGGTGACCACGCTCGAGGGATACGCGAAGGTGGCGCGGGCCGGGCGCGGGGTACGACTGAGCCGCCCCCAGCGCATCGCCGTCTGGAAGATCATCGACGCCTTCCGCCGCCGCGGCCGCACCGACGACAGTCTCACCTTCCCCGAGGTGCAGGCGCTCGCGGCCGCCTACCTGCGGCAGCGCGCCGCCGACGGGGTGTTCGCCGCCGACCACGTGATCGTCGACGAGGCACAGGATCTGCACGCGACGCACTGGTCACTGCTGCGGTCGCTGGTCCGCGAGGGCGAGAACGACCTGTTCATCGCCGAGGACTCACACCAGCGCATCTACGGCCAGCCGGTGGTGCTGCGCCGTCTGGGCATCAATATCGTCGGGCGCTCGCGCCGTTTGACGCTCAACTACCGAACCACCGCGCAGAATCTCCAATTCGCGGTGCGGATCCTCGATCGCGGGCAGTACAGCGATCTCGAGGAACAGAAGGAATCCACCACCGGCTACCGGTCCGCCCGCTCGGGTCCGGAACCCGTCCAGCTGCAAGCCAATTCGGCGCTCGACGAACTCGACCGGGTGGCCGCACAGATCAAGGGTTGGCTCGCCGAGGAGATCGAGCCCTCCACCGTCGCCGTACTGGTCCGGGTGGCCAAGGACCGTGACCGCTACGTCCGCGCCCTCGGCGAGCGCGGCGTCGACGCCCGCGCCCTCGACGCCAACCCGGCCACCATCGGCCACGTCCAGGTGATGACCATGCACCGATCCAAGGGCATGGAATTCTCCCGGGTCATCCTCGCCGGAATCGACGAGGCGCACGTCCCCGCCAAGGTCGCGCTCAACGCCGTTCCCGAGGAGGAACAGCCCGAAGCCCTGCTGCGCGAACGATCCCTGCTCTACGTCGCGGCCAGCCGCGCCCGCGACGCGTTGATGGTGACCTGGAGCGGCAAGAAAACCGAACTGCTCGACTGACCACCGCACGCGCGGACCGCTGGGCTATGAAGACCCGGCGGTCCGTACTGCGGAACATCCGCCGCAATGCTTCAGTGCCGCCAGACGCCGCTGGCGAGGAAGCTGTCCCACTGGCGTCCAGTGAACACCAGGGCAGGCCCGCTTGGATCCTTCGAGTCACGGACACCGACCGAATTCGCCGAAAGATGAGCTATCTCAACACAATCCGGAGTCAGCTGACTGTAGGTGCTCTTGAACCACTGGGCATCGGACAGGTCTACGGTCATACCCCGTACTCCTTCGCAATCTTCTGCACCAACTGCTTGGTATCCACCTCGGTCAACGCTACCCGCTGAATATCCGTGATCGCCCTCCGATGTCGGTCGATCGTCTCCGATTGTTCCAGGTACAAACCGCCTTCGTATCCTTCGACGAAAATGACCGGTGGCTCAACGAGATGACTTGCCAGAGGGGGAAATTCAAATAGAGTGAAGGACTGTACGAGAAGGCCGAGATGACTCCCCGCATCCATCGGCAGGACCCGGATCGACACGTTCGGTTGCGAGCCGATCAGCTCGAGGATGTGCTCCAGCTGATCGGCCAAGACGGAACGACCACCGGGAGTATGACGTAGCACTCCTTCCGACAGCAGGATGTCCACACGAAAACCCGGGTCCTTCAACCTGACCCGACGGTGAGCCACCAATTCCAGCCGTCGTTCGAGTGCGGCGGGTGACAGGCCCGAGTCTCTGGCCAGACTGATCGCGCGTCGGTAGCCAGCGGTCTGCAGCAGACCCGGCAATAGCACCACCTGATGAGTGGTCAGATGCGTGGCCGCCGCCTCCAGCCCCAAATAGTGGTCGAAATGCGGTTCATACTGGTCGGTGTAGGCCTGCCACCACCCCTTCGTTGTACCAGCCAGTTTTGCAGCAAGCGCCTGATCCTTCACCTCCTTCCACGGCAGGAAGATCTCGTCTCGATCGTCGCTTGGATTCGGGATCCGATAGAGGTCGAGCAGATCCCTGATTTGTGAAGTGCAAATCTTCACCTTCTGCCCGTCCTCCATCCGCCCAATGCTCTGCGGCGACAGTTCGATGTGCAGACCTGCGGCTATTAGTTGGCTCTTCTCCGCGCGCACCCGGTAGCCGCGCAGCCTGCGACCGAGAGCCCTTCTGGGAAGCGACGATCCGGCCATTTCTTTAGCCTCACTATCCGGGAATCTCCGTTCCGGAATGCGCCCAGCTGGAATGCCAACCATTCTTCATTCAAATTCGGCTGGACATCACCAATTCTATTGCCGCAGTTGTCTACTGAACTCACGAACACCAAAATCCGAGGGGAGCAATCGAAATGACCACCCAGCTGCCGTCGAAGGACCTGCTTCTGGAAGCCTGCAGCGGACTCGTGATACAACCGCATCCCATATTGCAGGCGGCCTACGAACTGGCCAGCCTGCATGAAGCCCGCCGCACGGCGGACCCCGCCACCCTGAGCGAAATCGACAGTGCCAGAGCACGCTTGGCGCACGAGATCGACCAGTGGGTCATCCGCGAGCCGCCCCGGCCGCACGCGGCGGCCACCCTGCACACCGAGACGGTCGGCATGGTCGTCGATCGAATCGCCCGCTTCTCGGTGGACGCCCACTGCACGCTCGATACCGCCGCGTCGGAAGCTCACCTGCACTACGCCTGGTAGCGCCTGGCGGAACTGTCGCTGGCTTTCGATGACCTGTCCCACGACCTCATGCACCGCACCCGCCGCATCCCCGACCTGCTCACACCGCAGCCGGAAGACCTTCAGCCCCATCCAGTTCGATGACAAGAGGAAGAGACGCGCCCGATGTCCGCAGCCCTGTTGCCCTTTCTTCTCGGCGTGACGGCCGGCGGCCTGCTGACGTGGCCGGCGACCGTGCTCGACAGCTACGGCCGCACCCCCGTCTCCACCTACTGGACCGTGGCCGCCATCACCTCCCGCATCGAACTCGAACGCCGCGAGGAGGAACACGCGAATCACAGACCGCGAACAGCCAACTCATCCGAGCGGGAATACGGATAAGCGAACCGCACATTTGCCAACTATTGGCCACACCGGCTCGACACTCCCTTGCCCAGCTCGTGCCACGACAGCCGTTTCAAGCACCCCATACGGCCTCGTTACCACCGGATTTATGCGCTGACCACCAGACAGCTGCCCCAGAGCCAAACCGCCGGGCGAGAACCCCGAGTACGGATGTGAGCGATCGCATAGGTTTGACGAGTGTTTGCTCGACTGATCTACTGTCTTCGGCAATCGATGCGGAAATTGGGGGCTGAATGTCTCTGGAAGTCACTCCGGACAGTTTGAAAACAGCGGCGGGTGCGCTGGCACTTTTACCGGAGGATATCGACAAGGCACCGCATCTGGGTGCCGAGCCGGTCGCGAGCGTGTTGAAAGGGGCAGCGGTCGGTGCGGCACTGGGCGGGTCGGATCCCGCCAGCCGGACCGCCAAGGGGGTGTTGAAGGCTCGTTTCAATGAATTCTCCGGTCTGCTGAAGCTCGCCGCGGACACCTACCGCGACACCGACCAGGAGGCGGCGGCCAATCTGCTCGCCGTCGTCGCAGATCTGAATTCCGGCGATCCGCACGTCGGAAAGTAGGTCGACATGGCTACACCGAACGAAGTGCTCGACTGGGATGTGTCCGGGCTGGCCGGACTCGCGACGAACGCGACCGGCATTGCCGACGCGGTCGTCAAGTCCGCCGACACCATGCACACCACGATCCACGATGGATTGGCGTGGAAAGGCCCTGCCAAGATCGCAGCGGAAGGCAAGGCCGATCGGGAACAAACCCAGATCCGCGCCATCGCCACGGCCTACGACGATCTCGCCACCGCGTGCACCGGCGCGCACGACGCCATGGGCTATCCGCTCTCCGAGATCAAATCGATCCTCCGGAACTATGTGAGCCCGCCCAGCACCATCGCCGACGATTGGACCATTACCGGCGTGGACGACTGGGAATCCGAAGCCGGAATCCAGTTGTCCAGGCTGCCGGGACTGGTCACGACGCTGCTGGACGCTGATGCCAAGTGGGGACAGCAGATCTCCGATGCCAATGCCGAAATCTCGCGCATGGCACCGGAATCCGCGTTGACCACCGAGGCCGGAGACATCGCCGCAATCAAGGCAAAGGACCCCAAGGCGCTGCCCGACGGCATCGCCACCAACCCGGCCTCGTTCTGGACACCCGATGTCCCGGGGATGACCGCAGCGACGATCACCACCTCCATGACTGAGGCCACCCGCATCGGGCTGGCGGGCGCGGCCTCCGACGCGGGTGATGCCGCGGTGCTCAAATGGGTGAACAACTGGGGTGAGCGGAACATCGGCGACCTACCGGGGGCGGCGAGATTCGGGGACGTCAAGTTGACCGAGGGCCTCAAGATCGGCGATGTGAAGCTGTCGACCGGATTGAGCCGATTGGGCATCGTCGGCGCGGCGCTCGGCACGGTTCCTTCGATCATGGACGATATTCACGGCGGAATGAGCAAGCCCGAGGCCATTGTCAGCGAGACCGGCGGAACGGTAGCGGGCGTCCTCGCCGGTGGGGCCGCCGGCGCCGCGATCGGGTCGGTGGTGCCGGGCGCGGGCACCGCCGTCGGGTTCGTCGCGGGCTCGATCGTCGCGGTCGGTGTCTCGTACCTGGGATCGAAAGGGATCCAGAAGCTATGGGAGTGGTGACCCCGGGCGGGCCGAACCGGCCCGCAGCGGACTTTCCCGATATCGGGTGGCAGCGGCAGACCCGCGGATGCCTGCCGGCACTGGTGAATGTCGTCGTCGGCGTACTCGCTGCCGGGGCACTGCTGTACGCGATACTCATCGGCTTCGCGAGAGGCCACCTGATCACCGGCCTCGGCGCACTCGGCCTCGCGGCGACCTTGGGCCTGACGGTTCTTCTCCGCAGCGAAAAGCACGGCGAATCCGGTGCCATCCGACCCCGGATCGACCCCGAGTACGGGGCCGGCGTGGTGTTCAGCGCACGCCGCGGCTTCGCGGTCCTGGCCCTGTGCCTGGCGGGAACAGCGGTGTTCTTCTCGGCCGCGTGGCTCGACTCCCTGCTGGGGGTCCACGACGACGGGCTGCTGCCAGCCTCGAAAGACAATTCGGGTGGCGCGACGCTGGCCGCAGTGCTCGCAGTTCTCATGCTCGGATGCATCGTCGTGCTCGGCAGCTTCTACATACGCCAGACCGTCGAGCTGTATCCGACCGGTATCCGCCGAATCATGGTGCGGCCGTTCCTGCGTCGCCACGACGAGCACTTCCTCGCCTGGGACGACATCAGCTCGATCGACCTGACGGTCATCGAACAGCCGACCTACGGCGGCACCAGCCAGCAGCGCCTCATCCAGATCGGCACAGGCACACCACGATTGGTGCAGTACCCGAAGTTCGACCGGCCGGATTCGGTCGCCCTCATCGGTTCACTGCTGGGCTGCCCCGCCGAGCAGATGCTGGCCACCCTGCAATATCTGAAGGCGCACCTAGAGCACCGTGCCCTTCTGGCACGCCAGGACGCTACTACCTGGTTCACTCGCCCCGGGGTGGAGCCCACCTCGTGACTTCGCCGTCCGGCGTCGGAGAATACCTGGCCAGCCTGGGAGTCCAGGCCGACCCGGTGTTTCCGGAATCTCCCGGAGCGCCCGCAGTACTTATCTCCGTTCCACGTGACTGGCGGCCGATCGTGCAAGCAGTCTTTCCCGCCGCCTACGAGGTGTGGGCCGGTCCACCCACCACCGACATCGAATGGGCCGACAATGCGGTGGTCACCGTGGATCACCTCTCGATGCCCATCGAGGCGGCGACCACCCTGCCCCATCTGTTCGCCGATGCCGTCCAACTACCGGATTGGCAGGAAATCGCCAACGACACAGCCGATTACGGTGGCCACCCCTCGACCAGCATCACCGGTGTCTATCGGGTGGCAACCACCGCCTTCTGGACCCACACCCGACTGACCCTCCTCGGCGACGCCGATCAGTATCTGATTCAGATGACCGTGACCGCACGCGCCACCGCGACCGGCATCCGCGACGCGGAGACCGTCGCCACGAGCCTGACGATCCTGCCGAATTCACTGGATCTGCCACGCGCTTGATTCCGCCTTGCTCCCGTTCAGCTTTCGCGCCGGGAGATGCTATGCAATGATCACGGGAGGTATCCGAGGGGTTGCATGACCGGCAAGGTCGAGGTCGAGATTCAGCAGCTGCGGACTGTCGGTGGCAGTCTCGACGCGGTCTCCGCACGCATCGACGCGATCATTGCCAAAGTCTCGAGTGCGTCGACGGCCTACAAGGGGTCGTGGGGCAGCGACGAATTCGGGCAGAGCTTCTCCGGCGGCGACAACGGTTACATCAAGTCCGATGAGAACCTGCAAACGGTACTGAAGTCAAAAGTCGCACTCTTGAATTCGTATTCGAAGGGCTTGACCGACGCTGCCACCGCCCTGCAGTCAGCCGAGGACAGCAATACCGATTCGTTCTGGTAGCCGGGTGCGGCAGGCTCATTGAGCCTTTCCGAGTAGCGGCGTGTCGTGGTCAGGTGGTTCGGCGGTATTCGTGGCGCAGCAACACCAGAGCAGCCGCGACGATGGTGCCGATACGCCAGGGGCACAAGCCGACTCGCCGCCGCAACGCCTTGAAAGTCATCTTCAGCAGGGAGTTTCCACGTTCCCCGAGGGCACGTTTGCCGTTGTGAGCCTTGTTCGCCGCCCGCTGCGCCTCGGTGAGCCGGCCACCGGCCGGCTTCTTGACCGCGGTGGTGGCCACCGCGGATTCACCCTCGTAGCCGAGGTCGGTCAGCACCGGCCTGTCGTCGGATACCCAATCGGTGAGAGCTGGAACCATTTCCGGATGTGTACGCAGCGCGGTGACGTCGTGCTCACGACCCGGCCGCACCGGCGAGGTCCAGATCGGCCACCCGTCCGGCACGGTCACCACCTGCACGTTCCCGCCGTGGTGGTGATGTTTTCCCGACCACCACAAATCCACCCGCCGCGAGGGCTTGCCCTTCTGCGGTGTCGGTCCGGGCTCACTGATCCGATCGGTCGCGATCAACGTGCCGTCCCCCGAAACATGCTCATGACCAGCCATTTTCGCCGCCCGCAATGCTCCGTGCAGACTCGGCGCCTGACCGGCGAGCGCGTCGATCACCTCGTGCAGATAGTCGTAGGCGGTCGTCCTGCCGATCGCATTGTCCAGAGCCAGCTGCTCGACCCGGATGCCGTCGACGAACCAGCGCAGCGCCAGCACCGTCTGTTCGACGCAGGCCAGCGCCCGCCAGCGCGTCCCCTTGGCCCGGCGCACCTGCTCGAGCAACCCGGCAACGAACTCGACAGTGGCCTCCGGGACCGCCAGCACCCCGGTGTATGTCACACTCATCCTGCGCAGAGTCCCTATGAAGATGTGTTCTTGGTCGAACATCCTTCTACCAGGACTCTGCGCTCTTTCTTTGCCCAGCAACCACATTCAGCGTATCCGCAGATCACGCCGCTGACCGGGCAGCTACCCGGAAAGGCTCACTGATCTCGGTTCGATCGGTCGACGGTGAACTGCTTCGAACAGAGCAGTGGGGCGGCGTCAATAATCCGAGAAATGGTGTATCGACATTTGAGGTGGATGCTCTGTCCGCCACGACGATGCACATCCATGTCGAGCTACCCAACCCAGCGGCATCCATGGCATACGCTGAGGTCATGATGGCAAAGTCCCACAGAGGAGAATATCCGCCATACGATCTGGACACGCAGAGTTGCGTGACCTACTGCGCGCAGGTTCTACGCGCCGGTGGAGTGCACGATATCCCACTCAACCATTTTTTGGACGCGACAAAATGGCTTATCAGGTACTTCAACGAGCATATCTAGCTGCCAGCGGAAGGGTTTTGCGACTGCCATCGGACTACGATTGGAATTGGATCAACGATCTCCCCGAATGGAAAGTTCCGTCGGAACTGCATGAATTCGATTGCTCGACTGCCTTTAATATTTCAATAAAGCTGCTGGCCTGTAAATATCTACCCAACGAGATTCAAGCCAGAGTTGGAAAATACATTACCGAGTACTCGCTGCTGAACATCAAGCTGGGCCAAGGTCAGCACGGACTCGATGCGAAAGCATTCCTCACCCTCCAGTCCGATATTCAGGTACGGGAGCGATCGATTTATGAGTCATGGAAAGAGTGGGACGCGCGCCGGAATTCAGACGGACAGGGCTCCGACGATGAGGTCGAGGTCGGTGTGATTGCAGCGGAAGAAGCTCTCCGTTACAGCCTCGACGAGGCGATAGAACTCCTCAACAAGGCACGAACCGCGAAATAGAGATGGGCATCGCCGTGCAACCGCGACTCAGCTCTCGGCCAGCACGGCCGCCAACCGATCCGCGTCGGTCTCCTCGACGGTGACCACCTGATAGCCGTCCTCCCGTAATCCGTTGTCGCGGTCGGCATCAGCGCCTTCGACCAGGGTCACTCTCGCGTCTCCCCATACCGCTTCCACCGGCCAGTAGTGGGTTCCCGCCTCGACGCCTATGTCGGGCTTGGTGATGCCGCGCCGGGAAAGCTCCGAGAGCAGCTCGATGACCGCGCGGGAAAGCCCGAGCGGGTTCTCGCCCCAGGGTCCGGCGAGATCGTCGGCCGCGCCGACCACCCGGAGACGATCGAAGATCTCCAACGCCCCTGCGCGCGAGAGCCGTTCGTGAAAGCGGTCGTTGCGGAACGAACGCAGGCAGCCGTAGCAGGAGGTCTCGGGTCCGCAGTCGCAGACCGTGACCCGCACGACGGCGTGATGGACGACCTGTTCCAGGTGTTCGGCGATCTTTTTCGCGGCGCCCGCGCCGGCGGGGACGGTGTCGAACAGGACGATGCTGCGCCGTCCGTCGGCGCTCCAGGACAGGGTGCCGTCGATGTCGTCACGGCTGATCTCGAGTGCCTCGGAGGCGCCTTCGAGCAGCGCGTAGAGCACCGACAGCCATTTCGACTCGGAATCCTTGTCGTAGGACATGTCCTCGAAGGTGAATTCCGCGACGTCGGTCTCGTACCGGTGGGCCAGCGAAACCCTTTGCAGCGGGCCGGAACACGGCGTGCCCGTGGCCGGACGCTCATGTCCGGCGCGGTGCGCCCTCTTGCCCTCGACCACCGTCGCCCAGCCGCACCACTCGCACAGGTGGAAACCGCCGCCCTTGCCCTCCGCGAGCACAGCCATCCGGGCCCTGGTTCCGGCCCGGGCCTGCACCGCCACACCGCCCGTCGACTGCCACTCGAAGGTCTCGGTTACGTCCCCGATGTGCTCGACATAGCTCGAGCCACCCCACAGACGTTGCGGTGGTTCGGCTTTCACCTCACCCACGCGCCGGTCGGCCACGAAGCCGCACTCGGGTACGACACACGTTCGGATCTGCCCGCATTCCTGATCGCAGCTGGGGCAACGGGCTGCCGCATCGAGTCCGTGACCGCATTCGAACCGACTGCATTCGCGGCAGACACGGTATGCGAGCGCCTCCAGCTCTCGCTTGGGGAGCTTGTGCAGGCCGCGCGAGGTCCACACTTTGCCGCCCGCCACGATCTCGTTGCCGGGCGCGTAGTCGAAGATCGCCTGGCTGAGATCGCGGTCCAGCTCCAGCTTTCCACCGACGTCGCCCTCGCAGTGCGTGGTCCGCAGTTCGACGGTGTCGACCGGGAACCCGTACTTCGGGAGGATGTTCTTGTTGGCGAGGAAACCGATCAGCTGGCGATCCTCGATCGTGCGCAATGTCTTCTGCAAACGACCCGCGAGAGTGAACTTCCGGGTTTGCACCGCATCCTCGATCAGCGCCGAGAACAGCTCGATGTCGCCGATCAGGTCGGCCTCGGCGAGGGCGAGCAATTCGCACAGCCGGTCCACCCAGGAGCCGTCGTCCACGCCGATCGCGGAGGAGACACTCGGCGGCAGCACGGTCCGCAAGGCCGTGCGCACGTGATCCGGTACCGGAGTAAGGAATTGACGCACTTGCGCAGCCGCCGAATCCTGTCCCTCGGAGCCGGGCTCGAAGAATGGTCCGGCCTTGGTCCATACCAGCCGGTCCCGCTCGAACCGGGATCGGAAGTATGCGGCAAGGGCGATCGAGTGCGCGTGACGTCGGCCGATGCGCTCGTTGTCGATCGGGATCCACGGGATACGCATCGCACCGGCGATCATCGACTCCGGCTTCTGGAACTTCGAGAGATCGTGTGAGCCCCGCTTGGCGTAGGTGAGAACCAGGGCCGCCGAGGACGCGCGGCGTCCCGCCCGCCCGGCACGCTGCACGTAATTGGCGGTCTTGGGCGGCATATTCCGCAGCACCACCGATTGCAGATCACCGACGTCGACGCCGAGTTCGAAGGTGGTCGAGCAAGACAGCACATTCACCTCACCGGCGATGAATCGGCGCTGGATGTCGGCCGCCTCGATCGCCGCCCATTGGGCGGTGTGCTCCTGCGCCGACATCGGAGCCGGTTGCAGCGTCCGATACATGGTCCGGTAGTGGTTGGTGTCGCTGTCCAGCGGCGGCAGCGCGAACTCGACGAGCTTCCCGTCACAGGCGCCCTGCGGGCATAGGCCGCGAATGCTGTTCGGGGTCAGCCGACGACAGGACTCGCATTGATACCAGGCGCAATCGGGACCTGGCTGGATTCGCAGCTCGGCGTGGTCGACCTGATAGACGTCCCCGGCGACCTTGTCGCGTTCGAGGCTCAGACACCCCAGGTCGAGAAGGAACCTCCAGCAGCCGTTGAGGACATCACGTGCGTCCAGTTCCGAGCCGACAGCGGCGAGTACCTTGCGCACCAGCAGGATTCGATTATTGGTCGTCGCGACCCCACCGCCGGGCAACCAGCTGATGATGGCCCGGCCGCGATCGGACTTCATCGAGCGAACCCGGATGCGCAGATTGCGCGGCTCGAAGATGGGCTCGCGGATGTCGACATCGGGCAGCAGTGTCATCGCGCCCTGATATCGCACGGTCCGGATCAGTTCTTCGAGCAGACCCCATGCCTCGACCTCGGACAGTCCCAAACGGGTCAGCGGCTTCGGCGCGGGCCCGGCACGGAACAGCGAAACCCGCATCAGGCCCAGACCTTCCAGCGACTGACGCTGATCGAGGGTCATCAATTCCGCCATGATCCAGGGATTGACCTCCCGCAGAATCTCGCCGCGCGTCGCCCGCTCTGCGAAATGCCCTGCCGCGGTGGCGATTGCACGCACGGTGGCCGCCAGATCCGCCACCGAGAGCAGCTCCCCGCGGTTGCCGGGATCGAGCAGTGCCTGCGTGAGATAGCGGCGCTCGAGCATGCGCCCGTAGGTGTGGGCCAGATAGGGCGCGGCGAAGGCGGCGGCCTGGCGAGAGTCGGAGAACATCAACAGCTTCCGGCCCGCGCCGACCTGCTCTGCCGTCTCATCGGTGGCGGCGGGCAAATGCTGGTACAGGGCGGTGGTGATGACAGCTGGAGCCGCGTTGACATCGGTGCGCAGGCGCCTGATCACCTGGCGCGAGCGCGCGCCGCACTCGGTGCAGGTGCTCATCACCCGCGTCCGCATCGGATGCTCGCGCACCCTCAGCACCGGGCCGCCCGGGCACCCGCCGCCGGAACAACGGCCGGTGCCGCGATCGAGTGCGCCACAGCCGGTGCACAATTGGCGCACACCCGTCGAGATCCCGGCTCCGGCGTCATCGGAGAGGGTCTCCTCGTCCTCGTCGAGCAGACTGTCCAGCGTGCCCTCGGTGAGCACCAGCCAGCGCACCGACTCGGCGTCCTCGGTCTTCGCGGGCAGGAAGAACTCCCGGCCGTTGCGATTGTCCACCCGCCCGGCCAGGTGCACGGCGCCACAGCGCTGGCAAGTACCGAACTCGAACACGGCACGGCCGGTTTCCGGATCGATCTCATGGCGGCCCAGAAAGACCCGGGGCTCGTCTCCGCCGAAGCTGACGTACGCGCCCTCGGTCGCGCGGACGAACATGTGATAGCGCGCCGACAGTACCGGGTTGCCGTCGGCGTCGTGGACTTTCGAACCGAGCGCGACCAACGCCTCCAGCTTGGCCAGCGCGTGCGCGTCGCCCGGCCACAGCTTCGTCGCGAGTGTTCGCACATCTACGGGACCGCCGGATACGATTGCCTTCAGATCGGCGATCCGCCGCTCATCGTGCAGGGCATCGGCGATATCACCGCTGCGGCAATGCTTTCCGATCGGGGAGAGATCCGCAGTGGCATCGGCGAAGCCGAGCAGTTCGGTGTCGTCGACGGTCCAGGTGGGCGTGTCGCGCCGCGGCGAGCGGGTCGCCGTGACCAAGTCTTGCCGATCCTCATCGCCGGGGACGAATTCGAAAGGCGCATCGAACAATCGCGTGGCGAAGCTCGTCGCCTCCCCACCCTGCGATTCCTCGGTCGTACCGGTCAGCGACGCCGATGTGGCGATGCACTGCAATCGGGAGTCCCGCGCGACTCGTTCCCGCAAACGGCGCAGCAGCAATGCCACCTCCGAGCCCTGCGCACCGTCGTAGACGTGTGCCTCGTCCAGAGCGAGAAAGCGCCAGGTACCGGCGTATTCACCGTCGAACAGGTCTACGTCGGCGGGGCGCAGCAACAGGTATTCGAGCATCGTGTAGTTGGTCAGCAGAATGTGCGGCGGCGTTTCCCGCATCTCCTGGCGGCTCAGCAGTTCGTTCGGCAGTCGTGCTGCCCCGGGGTGCAGGGCCTGGAACTGTGATTCCGCATCCGCCGCGGACTCTTTGGTCTCACCGGTGTATCGGCCGAAGGTGATGTCGGGCAGATCGGCGAGCAGCCCGCGTAGGCGCTTGAGCTGATCATTGGCCAGGGCGTTCATCGGGTAGAGCAGCAGCGCGCGAACCCCTGGTCCCAAATCGCCCGCGGCGCGTTCGGCGATGAGCGAGTTGAAGATCGGCAGCAGAAAGCTCTCGGTCTTGCCCGAGCCGGTACCGGTGCTCACCACGAGATTGCGTCCGGCCACGGCCTTGCGAACCGCGGTCTCCTGGTGCCGGTAGAGCGGACGGTCCAGATCGATGGCCGTACCCAGATCGGCGAGGCCCGCGTGCAGGACTCCCTCGGTCATCAACTGCCGCAGCGACATCCCGGGCGCATAGGGCGGGGTCAGCTCGAGCAGCGGGCCCTTGGTGAGCATGGCGGTGTCGTCGACCGCCCGGTCGAATACCGCGGCCAGCATCGGGTCACGCGGCGCAAGCAGGGTCTTCAGGTACCGCTTGTAACTCGCTTCGATATCGGCGCCGGCGGCCAGCGGGTCGAGTCGTTCCGTCATCGGTCTTCTCCGATCAGATCACCGTGGGTCTCATAGGTGGCCAGCGCGTCCGCGATCAGCAGATCGGTCACCACCAGCTCCGGGCACAGGTCCGCCAGCCGGGACCACGCCTCGCGCAGATCGCGGGTCATCAACTCGATATCGAAACGGCCTCGCGCGCTGAGCCGGGCCAGAGCCGCCATGGTCAGCGATTGCAGTGAGAGCAGCATCCACGGGTGGGCGGCGACGTCCACGTCGTCGAGCGCCTCATTGCGAGCCCGAATCATGTCGTACAGCACCGGGGCGGCGTGATTGATCCGCCGCAGGACGGTGGATACCCCGGCGGTCAAGACGGCTAGTGCGGGCTCCGCCATCCATTCCTGACGAACCCGGAAGGCCGCCATGATCGCGCTCATCCGGGTGGCTTCGTCCAGCAACGCCTCCGGCACCGTGCGGAGCACCTCGAGCATCTCGTCGATCTGTGACGGCGGCCAGTCGTGCGCACGTTCCACATTCCGGTCGAATACCCCGATGCGCGGATCGCCTGCCTTGCCTCGCAGCAGGCTGATCAGCCACTCCCCGCCGTGAATCCGGAGGTACCCGAGCATCTGATCCCACTCCCCCGCGACTTCGGTACGCGCTCGATAGGGCAGATCCGCGATCTCGACCAGGCACCCCACCCAGGGATTGGCGTGCATATGGTCGTAGGCGCGGGTGGACGCGTACCGCTGTTCGGTCAACCCGGTGCGGATGAGCAGCGGCACCATCTCGGGAGCCGGAATCGTCGCACCGCCCAGCACTTCCAGCGCTCCGCGCGGGTCGCGTGCGAGCACCCGGACCAGTCCGCCACGTAGTAGCTCCGTCCTGGTATCAGACCGGCCCGGAGGCAGTGCCGCCAGCGCCGCCCATACCTCCGCCACGGCGTCGCACGACCCCGGCAAGACGCCCTGACCGCCGAGAAACCGCGATAGCTTTTCACGAGAAGGGTTTTCATCATCTAGCCAGCCAGGCTGCTCGACCCGGTAGGCAGTCACACCGGGACGACGCGGCGGGAGGATCCCCAGCCAGGGATCATCCACAAACACCTGGACCAGCAGCGGCCCCGCGACACACAACTCATCCGGCAGCCAGGCCCGGCCATCCTCGATCCGCAGCTGCCAGACCTGATGCCACGGTGCGGTCACCGCCCAGACAAACGCGCCCAGTTCACCCGCCGCGAGCGCCTCGAACACCAGCTCTCGCTCGGCTATGCCGACACCGCCGCACAGCTGGGTGGGCCGGATCCGCGCCATGACGACATTCTGGGAACCACCCGCCGGATCATCGACACGAGCCACCAACTCCCCAACGCGAATCCGGCGCACCGTATCGACGAAGGTTCGGGACCGGACGTGGAAGACGTTGTCCGAAGGCACCTCCGGCCGCTCGATCTGAACGACCGTGCCCTCCGCGTCCAATAGTGCGAAGTCGACGCGAACGTGACCGGGAATGCGCGCGGCTACAACGGAATTCGCCTCGAGTTCGGCCATGGTGATCGACTGGGCCGACGTCCTCCACTGCGCAGGAGTGCCCAGCTCGTCGACTCGAAACTCGATATGGGGCGGTGTGATCACCAGCGTCTGCACCACGTCTCCACTGCAAACCTGCACGCGGGCCTCACGCGATGTGGGCTCGAAAGAGACGCCTTCGTGATCCGAGGACAGCGGGAACTCGCAATCGATCAGGCTCAGACTCGGAGACAACCCGCCCGGGACCGGAATGCGAAAGGTCTCACTGTGCTCAACCGACATGCCTTCGGCCAGAAACACAGTGCACCGCAGGTCCGAGCCGAGCGGTCCGGTGACAAGGATGTCGAACAGCCCCAGCAATCCGGACGGCAACCCATCGAAAGGATCCAGGCCGGCGTGCTCGGTACCCGACTCCCACTCCTCCTGCGCGAGCCAGTCGGTCCGGCCGGAGTAGCGCACCCGCGTCCGCTAGATCTGAGATCCCGGTCGAGGACACGGCGGCAATGTGATGATCGGCCGAGTCGGGTACACCGATAGTCCACTCGTGGTGGACACGCCTTCGAGCGGGTAGGCAAGCTCCAGCCGAGGAGCGCCGACCGCCCGCACCTCACGAGTCGGGCACAGGTCTCCGCCATTGCGCTGCAAGCGAATCGCGTCACGCCCGGAAAGATCGACCGTGCGAGCCTGCCAGCCACGCCATCCCGCCGGGGAGCCCAAGTTCTCACTCGAGGCGACCGGCTCACCCGAGGCCGCGTCGACGATGACGGCGTCATGCGGATGCACCGCGAACACCTCATCGCGCGGCAGCGCGCTCCGGCGATGCAGCAACATTCCTTCGAGATCGAACAGCAACAGCGGATCGGACTTGTCCACCAGGGGGATGCGATGCTCGGCGGCCGAACCCGCGTGGCGCAGTACGACTTCCCGCACGGGACGGATCACGGGCACGGGAGTCAGCGGATGCGCCGCACCGTCGACCACACCCCAGCCCCGTTCGGCATACCGCTCCCGGGTATCACCGTCGAAGGAGACCTTCCAGGGCTGTTCCGGCTCCGATGCCGGATACGGGAGGCCGACGGTGATCTGACGGTCGGCCTCCGAGAATCCGAGCAGCGGAACGTGTCCACGAGCCGCCGCGCCGACCGCAGCGGGGCCCTGCCCGAACGGCCGCTCGCGCAGCCGGTCGATCAGACCCTCCAGCAACAGGGTCGGCAAGCCGGTGGTCGACGAGTCCACCGTGAGGTCGTTCCAGACATCGGTGTGCTCCGCAGTGAACTCGATGAAATCCAGGATCCGATCGATGATGTCCACCGCGGCCTCGCCGCCCAGCTGCAGGAAATTGCGGACCGGTACGTCGAGGCTATTGAGGCGGTATGCCATTCCCGGCTCGGTGAGCCATTCGAACACCGCGGCGCCAGTAGGCTCACGGCCGACAGCCAAATGGTGCTCGATCACGTCGACGAGGTCGCCCAGGCAATGCACGGGAATCCCGGCGTGCATGGTCATCACTCGCACGTAGTCACCCTGTAATTCCGGGAACTCACGCATCCCGAAACGGCGCAGCAGCCTGCCGAGTGCTGCCCGCAGAGCGTTCTCGAATTCCTGTTCCCGTGGCAAGCCCAGCTCGGACCAGAACCCATCCCAGAAGCGGCCCTGCTCGTAGGAGAGTCCGGCGTGCCCCAACAGCGAGACCAACGTCAACGCCGGGTACTGCTGGATCATCGTTCGGGCCCGCTGGTGTGGCCCCAACCGCCCGGCAACCTGGCCGTAGACTTCCTGCACTCGCCGGATCTCGTCCTCGTCGAGATTGAGTTCGAAGAACAGCGCAATATTGCCCAGTTCGCGACTCAGCCGAAATTCCTCATCGCTCACCCACTGACCCAGATGCGTCTGATCCATCGCGATTACCCCCTGACACTCAACCGGCTCGATCCCGACTGTGTCACATGGGTCCGACAAGTCGAACGATTCGAACTATTTTCGAACATACTTGCGATACAAAGGAATTCGAGGAATTCACTACCGCGAGTATCTCGGTCGACCGATTTGGTAATCAGTCCTGGATCAACATGGCCACCCACCGATCGAGCGCGTCATCGCCGACTCCGACTACCCGATACCCGTCATTCCGCAGACCGTCATCCCGATCTTCGTCCACGCCCTCGACGAGCACGACCTTGTGATGCACCCAGACGGCTTCAACCGGCCAGTGATAGACACCCAGCTCGACTCCGATCTCAGGCTTGCCGCACCCGTGCTCCCTCACCAGCTCCAGCAGCCCCCGTACCGACTGCGACATCAGCCCGGCATTGAGCCCCCACGGGCCGCCGGACTCGCCCACGTCGCCCAGGGAATCGGCCGACCGGCCGACGGCCATGTCCCGGAACCAGAGCAGGGCATCGCAGAGGAGCTTGAAATCGGTCGTGGTCATGATCGCCGGCAGCGGAATTCCCGGCCGCAGCGTCAGCTTGCCCTCTGGAATATCGATGGTGGATAGTTCATTGAGACGCGAACGGAACTCGTTCCGCAAGCCCGTTTCGATAAATGGTTCGCGGACGGCCAGATGCTGGAAGACGGCCTCCAGCTTGCCAGCCCCGCCATTGCCTGGATACACCACCAGCGGCCAGATCACTCCCGCATCGCCTCGTGCCAGGCTCAGGAAGCAGCTGGTGGACTTGGCGCCGCCCCCGAATTCGAGGTAGCCGCCGATCGATTCCCAAAAAGTGAGCAGCTCACGGACATTCGCCACCGCCGCGGCCACGTTCCCATCCTCGAGCTGAGCAAAGAACCGGTCCCGGCGGTCGGCTGAGGGGCCGACCTGGTCGCCGGCTTCATCGTCGAATCCGGTCATGCCGAGCAGAACAGCCAAATCCCGTGCTGTGAGTCGTTGCTCGGCGGCGGCGATCCCGCTGCCGTTGAAGATGACGCCCTCCGCGCGCAGCACATCGAGCACATCGCCACGGTCCGCGCCCTCGGGCCAGCGAAACGCCCCCGTCACCCGGCCCCCGTGATCGAGGACTCGGTATGCACCGGGAATCGAGCCGGCCAGTTGCTGACCGACTGCGACCGGGCTCGAGCCGACCAGCGCAGCCAACTCGCCGTAGGACGTCCAGGTGCCGGGCGGAATCACCGCGACCGCCTGACGCAGCAGGGTCCAGTCCCGCTTCCCCGTGCCACGATCCACCCCGGCCAACGGTGCGGGCCACAGGCGAATCGCCTGATCAGCCAGTTCGGCTGCACGGGCGGCGATTTCGGCCGCACCCCAGCGATCGGTCCCGGCGATGCGTCGGTTCATCTCCAGATGCGAGCCCTTGAGCAGGTCCTGCTTGCGCTGGAACGGGTGATTGGACAGTCGAGAATTCTCGCCGGTCAACGTCAGATTTCCGAGCGTATGCACGATCCGCTCGTGCAGATCCTCGGCAGTCTCGCCGTCGCCCGCTTCGGCCGCCAGCGTTTCCAGCCATTCTGCGCCGGGCTGCTGCGGCAGCACGTGTTCGATAGTGAGCTTGGCATTGGCGAAGTCAACCGGCTCGGGGTGCTCGTAGCTCTCTTCGAGGCGTTGCAGCACCAGGCGTCGCTGCTCCGGTTTTCCCTGCCAGTAGAACGGTTTCGCGGCGATCGCCTCACGGAGTTCGGTATCGGTCGACCAGTAACGCCGCGGCGCCGACAGGACCTGATATAGCTCGTCTGCCATCGACATGTCCTCGGGCAGCTGTTCCGGCAGCTCCTGGAAAACCCGGTTCAGGCCCTGCGTCGGGCGGTGACAGATCATCCGGCGAACCAGGAAGGACTCGATGTAGGACAGGGCCCGGACGAGTTCGGCCGGGCTCATCACTCCGGCCTCTCGCCGGTCCAGCAACATCATCAGCACCGGATATGTCGTCGCGGCCTGCCACTGATCGATTCGGCGCAAATAACGACGGGCCTCGAGGTCGGGTTCCCGATCCGGGTCGATTATCCGGCGGAAATGCTTGGCTCTACGGTGCAATTCGCGGATGTAGTCCTCGATGTCGGCCTCGGTCTCGCCGTGTCGGGCGAAATGCCGCTGCTGCGCGGTATAGACATCCTGCCGCCGGGTCCGCGAACCACCGTGAAGTACCAGCTGCAACCACATCAACTGCTCGAGCTGCTCGTTGCTCAAACTACGCTGTAGCGGCAGCCAATAAGCCTGATAGACCTGCTCGCCACGGGTCGGCAAGCGCATGAAAAGGTAGTTTCGCAGCAGGTCCGCTTGGGACAGCTTCAAACCGGTGTTGTTGAGCGACTCGAAGATTCGATGCACATTGTCATCGCGTTCGGCAACCACCTGAACCAGCGTCAGACGGGTGGTGATCGCCTTCTCGACCTGTGCGACGGCCGGACCGTCCGCCGCACCCTCGATCGCCAGCAACGCCTGCCGGAAGTATCGATACGCTGCGCCCACCCGGTCACCACCGTCACCGGCGTGGGTGTCGCGAATGTGCTCGGCATAGGCGCCCCGATCGGCCTGAGTCGGCAACAACCGGAAGAACCCGTCACCTTCCTGGAACTTGTTGATCAGATACTGCTCATTGATCCGTTCCCGCTGCCGCGGATCCAACACCGCCATATGATCGCGGATCGCCACCAACGCCAGGCTCAGTGTCGTCAACCGCTGCTGCCCGTCCACCACCAGCCAGCGTGCGAAACTCGCGTCGTTCAGTGGCGACGGCGCCAACACCACCGACCCGCAGAAATGCGTCGTGGCCTGATCTCCATCGGCCAGCAGGTCGGCCTGCTCACAGATATCGCTCCACAACTGCGCCAACTGCTTGTCCGACCACGAGTAAGTGCGCTGATACAACGGGATCTGAAACTGCTTCTCCCCCTGCACCAGTGCGGCAAACGTTGTCTCCGACGCCTTCATCCCGTTCCTATCATCCGACCGCCGACGCCGAACAATACCGGACATCGCAACGCCCCTCGGCGCACATCCGAAATTACTCAAAATAGTTGCCCGGAACAGCTTTCGATCCATGCCCTCCGTCCCGAACACGTCCTCCGAAAGCAACGGGCTGACGCTGACAATATGTGCCAATTCTCTCGAACTTGATAGACGACTGGTCCAAGCGCCCGAATTCTCCGACCCCATTCCGCGGTGCGTACCCACTAGTGTCG
>NZ_BJWY01000104.1 GCF_007990715.1 Nocardia seriolae NBRC 15557 | reverse complement strand
TGTAACTCACGCAGGCATCGCCGAACCAGATCGGTGGGTGAACCCTTACCTTCGGCTGGGCCATCCGTCGCTGCCCACAGCTCCAGCGCCACACGTACTGCACCGGCGGCTGCCGCCGCGGTCAGGCGGATGCGGAATGGATCCGCTTGGGGCCCTGCCAATTCCGTCAGGATGCGGTGGAGGTCGCGTTCGGATTCGAGGTTGATGCGGTGCCAGATCGCCCGGAGAACCGGGTCGGTGTCCATCGCGCGAAGCAGTCCCTTCGTGATTTCGAGGTCGTCGTGGTCGTCATGAGGGGTCATGGAGGCGGCGGCTGCGGCTTCGAACTCGGAGAGGGTGGGGAGGCGGTGGGGGCCTTCGGCTATTTCGGCGAGCCAGCGTTGGGCGCCGGCGGCGAGTAGGGGCTCGACGGATTCTTCCTTGGTGCGGGCGTAGCGGTAGAAGGTGCGGAGGGCTACGCCGGATTCGGAGGCTATTTGGTCGGCGGTTACCGCGGAGGTGCCGTGGGTGGCGAAGAGGCGGGCTGCGGTTCGGGCTATTTCCATGCGGGTTTCGGATTTGCGGCGTTCCGCCAGGGATGGGCGGCGGGGTGGGTTTTGGGGTTGGGCGGACATTTCACCTCCTTTGAGCTGGGGATTGCAGGTTGATCCTAGTCGACGGGATGCCATGATGGCATGATGTGCCATGTAGGCGTAGCGTGTCATTCAGAGGCTGGAGTATTAGCTAAGGAGATTTCGCGATGGAGCGGTTCGACGGGCGTCGAGTAGTGATCACGGGGGCCGGGTCCGGGATCGGGCGGGCCACTGTGCACCGGATCCTGGCCGAGGGTGGGCAGGTTGTGGGTGCGGATGTGAATGAGGCGGGGCTGGCGGAGGCCGCCAAGCAGGCCGCCGAGAATGGGAATGGGGATCGGCTCACCACGCTGGTGATCGATATCGCCGATGAGGAGTCGGTGCAGGGCGGGGTCGCGGCGGCGGTAGAGACGCTCGGTGGGATCGATGCGTTGATCAATGCCGCGGGGATTCTGCGGTCGGCGCATACGCACGAGATGCCGTTGGCTGATTTCAACAGGATCATCACTGTGAATCTGACGGGTACCTTCCTGATGATTCGAGAAGCGTTGCCGCAGTTGCTCGCTTCGGAGAAGGGTATGATCGTCAACTTCACCTCGACTTCGGCGTTCTTCGCGCACCCGTACATGTCCGCGTATGCCGCCTCCAAGGGCGGGATCATGTCGATGACTCATGCGCTGGCCGCGGAGTACTCCAAGCAGGGGCTGCGCGTGGTTGCCGTTGCGCCGGGGTCGATTTCGAGTGACATGACCGACGGCAAGGGGCCGGGGCTGCCCGCGGATGCCGACCTCAGCCTGTTCATGAAGCTGGCTCCGGGGATCGGGCAGGGGTTCGCTTCGCCGGACACCGTTGCGGGTGTGGTGGCCATGCTCGCGTCCGATGACGGGGCGTTCATCACCGGTACCGAGATTCGGATCGACGGCGGCACGCACTACTGACAACCGCAGTGCGAACAGCCCCTCGGGAGACTTCCCGAGGGGCCTTTGTCGCTTTCGTGCCCACTTCGCACGTTTCGTGATCTACGACATAGTGCATGCCATAGGGTTTGACGGATATTTCCGCGACAGATCTACTGTCACGTGGTCGCGCTCACACCCAGCGCGTCGTGGGCGACCGATGCAAGACCGTAAGGGGGGTTGGCCCATGTCGTCGATACCGGCAATTGTCTACCGGCACAACGACCTTGCGGCTTCTCATTCCCGATCTTCCAGCACTGCCATACCGGGTCACCGATCCCGTGGTGCTCGAACGTTGTCGCGTACAGGAAAGGTTGGGCTTCATCCATGGCGAAGCACCGTAGGCAGACGGTAACCCAGCGCGTATTGTTGCGCGCCGCCGTCTCCGCCATCCCGATGACCGCGGCGCTGGGCATCAGCGCCGTGGCCCACGCCGCGCCGCAACCCGGTGTGACCCAGCCGGATCCGGGCTCCCCCAATTCCGGTGGCGCCCAGCCGGGCGTCACCGTGACCCCGCCGACGCCTCAGCAAGTCTCGCCGCAGGACGACGCGCACGGCGTGGCGCCGCAAAGCGATTACGCCCCCACCCGGCCGGACCCGAAGCGCGACTATTCCCCCGCTCCGATCCAGCCGGGCGACCTGCACGCACCGACGGCGACCCCGGACATAGGCGTGATCGTCCCCACCAACCCGCGCGAACTGCGCGCCGGTGATCTCACCGCCATCGCCCCGGACTTCCTCAGCGACGACCAGGTAGCCCAGATCAACAGCGCCCTCGCGGGACCCGAAGCCCAGATCTCCCAGTTCACCCGCTCCATCGGTGTCGCCCCCAGCCGCTCGGACCATATCGCCGCGGGAGCGTTGGCCGGAGCCGCCGGCGGCGCCCTCGTCGGTTGCATCGCGGGCGCGGCCATCGCGACCCTCCCGGCGGGCCCGCTGGCTCCGATCATCGCCCCGATCACCGCACCGCCCGGATGTGTGATCGGCGGCGTGGTCGGCCTGGCGACCGGCGCCGTCCTCGGCGCGGGAGCGGGCGCGCTGATCTGATCTCGGCGCCCAAGCTGTGCAATGGGTTTCAGGGTTGCTCAGGGCGTGAGTCATACGTCGGGATCATTCGGCCCTGAATTCACAGGGAATCCGTTTCGCGAACGCATGGTTGTGGGGCATCGTGTGTGACCATGAAGTCGACTTCTCTACGCCGGACCGCCGCCCGAGTGGCCGCCGCCGGTGCGATCGCCCTGATCCCCCTTGCCGCAGTGACGATTCCGGCCTCCGCCGATATTCCGCTGGACAACGCCCCGGGTGATGTGTCCTGGCCGCATCACCCGCACCCGAACAACGGGTGGTGGGACCGCGACGACCGGCATCACCCGCGCGATCACGATCGCGACGACTGGGACCACGACGACTGGAACCGCGGCAACTGCTGCTGGCGCAATGCGCTGCCGCCCACGGGCAGCTGGTAGCCCGCACCACCGAACCTCGCGCGTACACCCCCTTCACGCGCGAAAAGCGAAGGCCCGCCAGGGAATCCCTGGCGGGCCTTCGCGCTGTGAAAAGCCGGAAACCTTAGGCGGTTTCGGTGATCGGGCGGTCGACCCAGCTCATCAGGCCGCGCAGCTTGGCGCCGGTGACCTCGATGGGGTGCTCGGCGTTGGCCTTGCGGAGGGCCTCGAGCTCCTTGTTGCCGCCCTCGACGTTGGCGACCAGGCGCTTGACGAAGGTGCCGTCCTGGATGTCGGTCAGGATGGCCTTCATGCGCTCCTTGGTGCCGGCGTCGATGACGCGCGGGCCCGAGAGGTAGCCACCGAACTCGGCGGTGTCGGAGACCGAGTAGTTCATGCGGGCGATGCCGCCCTCGTACATCAGGTCGACGATCAGCTTGAGCTCGTGCAGCACCTCGAAGTAGGCCATCTCCGGCGCGTAACCGGCCTCGACCATGACCTCGAAACCGGTCTTGACCAGTTCCTCGGTGCCGCCGCAGAGCACGGCCTGCTCACCGAAGAGGTCGGTCTCGGTCTCTTCCTTGAAGGTGGTCTTGATGACGCCCGCGCGGGTGCCGCCGATGCCCTTGGCGTAGGACAGCGCCAGCGCCTGGCCCTCGCCGGTCGGGTCCTGGTCGATGGCGATCAGGGCCGGAACGCCCTTGCCGTCGACGAACTGGCGGCGCACCAGGTGGCCGGGGCCCTTGGGGGCGACCATGCCGACGGTGACGTTGGCCGGAGCCTTGATCAGGCCGAAGTGGATGTTGAGGCCGTGGCCGAAGAACAGCGCGTCGCCGTCCTTCAGGTGCGGCTCGATGTCGTTGGTGAAGATCGACGCCTGCGCGGTGTCGGGCGCGAGGACCATGATGACGTCGGCCCACTCGGCGACCTCGGCCGGAGTACCGACGGTCAGACCGGCTTCCTCGGCCTTGGCACGGGACTTCGAGCCCTCCTTGAGGCCGATGCGGACGTCGACGCCCGAGTCGCGCAGGCTCAGCGAGTGCGCGTGGCCCTGGCTGCCGTAGCCGATGACGGCGACCTTCTTGCCCTGGATGATCGACAGGTCAGCGTCGTCGTCATAGAACATCTCGACTGCCACTGTGGTTCCCTTCAGATTGTTTTGGTTAGAAAGAAGTTATCTGCCAGCGGTTATCGCTGGACTTATCGGGTAGCGGTGATCGACTTGGGGCCGCGGCCCACGGCCACGACACCGGACTGCACGATCTCCCGGATACCGTACGGCTCCAGCATGCGCAGCAGCGCGTCCAGCTTGGAGCGGGTGCCGGTGGCCTCGATGGTCAGCGCGTCGGGCGACACGTCGATCACCTTGGCGCGGAACAGGTTCACCGACTCGATGACCTGGGTGCGCACGCTGGCGTCGGCGCGCACCTTGACCAGGATCAGTTCGCGGGCCACCGAGGAGTCGGAATCCTGCTCGACGATCTTGATCACGTTCACCAGCTTGTTCAGCTGCTTGGTGACCTGCTCGAGCGGCAGATCCTCCACCGTCACCACGATGGTCATGCGCGAGATCTCCGGGATCTCGGTGCCGCCGACCGCGAGCGACTGGATATTGAACCCGCGGCGGGAGAACAGCGATGCCACGCGCGCCAGCACGCCCGGCTTGTCCTCCACCAGCACGGACAGGGTGTGGGTGGTGGTCATGCTGCGTCCTTCTTTCCGGACCGAGCGGGGCCCTCCGTGGTTATGCTGCGCTGCCGCCTACGGGCCTGACCGCTCACTCCGGGGTCCCCTTCTGGGAGGCGCGCTCGTGCGCTGCGAGCGAAGCCTTCTCGTGCGACATGGCCTCGTGGATGACGGCGGGCTCGGAGGCCGACTCGTCGTCGTCGAACAGCGGGCGGATGCCGCGCGCGGCCATGATCTCGTCATTGGACGTACCGGCGGCGACCATCGGCCACACCTGCGCGTCCTTGCCCACGATGAAGTCGATCACGACCGGTCGGTCGTTGATGGACTGTGCCTCGCGGATCGCGGCCTCCACGTCCTCTTCCTTCTCGACGCGGATGCCGTGGCAGCCAAGGGCTTCGGCCAGCTTCACGAAGTCGGGAATGCGCAGGGTGTGGGTGCCCAGGTCGGTGTTGGAGTAGCGCTTCTCGTAGAACAGCGTCTGCCACTGCCGCACCATGCCCAGGTTGCCGTTGTTGATCAGCGCGACCTTGATCGGCACGCCCTCGACGGCACAGGTGGCCAGCTCCTGGTTGGTCATCTGGAAGCAGCCGTCACCGTCGATGGCCCAGACCTCGCGGTCCGGCATGCCCATCTTGGCGCCCATGGCGGCGGGCACGGCGTAGCCCATGGTGCCCAGACCACCGGAATTCAGCCAAGTGCGCGGCTTCTCGTACTTCACGAACTGCGCGGCCCACATCTGGTGCTGGCCGACGCCCGCGCAGTAGATCGCGTCGGGACCGGCCATCTGGCCCAGCTTCTCGATCACGAATTCCGGCGAGAGCGAACCGTCGGAGGGGGTCTTCCAGCCCAGCGGGTAGCTGTCGCGGATGCCGCTCAGGTAGTTCCACCACTCGGTCAGATCCAGCAGCGGGGCCTTGCCCGACGCGGCCGGGTCGGCCTTCAGCGTCTCGATGAGCTCGCTGATGACCTCGCGGCAGTCACCCACGATCGGCACGTCCGCGTGGCGGTTCTTGCCGATCTCGGCGGGGTCGATGTCGGCGTGGATCACCTTGGCGCCCACCGCGAACGAATCCAGCTGGCCGGTGACGCGGTCGTCGAAACGCGCGCCCAGAGTGATCAGCAGATCCGAACGCTGCAGTGCCGCAACGGCTCCCACGGTGCCATGCATGCCGGGCATACCCATGTTGAGGGTGTGCGAGTCCGGGAACGCGCCGCGCGCCATCAGGGTGGTGACCACCGGGATGCCGGTCAGCTCGGCCAGTTCGAGGAGTTCCATGTTGGCGTCGGCCTTGATGACGCCGCCGCCGACGTAGAGCACGGGCTGCTTGGCGTCCATGATCATCCGGGCGGCCTCGCGCACCTGCTTGCCGTGCGGCTTGGTGACCGGACGGTAGCCGGGCAGCTTCATCTCCGGCGGCCAGGAGAACGTGGTCTGCGCCTGGAGGACGTCCTTCGGGATGTCGACCAGGACCGCGCCCGGGCGGCCGGTGGCGGCCAGGTGGAACGCCTCGGCGATCATGCGCGGGATGTCGATCGGGTCGGTGACCAGAAAGTTGTGCTTGGTGCACGCCATGGTGATGCCGGAGATGTCGGCTTCCTGGAAGGCGTCGGTGCCGATCAGCGAGCGGCCGACCTGGCCGGTGATGGCCACCAGCGGCACCGAGTCCATCTGCGCGTCCGCGATCGGGGTGACCAGGTTGGTCGCACCCGGACCCGAGGTGGCCATGCACACACCGACCTTGCCGGTCGCCTGGGCGTAACCGGTCGCGGCGTGACCCGCGCCCTGCTCGTGACGCACCAGCACGTGGCGGACCTTGGTGGAGTCGAACAGCGGGTCGTAGACGGGAAGAATCGCACCGCCGGGAATACCGAAGACCGTGTCGACGCCGAGCTCCTCGAGGGAGCGAACGACGGACTGCGCGCCGGTGACCCGCTCGGGCGGGACCTGGCGGCGGTTCGGGGTCGCGGCCGGAGCCGCGGTCGGCTGGGCCGTAGGCGCGGGCTTGCGGGCCGAGGGCCCGGGCCGTGCGGTAGGTGCGCTCACCGTCTTGGTTCCTTACTGCTTGTCGTTCCAGTTCATGGACTTGCCTGAACACAAAAAAGCCCCCGACAGCCAGGTGGCTGTTCGAGGGTGGCGCGTCGCAGCTGCGAGCTGACGTAAATGACCTACAGTCGTCGGCTCAGCGCTGTACGCGCCGGCCGATTACGAGAAGCTCGGTTCGATTCACGCGCTCGACGGTAATTGCGCGCTGGTCGTTCAGTCAAACAGCTGACCTATTGGGTCCCATTATGTGAGACAGTGCGGTTGATCGGGTCCGTTCACCGTGATGCAAGGATATGGGTGTGTCCTCACAGCATCAGTCCGTGCCACCTGCTCGATCGTCCCACACGCCCGAGTCCGAATCGGACGCGGGTCGCGTGATCCGCATTCCCCGGCTCGCTCACCTCGGGGTGTTCATCCTGCTGTTCTGCGTGGCCTTCCCGTTCTTCGGGTGGCCGCAGGTGCTGTGGATCCTGTTCCTCATCCCGGCCGCGGTGGTGGTCTGGATCGAGCGGACCCGCACGACCGTCTCGGACAATGGGATCGACACGCGCACCCTGTTCGGCTCGCGGCACATCGACTGGGCCGAGGTGAAGGGGCTGCGCATTCCCGAGCGGGGTTATCTCCAGCTACACCTGGCCGACGACTCCGATGTGACGCTGCCCGCGGTGAGCTACCAGCGGCTCGCGGATCTGGTCGAGGCATCGAACGGCCGCATCCCGGACCCCTTCGCCGAACCAGAGGAAGAGGCCGAGCCCATCAAACCCACCGAGCCCGAGGCCGAATCCGGCGCGTCGTAAGCGTTTCGGGGGTGCAGAGTTTCTACCGGCGGTGATCGAGGTCATGGCCCGGGAGTAACGTTGAACCCCGCTGGAGAACGTCGCGAGACGTATTTCTGCACAGTCGCCACAGCCCACTGCGACACGAACCGAGGACCTGACCAATGCCACCGCTTCGCTCACGCACCACCACCGCCGGCCGCAATGCCGCGGGCGCTCGCGCCCTCTGGCGCGCGACCGGTCTCACCGACTCCGACTTCGGGAAGCCGATCGTCGCCATCGCGAACTCGTACACCCAGTTCGTACCCGGCCACGTGCACCTGAAGGACGTCGGCGAGATCGTGGCCGAGGCGGTGCGGGCGGCCGGTGGCGTGCCGCGTGAGTTCCACACCATTGCCGTGGACGACGGCATCGCGATGGGACACGGCGGCATGCTGTACTCGCTGCCCTCGCGCGAGATCATCGCGGACTCCGTGGAATACATGGCCAACGCGCACACCGCGGACGCGCTGGTCTGCATCTCCAACTGCGACAAGATCACCCCCGGTATGCTGAATGCGGCCATGCGGCTGAACATTCCGGCCGTGTTCGTCTCCGGTGGTCCGATGGAGGCCGGTAAGGCCGTGGTCGTCGGCGGTGTCGCGCAGGCCCCGACCGATCTGATCACCGCCATCTCCGCTAGCGCCTCGCCGAACGTCTCCGAGGACGGGCTCACCGAGGTCGAGCGCTCCGCCTGCCCGACCTGTGGCTCGTGCTCGGGCATGTTCACCGCGAACTCGATGAACTGCCTCACCGAGGCGCTGGGTCTGTCGCTGCCGGGCAACGGCTCCACACTGGCCACCCACTCGGCCCGCCGCGCCCTGTTCGAGAAGGCCGGACGGGTGATCGTGGATATCGCCACCCGCTGGTACCGCGACGACGACTCCTCGGTGCTGCCGCGAAACGTGGCCAACGCCAAGGCTTTCCACAACGCCATGGCCCTCGACGTGGCCATGGGCGGCTCCACCAACACGGTGCTGCACACCCTGGCCGCCGCGCAGGAGGGTGAGATCGAGTTCGATCTGCAGAGCATCGACGAGATCTCGCGTCAGGTGCCGTGCCTGTCGAAGGTGTCGCCCAACTCCGACTACCACATGGAGGATGTGCACCGCGCCGGTGGCATTCCGGCCATCCTCGGCGAGCTGCGCCGCGCCGGTCTGCTGCAGACCGACGTGACCACCGTGCACACCGCGTCCTTCGACGAGTGGCTCGACACCTGGGACATCCGCTCCGGCAAGGCTTCCGAGGAAGCCTTCGAGCTGTTCCACGCCGCGCCCGGCGGTGTCCGCACCACCGTGCCGTTCTCCACCGACAACCGCTGGTCCTCGCTGGACACCGACGCGGTCGGCGGCTGCATCCGCGACAAGGAGCACGCCTACACCGTCGAGGGCGGGCTGTGCGTGCTGCGCGGGAACATCGCTCCCGACGGCGCGATCCTGAAAACCGCCGGCATCGACGAGGATCTGTTCACCTTCGAGGGCCCGGCCGTGGTGGTCGAGTCGCAGGAGGAGGCGGTCTCCAAGATCCTGGGCAAGGAGATCCAGCCCGGCGATGTGGTCGTGGTCCGCTACGAGGGCCCCTCGGGCGGCCCGGGCATGCAGGAAATGCTGCACCCCACCTCGTTCCTCAAGGGCGTCGGCCTGGGCAAGGTGTGCGCGCTCATCACCGACGGCCGCTTCTCCGGCGGCACCTCGGGCCTGTCCATCGGCCACATCTCCCCCGAGGCGGCCAGCGGCGGGTCCATCGGCCTGATCGAGAATGGTGACCGCATCCGCATCGACGTGCACACCCGCGCGCTCGAATTGCTGGTCCCCGAAGAGGTTCTCGCGGAGCGCCGCGTGAAAATGGAAGCGTCCGAACGGCCGTGGCAGCCGGTCAACCGGGAGCGCCCGGTCACGACCGCGCTGCGCGCCTACGCCGCGCTCGCCACTTCCGCCGACAAGGGTGCCGTCCGGCGCGTGCCGTAAGTCAAGAAAGCAAGGGAATGACAATCGAATACATCGGCAAGGCCGACACCATGCTTGCCGAGTACACGGCCATGCTCGCACGGTCGGACGCTCGCAATGCCGAGGCGAAGACGCTGCTCGCCGAGGCCGAGGAGCTGGCCGCGGAAGTGCGCCACCTGGAATCGACGGAGTTCATGATGACTCCGGACGAGATCGTGCAGAGCAATGCCCACAAGGCAATGCTCACCCAGCAGATCGACGTCAAATCGGGCCGGGTGCTGCAACTCCATCAGGAGACCTTCCAGGAATGGGAGTCCTGGACGGCTCGCCAGTACTGACGACAGAGACGAAGCGGCCGGGACGATCTCCAGATCGTCCCGGCCGCTTCGTCCTCGGTCTGCTCAGTTGAACGGGCCGACGGCGGCCAGCGGGTTGCCGCCGTGCAGGTAGACGTACACCAGGATGGCGGTGACCACCGCGGCCACGAACGCCGCCAGCGAACCCAGGAACGGTCGCGACGACCAGCCGCGATTGCGGTCCAGGGACAACCGGCCCGGGCCGGTGAGGATCAGCACGGTGGTCAGCCCGACCAGGATGGATTCCAGCTCCACCGAATTCCCCTTGGCGGAGTACTGGAATCCGGGCACCATGCCCTGCTTCCACATCCACGCGTCGAGGATGACCGCGAGCAGCGCGCCCGAGGCCAGCGGGGTGGCCAGGCCCAGCGCGACCAGCACGCCGCCGCCGAGTTCACCGGCGATGAGCATGGGCGCGGCGATGTCGACGTGCTGCCAGCCGCCGTTCTCCATGGCGGTCTTGATGCCGTCCAGGCCCGGACCGTGGAACCAGCCCGTGGCCTTCTGCAGGCCGTGGTAGACGAAGGTGCCGCCGATGACCAAGCGCAGCAACAACAGTCCCAGGTCCAGGGTGCCGCGGCGGTCGTCGCGGCGGCGCGAGCGGCCGCCGTTGCCGTCGGCCGGGGTGGGCGCGGGCGGGATGCTGGCGAAGGAGTAGGTCGGCGACGGCTCGGTGGTGGTGTTGGCAGCGCCCGGGATCGCGTTCTTGACCTGCGAATCGAGCGGGACCTCCGGATCCAGGCCGAGTTCCTCGTCGGTGCGGGGCAGTTTCTCGGTGGTCTGGACGCCGACCGGGGTGGCGATCTGTTCGGTCGGCGAATCGAAGGGGCTGCGGACCGGTGCACCGGCCGGTCGCGGCATTGCGGGCGTGGTATCGCCCGCCTCAGCGGACGGCTCGGTCGGCTTGTCTGTCACGCGGGCCAGACTATTAGCCGAAAGGGCGCGACACACAGCAGAACACGGGCGTGTCCACTGTCCGATTCGCGCCGGGGCGGCATCCGATCGGCGCGACGGCGGGATCCGATCGATATCGGGGCGGACTCCGCCCATCGGTTCCGAACTCTGTGCCACCCCGTCCGAGCGGCGGCGGCGGGTTTTCCGTAACGTCTCAACCATGAGTGTGGTTGCCGGTGGCCGTATCGGGGTGGGTGCGCGGAACATCGTGCTGGGCGTGACGCTCGGCGCGCTAGTGCTCTCCGGTTGCAGCCGCTTCGACGATCGGGCGTCGAGCCCGTTCACCACCGAGCCGACCTGGCAGGACGCCCAGCCCAGCACCACCCCGCCCAAGGGCCCCAGCAAGACCGGCAAGCGACCGGATCTGCCGTGCGTGGATCCCTCGACCCTGGTGGTGGTGTCGTGCCTGGACACCACGTCCGGGCTGGTGGCGCTGCCCGACGGCAGCAGTGCGCTGGTGGCCGAGCGCACCACCGGGCGGATCCTGAAGGTGGTCGCCACCGATGACGGCGAGCCGCCCGCGCCCGTGGAGGTCGCCAAGGTGGAGGTCGATCCGGCCGGGGACGGCGGGATCACCGGGCTCGCGCTCTCCCCCACCTTCGGCGAGGACGGGCTGATCTACGCCTACGTCACCACCGCGACCGACAACCGGGTGCTGCGCATCCCCACCTCCGGCGGCGCGCCCAAGCCGATTCTGACCGGAATCCCGAAGGGCCTCAACGGGAATCGCGGTTCCCTCGACTTCCTGCGCAACCGCCTGCTGATCCTCACCGGCGACGCCGGGGACCCGGCGCTGGCGGCCGACAACAACTCGATGGCCGGGAAGCTGCTCAGCCTCGACTCCCCCGTGCCCGGCGCGACGACCGCCGATCTGGTGGTGACCGGCATCGGCGTGGCGGGCGGGGTGTGCACCGACGGCAAGGATTCCATCTGGATCACCGACCGCACCGTCACCGAGGACCGGCTGCAGCGGGTTCAGCCCGACGGCTCGGTGGTGAAGGCGTGGACCTGGCCCGACCATCCGGGTGTGGCGGGCTGTGCGGCCGCCGCCGACGGGGTGGCGATTTCGCTGACCAATCAGAAGGGCCTGGCGATCGCCATGGCCGACAAGAACACTCACGCCGTGACCGCGGCGCCGTCGGTGCTGGGCCAGGACAAGTACGGCCGCCTGGATGGCGTGACGCTCGGTGGTGACGGCTTCATCTGGGTCGGCACGGCCAACAAGCCGGACGGCAATCCCAATCAGTACGACGACCGCGTCGTGCGTATCCCGCCGCCGACCTCGGGCGAGGGCAGCGGACCGGACTAGTCAACGGTTTTCACCGCGGCGCACGGCAATCGCTGTGCGCCGCGGCGCTTTCCGGGGTGGTCCGCGAGGTACCCGGGGCGATCAGGCGACCGGCATCTGCAATTCGACGACCCATTCGTCGGAGGTCGGGTCGTCGGGGGCATTGAGGTAGACCTCGCGAATGGGAGCGTTGGGGCCGTAGCCGTTTTCGTCGGCCCAGCGCCCCATGGCCTCGAAGGACACGCACAGGTCCGCCAGCTTGCCGCGATGGGCCAGGGTGGCGGCGCGCGGAACCTCGGGCAGCAGTAGCAGTTCGAAGGCGCTGCCGGGTTCGGCGGTGCCGGTGACCTGGTGCGCGACGTGTACGCGCAGGCCCTCGTCGAGTTCCTCGTAATAGACGATCGGCGCGCCGGTGATGGTGAGCCCGGACTCCGGGATCAGCTTGCCCAGCTTGCCGTAGAGCTGTTCGATGATCGGCGCGACCGCGGCTTCGCCGGATTCGGCCGCCACGTCGCTCATTTCGGCGACCAGCGTGGCGGACAGCGGCTTCACGATGATTTCCTGCTCGGACATGACGCCCTCCCTTTCGATACGCAGGAGCCTCGCCTCGACACTGGCCAGCCGCGCGGTGTCCGCGGCCACCTGGTTGGCCAACTGGGCGCGCCGCAGTTGCAGCATGCCGTGCAGTCGATCCGCGGACAGCTGCCCGTCGAGCAATTCGGCCACCTGATTCAAGGTGAAGCCGAGATCTTTCAACGCGACGATGCGATTGAGCCGTGAAAGCTGTTCGGCCGCATAGAACCGATAGCCCGAGCACGGATCCACCTCGGACGGCGGCAGCAATCCGATCTCGTCGTAGTGGCGCAGCATCCGCACCGACACCGACCCGAACCTGGCGAAGTCTCCAATACTGAACATGACTCCTCCAGCCTCGGGCCTCACACGGTGTGAGGGTCAAGCCCATGATCGCTGAAAGGAATCGGGGCGCACGGCAAGTGCCGTGCGCCCCGATTCGGATCGTTATCCGGTGATCAGCCTTCGACGCCGCAGGCGGCGAGGACGAGTTCGCGGACGCGGGCGGCGTCGGCCTGGCCGCGGGTGGCCTTCATGACGTCGCCGACGATCTTGCCCGCGGCCTGGATCTTGCCGGAGCGGATGCGGTCGGCGATGTCGGGGTTGGCGGCCAAAGCCTTTTCGACCTCGGACTGGAGGGCGGAGTCGTCGGAGACCATGCCCAGGCCCTTGGATTCGACGATCTGGGCGGGTTCGCCCTCACCGGCCAGGACGAAGTCGACGACCTGCTTGGCGACCTTGTTGTTGATGGTCTTGGCCTCGACCAGCCCGGCCACCTCGGCGACCTGCTTGGGGGTGATGGGCAGGTCCTCGAGGGCTGAAACATTGCGCTCCTTGGCCTTTTCGGTCAGGTAGGCGACCCACCAGGAACGCGCGGCGTCGACCGAGGCACCCGCGTCGACGGTAGCGATGATCAGGTCCAGCGCACCGGCGTTGACCAGGTCGCGGAACACCTCGTCGGACAGGCCCCAATCGGCCTGGATGCGAGCGCGGCGCAGCCACGGGTACTCCGGAATGGTGCCGCGCAGCTCCTCGACCCAGGCGGCGTCGGGCGCGATGGGCTCGAGGTCGGGCTCCGGGAAGTAGCGGTAGTCCTCGGCGGTCTCCTTGATGCGCCCGGGCGAGGTGGTGCCGTCGGTCTCGTGGAAGTGGCGGGTCTCCATCAGGATCTCGCCGCCCGAGGCCAGCACCGCGGCCTGCCGCCGCATCTCGAACCGCACCGCGACCTCGACGCTCTTGAGCGAGTTCACGTTCTTGGTCTCGGTGCGGGTGCCGAATTCCTTGGCGCCCTTGGGCATCAGCGAGACGTTGGCGTCGCAGCGCAGCGAGCCCTGCTCCATCTTCACATCGGAGACGTCGAGCGACTTGAGCACCTCGCGCAGCGCGGTCACGTACGCGCGGGCCACCTCGGGAGCGCGCTCGCCCGCGCCCTCGACGGTCTTGGTGACGATCTCGATGAGCGGCACGCCCGCCCGGTTGTAGTCCAGCAGCGAATGCGAGGCGCCGTGGATGCGGCCGGTCGCGCCACCGACGTGCAGCGACTTGCCGGTGTCCTCCTCCATGTGGGCGCGCTCGATCTCGACCCGGAAGGTCGAGCCGTCATCGAGCACCACATCCAGGTAGCCATCGGTGGCGATCGGCTCGTCGTACTGGCTGATCTGGTAGTTCTTCGGTTGGTCCGGGTAGAAGTAGTTCTTGCGCGCGAACCGGCCCCACGGGGTGATGGAGCAGTTCAGCGCGAGCCCGATGCGAATGGCCGCCTCGACGGCCTTCGCGTTCACCACCGGCAACGAGCCCGGCAGGCCCAGGCAGACGGGGCACACCTGGGTGTTGGGGTCGGCGCCGAATTCGGTCGGGCAACCACAGAACATCTTGGTCGCGGTGCCCAGCTCGACGTGTACCTCCATGCCGAGCACCGGGTCGTACCGGTCGATGACATCGGAGTAGTCCATCAAGTCCACGGTCGCTGCGCTCATGCGCTCCATCCTATTTAGTCCCCGATCAGTCGACCGCGATGGCCTCCACGATGGGCAGCCGGGCCGCGCGCAGGGCGGGCGGAATCGCCCCGAGCAGCGACATGGCCAGCGCGATGATCGCGTAGGCGACCAGCAGTGAGCTGGGGTGATAGGCGATATCCATGGCGATGGCGTGCCCGAGCGCGAAGGTGCTCAGGTAGTGCACGGCCGACCCCACCGCGAGTCCGAGTGTCGCGCCCGTCAATCCGATGCCCGCGGCCTCGGTGAGCACGGTGCGCAGCAGGAACCGGCGGCTGGTGCCCATGGCGCGCAGCACCCCCAGTTCCCGGCGGCGGTCCAGCACCGACAGCATGAGCGTATTGAGCAGGGCGACGGCCGAGACCAGCACCACGATCCAGAGGATGGCGTTGCTGATCGAGGTGCCCTGCCGCACGCTCGACGAGATCGCGGTCACCGCTTCGCGTCCGGTGGCGACGTGGATGTCGGCGGGCACGGCGGCGCGCACGGCGGCCATGACGGTGGCCGGATCCGCGCCGGGCGCGAAGTCGATTCCGATGATGGTCTCGCCGGGCCGCTGATACCACTGGCGCAGGATGTCCAGATCGAGGACGACCACGCCCGCGATGGCGGAGAAGTAGGGCACGACCTGCAGCACCCGCACCTGGTGCGCGCCGGTCGGGGTGGGCAGGGTCAGGTCCGAGCCCTCGTGCACACCGAGCGAGCGGGCCACGTCACGGGAGATGACGACGCCCTCACCCGCTGCCATGCGCGCCCGGTCGGCCTGGCTCACCTTGTCCAGCACCGAGGTCCGGGCGATGCCGCCCTCATATGCCTGCAACATGACCCGGCCGCGGCCCAGGGTGGAGAAGGCCATCTGCGCCGAACCGACGCCGCCCACGCCGGGGACGTTTCGCAGCTTCTCCTTCAGGTCCGCGGGCAGCAGCGGCCCGGTCGGGAACTGTTCCATGCCGGTCGGGCTGATGAAGACATCGGTGCGGCTCAAGCCCTCGAAGCTGTCGGTGGCCGCGGAGACCATATTGCGGCTGGCATTGCCGATGGCCACGATGGCGGTCACCCCGATCATGACGGTCATGACGGTGGCCCACACCCGGCGCGGCGCGCGTTCGACGGTGGTCGCGCCCAGGGCTCCGGGCGCGCCGAACAGGCGGGCGATGGCGGCCACGCCCCGCACGATGGGTTCCATGGCGGCGAAGCACAGCACCACCGCGCCCGCGATGGCCGTCGAGATCGAGATGATGGACAGCCGCCCGAGGTCGGCCTTGGCGATCACGACCGCGCCGATGATGGTGAGCAGCCCGAGAATCGCCGCGGCCCAGCGCATCACGGGCTTCACCGCGTCGGCCGCGCCCACGCCGATCGGGGCCAGCGCCTCGATGGGCGCGACCTTGTACACCTGCCGCGCAGCGATCGCGGCGGCCGCCACGCTGGCCAGCACGCAGGCCGCGATGGCCACCGGCACCGCGTAACCGGGCACCTCGTACTCGGTGCGGGATTCGACCGAGTTCACGATGGCCGCGGGCAGCTGGCGGATCGCGCTGCGCCCCATGAAGATTCCGATAATGGATCCGGCGATGGCGCCGAGCAGGCCGAGCAGCGCGGCCTCGGCGAGCAGATCGCGCACCATGGGTCCGCGCTTGCCGCCCATGGCCCGCAGCAGCGACAGGGTCGGACGGCGTTGTGCCACCGCCATACTCATGGCGTTGTAGATGAGGAACGCCGAGACGATGAGCGCCGCCGCCGAGGAGGCCAGCGTCGAATAGCGCACCAGCAGCACCGCGCCGCCCGCCTGCGCGGTCCGCAGATCCGGATCGGCGACCACGGCCCGGCCCGCGACCGCCTTGGTCAAGTCCGAACGCAGTTGCGCCACATCGGTGTCCGGTGCGGCGATGATCTGCACCGAGTCCAGGCGGCCGGGCCGGTCGGTGATCTTCTGCGCGACGGGCAGCAGCGCGATGGCGAGATGACCGCCATTGATCTTGTCGGCAGCGGCGTCGTCGATGACGCCCGCGACGGTGGCCGTCACCGTGCCGAGCTGGATCTTCTCGCCCTCCCGGCGTCCCAGGCCGGATCCGACGAGCACGCCGTTGGAGACCGTGAGCAGCTTGGGCGCTTGATCTTTCAGCGTGCCGCCGATATCGCTGCCGAGCTGGGCCACGGCCTGGTCCGCGCCGATCAGCAGCGCCCGGTTCGCGTCGGCTCCGATCGACTGCCGCAGCATCGGCACCGCCGTGCCGACGCCCGGCACCTCGCGGATCTGTTGCAGCAGCGACTGATCGAACCCGGCGTCGGTGATGCCGCTGACCTCCAGCACGGCCTTGCCACCGAGGCTGTGGGTGAGCTTGTCGACAGATCCGGTGATGGATCCGGAGATGCTGAAGACCGAGACCAGCAGGCCCGCGGACACGCCCATCACGACCATCGCCATGATGGTGCGGCCGCGGTGCGCGAACAGCTCACCGATATTGAACAGCCGCAGGCGATCCCATCCGGCACGGATCATGCGCGCACCGCCCCGGCGTCGTCGGCGGCATCGTTCTCCACTGCGGTGTCGCTGTCGCCGCCGAGGGAGGCGGTGAGTCCTTCCGGCACGGTGCGGACTTCTCCGTCATCGGTGCGCTCCACCCGGTCGATGGATCCGATCAGCCCGTCGCGCAGGTTGATCACCCGATCGCAGTAGCGCACCGCGCCCATGTCGTGGGTGACCATGACCACGGAGTTGCCCTCCTTGGTGATGTCGGCGAGCAGCTGCAGGATCGAGGCCCCGGTCTTGGAATCCAGGTTGCCGGTGGGCTCGTCGGCCAGGATCAGCGGCGGATCCATGATCAGGGCGCGCGCCACCGCCACCCGCTGCATCTGGCCGCCGGACAGCTCGGCGGGCCGGTGCTCGGCGCGTTCGCTCAGCCCGACCAGGTCCAGCAGCTCCAGCGCACGCGGCTTGGCTTTGCGTAATCCGGTGCCGTCCAGCAGTTTCGGGAGGGCGACGTTCTCCCAGGCGGTCAGCGTGGGCAGCAGATTGAAGAATTGGAAGATGAAACCGACCTGATGTCGCCGGAATTCGGATTGGCGGTCGTCATCCAGATCGCCGATCTCCTTGTCCTGGAATCGAATCGACCCCGAATCCGGAGAGTCCAGCGCACCCAGCAGATGCAGCAGCGTGCTCTTGCCCGAGCCGGAGGGCCCCACGATGGCGGTGAACTCCCCCGCGTCGATGCGCAGGCTGATCCCGTCCAGGGCGCGCACGGTCTGCTCGCCCACCCGGTATTCCTTGGTGACGTCGGTCAATTCCAGCATTGCTCTGTTCCCCTCTGGATCGCGATGGCTGCCGGTACGTGTCAGCCGGCCATCGCACGCGCCCGCGGATAGCGCGCATACAGGCGATCGGTGTCGTAGGTATCGAGGACCGCGCGCAACGCGGGCTGCTCGGTGGCGAGTTGCTGCCAGACCTGCTTCACCGATTTGCCTTGCGCCAGTGCGTGATCCAGTTTGACGTTGAAGTGATTCTCCCAGCGGTTGCGCAGCGCGAGCAGCACGCCCTCGGGCCCGCCGAACAGCCGTTCCAGGTTCGGGAGCTCGTCGAACAGCTTGGGATCGGTGGGATTACGTGCCGCGCGATCGAGGACGGCGTGCAGGATGTCGGTGCGAGCGTGGAAGTCTGCCCAGGACATTGGCCCCAACCTTTCGTTTGTGCCGTTGTCCCAAAACTACGATCGCCCCGGTCCGCTGTCTTCGTGCCGCGGACGCGACTTGACCTCCTACTCCGGTAGGAGACCAGCCCCTGCCGCCGAACGATGTACGCCGTCTGATTCGACGGATAGCCTTGCAGAATGAACGTGACCAGCGCCACCCCTGCGGCAATCGGGCAGGCGCGACAGGAGTTACGGGAGTGGCTGTCGGAGTCCGCTGTCCGGGCCCGCCGGTTCGTGCGCAATCCGCTCGAGGAGTACCGGCGCTGGGTGGACAACACGGGATTCGACTATCCCGTCTCGATGGTCGTGCTGGTCGATCTGATGATGTTCACCATCGGGGCGATCGCCTTCGCCGAGCGCGTCGTCGCCGGATATTTCCCCGTCGGTCTGGCGCTGGCCGCACTGGTCATCATCGTTCTGACCGGGCCGCCCTGCGTGATCCTCAACTTCCCGCCCCGCCCGGTGCTGCTCGCGGTGCTGGCCATGGTGGCGGTCGTGCTGTTCCTGACGCAGCCGGTGCCTCTGGATCTCGCGCCGCTGGTGCTGGTCATCATCACCGGTGAGATCGCGGCGATCACCCGCACCGCGGTCGGCACGGCGGTCGGGCTGGCCATGTTCGCCGAGCTCATGTTCTTCGGGTGGATCGGGCATGTCGACAAGGGGGCGCTGACCTGGTTCGCGCTGGGAATCCTGTTCGGCTGGTTCACCGGCCAGCTGCTCAACTATCAGCGCCGCTACCTCTACCAGGAGCGCGACTACCAGCACATCCGCGCGCTGCAGGCGGCCGGTGAGGAGCGCCGGCGCATCGCGCGCGAGGTGCACGACGTCATCGCGCATTCGCTGAGCATCACCCTGCTGCACGTGACCGCCGCCCGGCACGCGCTCGCGACCGACCGCGACGTGGACGAGGCGGTCGACGCGCTCGCCGATGCCGAACGGCTGGGCCGCCAGGCCATGGCCGACATCCGCCGCACGGTGGGCCTGCTCGACGGACATCCGGGCTCGCAGCGGCCCGAACCCGGCCTTGACGATATCGAGGACCTGGTCTCGGATTTCCTGCGCGCGGGCATGGCGATCGACTTCCGTTCGACCGGCGATCCCAGGCAGGTCTCCGCCGGGCTGGGCCTGGCGGTGTACCGCATCTGCCAGGAATCGCTGGCCAATATCGCCAAACACGCCCCGGGTGCGCAGGCCCAGCTTCGAATCATGTTGCACGCCAGGCACATCGACCTGGAGGTGTGCAATACGCTGCCGACCGGGGCGGTGTCGCGGCCCGGGCGCGGCATGGGCATATCCGGGATGCGCCAGCGGCTCGCGGTGCTCGGCGGCAGTCTCACCGCCGGCGTCGAGGACGACCGCTGGCGGGTGTCCGCCAGAATTCCGACAACCGGCCAGTTCCCCTGTATCGCAGCGGCCGAACAGGGCCTGCGCAGCGTGCTGACCACCATGACCCATAGGCCCCAGGAGGGTGTGTGACCGACCGTTCGGACGAGGAGTTGATCGGCGTCCTCGTCGTCGACGATCAGGAACTGGTGCGCGGCGGTCTGCGCCGAATCCTGCGTCGCCGGGACGGATTCCTGGTGAGCGAGTGCGCGGATGGGGACGAGGTGCCCGCCGCCGTCGCGGCGAACAGGCCCGATGTGGTGCTGATGGATCTGCGGATGAAGCGAATCGGCGGCATCGAGGCCACCCGCACCCTGTGCGCGATCACCGACGCGCCCCCGGTGCTGGTGCTCACCACCTTCGACGACGAGCAGTTGCTCTCGGGCGCATTGCGGGCGGGCGCGGCGGGCTTCATTCTCAAGGACTCCCCCGCCGAGGATCTGATTCGCGCCGTGCGCACGGTGGCCACCGGCGGCTCGTGGCTCGACCCGACGATCACCCCGAGTGTCCTGTCCACCTACCGGTCGGCTCCGCCCACGCCCGCACCCAGCGGAAATCGCCTCGCCGAGCTGACCGGGCGCGAGCTCGAGGTGCTCGAGATCATCGGCCGGGGGCGGCTGAACGCTGAGATCGCGGCCACATTGGGTATCTCGGAGGTAACGGTGAAGAGCCACGTGGGACATATCTTCGGGAAGCTTGGGTTACGCGACCGCGCGGCGGCCATCGTCTTTGCGTTTGACCACGGCGTAGTGGCACCGGGAGAATCCACCTCGTAGAGGGGTGGGTCTCGGGTTCTCGTCTGCTTCCCTCCCTGAGAGTTGGAGGTTTGACGGGGTGGATGCACCGCCATCGCGGGCCGGAAGCAGGTTCGGGCCGTACGAGTTGCGCTCGCTGCTGGGCAGGGGCGGCATGGGAGAGGTCTACGAGGCCTACGACACCTCCAAGGATCGGGTCGTCGCTCTCAAGCTGTTGCCCGCCGAACTCGCGAAGGATCCCGCGTACCAGGAGCGCTTCCGGCGCGAATCGCAGGCGGCGGCGCGACTGGCGGAACCGCACATCATCCCCATCCACGACTGGGGCGAGATCGACGGTGTGCTCTACATCGACATGCGGCTGGTGCGCGGTGAGGATCTGCGCTCGCTGCTGGACGCGCTGGGGCCGCTGCCGCCGCTGCGGGTCATCGGCATCATCGAGCAGATCGCGGCCGCGCTGGACGCGGCGCACTATTCCGGGCTCGTGCACCGGGATGTGAAGCCCGCCAATATCCTTGTCACCGAGGCGGATTTCGCCTATCTCGCGGATTTCGGCATCGCACGCGCCGAGGGCGATTCCACCATCACCATGACCGGCACGGCCATCGGCTCCTACGCCTATATGGCCCCCGAGCGCTTCGACGCCGGGCCGGTCTCCGGGCGCGCCGACATCTATTCGCTGGGCTGTGTGCTGCACGAATGCCTCACCGGCGAAAAGCCTTTCCCGGCGCACAATATGAGTGTGCTGGTGCGCGCGCACCTCTCGGAGCCGCCGCCGCTGACCAGCATGCTGCGCCACGGGATTCCGCCGCAGCTGGATGCGGTGGTGGCGAAGGCGCTGGCGAAGGATCCGAACGACCGGTTCTTCACCGCGGGCGAATTCGCCCGGGCCGCACGGACGGCGCTCGCGGGTGGCCAGGCGGTGCGGCCGCCCGGCGAGCCGCCGCGGCCCGGCCGGACCGTACCGCCGGGTCCACCCCTGGGCGCACCGCCCGGTCCGCCCTTCGGCGCGCCGTCCGCTGCGCCCGCCGGTGCTCCGCCGACCACGGTCATGCCGACCGCGGCGCCCTTCGGACCGCCGACCACGGTGCTCCCGGGTGGGACGCCGCCACCCGCAGACCAACCGACCGTTCGGAACGCCGATCCGACCGTGCGGCAACCGAATCCGAAGCTGACCACGGCCACCGGCTCGATCCCGGCCTACATCACCGGATCCTTCCCGGCCGCCGAGGAACCCTCGCCCACCGGCGACCTCCCGGTCATCCGGCCCTCGGATCCGACCCGGGTGCGGGTCAGCGACTTCCACTACACCCCGCTTCCGGCCGACGCGCAGGAACGCGCCGTCTGGGGACACGCGCAGGCGCAGCAGCAGGACTTCCCGTACGCGCCCGCGCCCGACGATTCGCTGTACCCGACCGCCGAGCACGCGGTCGTCTACTCCGACCCGCCGCGCTCTCGACAGCGCCGACGGAAATCGGTGGTGCTCCCGGTGGCTCTCGGCGTGCTGGTGATCGCGGGCGCGGCCATCGCCGGTGCGGTGGGCTGGCAAGTCCTCGACCACTCCGGCAACGAAGCACCCATAACGACGGCGGCACAGGGCGTTCCGGGGACCACCGCTCCGCGTTCGCAATCGGCGAACCCGACGGTAACCACGACCGCGCCCACTACGGTGCAACTGCCGACGGGATCGACGCCGTGTCCACCGGTGTATGCGGCGCTCGGCGGTTTCAGCTCCTCCGCGATCGGCAGCACGGTGACGTCGTGTCCGTTCGCGGAAGAGGTTCGCCGAGCCTATGCCGACGCGGCTTCGAGTCGGCCGGGCACGACAGTTAGTGTGGTGGTAGTGAGTCCGGTGACCGGCCGGACTTACACGATGAACTGCACGGCCGCAGGCAAATTGGTGACCTGCGCCGGTGGTGAGAACGCAGTGGTGTATGTCTACTGATCCGAATCCGGCCTGTCGCAAGGGGTTTGTGCGCGGGCTGGCCCTGGCGGCTGTGCTGGCCGTCTCCGCGTGCAGCGTGGATTTCGGTGCGGCGCACCAGCCTTCGTCGCAATCGGACGGGATCAAACCGGTCGGCGACAGCTCGGCGCTGCCCGCCCCGAACATGTCTGCGCCCGATTTGCCCGAGTTGTTCGGTCTGCCGAAAACCGTTGCGTTCGCAGCGGATTTCGCCGATCTGCGCAATGCCCTGGACGGCCGGGTCGGCATCGCCATCATGCCGGTCGGCGGCGGCGACATGACCGAACTGGGCGACTGGACCGAGGGCATCGCCTGGTCCACCATCACGGTGCCGCTGGCCCTGGCCGCGCTGCGCCACGATCCGGACGGCATGCGCGCCACCGCCGAGGCCGCCATCACCTTCTCCGACAACGATGCGGCGCAGACGCTCTGGAACTCGCTGGGCAATGGCAGCCAGGCCGCCGAGGCGGTCGAGGCGGTACTGCGCGAGGCCGGTGACACCACCACCGATGTCGCCGCCCGCCACACCAAACTGGCCGCGCTGGAATCGGATGATCTGCTCGCCTTCGGCGCGACCGAATGGTCCCTGGCCGACCAGGTGCACTTCGCCTCCCGGCTGCCGTGCCTGCCGCGCGCCAATTCCGTTGTCTCGCTGATGAGTGAGATCACCCCCAGCCAGAGCTGGGGCCTGGGCCGGTTGGTCGGCGCGGAATTCAAGGGCGGCTGGGGGCCCGACGACATCACCGGCAAGTACACCGTCCGGCAATTCGGGCTGATTCCGACGCTGAAGGGCCCGATCGCGGTGGCGCTGGCGGCCGAGCCGAACTCCGGCAGCTTCGACGACGCCACCGACATGATGGACAAACTGGCACTGCTGGTCGGCGACCACCTGCCCGACCTACGCGGCGGACTCTGCTCGCGCTGACGCCGAAACCGCCCGAAACCACCGAATTCGATCGGCGCCATCCGAAATTCGTTCCGTGCTGCCCGAAATTCGTCCCCTACGGCCCGATTTGACCGTTCACGCACGGACACACAACAATCCTTGCGATTGACGGGTTTAGGTGTGTCCGCTAGGAACAGGGAACGCACCGGGCACCCGGAGCAGATGGAGGTTACGGCGTGGACGTACCGTATTCGCGTTGGCGCGGACAGTATTCGCGTTGGCACGGAAGACGGTTCGCGCACGGCCTCGGCGCCCTGGCCCTGCTGGTCGGCGTCGCGACCGGCTGCACCAGCAAGCCGGTCCTGGTGCCGGACAAGACATCCGCCACCGCGGCCGCCCCGACCAACACCATCCCCGCCACCGTCATGGCCCTGCCCGGCACCCTGGCCTGGGATTTCGTGAACACGCTCGCGCCCACGCTGCCGGGGAAGACCGGGCTGGCGCTGCTGCCGGTCGGCGGCGACAAGGCGGTGGCGCTCGGGGACTGGACCACCGGTCCCGGCTGGTCGTCGATGAAGGTCCCGCTGACCCTCGCGGCGCTGCGGAAGAATCCCGGTAATCAGGGCGCGGCCGTGAACGCCATCGAATACTCCGACAACACCGCCGCCGACACCCTCTGGCAGTCCCTGGGCACGCCCGAGGTCGCCGCCCAGGCCGTCCAGGACGTGCTGCGCGAGGGCGGCGATACCGACACCACCGTCCCCGCCGCCCGCACCCGGCCCGAGTACTCCGCCTTCGGCCAGGCCGACTGGTCCCTGGCCAACCAGCTCGAGTTCACCGCCAAACTCCCCTGCCTGCCGCAGTCCGACGTCGTCACCTCCCTCATGGGCAAGATCAGCTCCACCCAGCGCTGGGGCCTGGGCACCCTCGACGGCGCGGTCTTCAAGGGCGGCTGGGGCCCCGATCCCAGCGGCAACTACCTGGTCCGCCAGCTCGGCCTGATCCCGGTCGACGGCGGCCAGATCGCCATCGTCATTGCCACCCAACCCAATTCCGGCTCCTTCGACGACGGCACCGCCATCCTCACCAAGATCTCCACCCTGATCGCCAAGCACCTCGACGAACTCCGCGGCGGCGTCTGCCGCTGACCCTCCGGCGGGAGTTGTAACCGACGCTTCACGGGGGTGGGGACCACCTGGCGGCGATCTCAGGGCAAGATGGGGCCATGCGCATCGGAGTCTTGACCGGAGGCGGAGACTGCCCGGGGTTGAATGCCGTGATCCGTGCTGTCGTTCGTACTGCGAACGGGCGGTGGGGGGATGCGATCGTGGGGTTCCAGGACGGGTGGCGGGGGCTACTCGAGGATCGAAAGATCCAGATTCTCAACAATGACCGGACCGACCGGTTGCTCACCAAGGGTGGGACGATTCTCGGAACCGCGCGCACCAATCCGGATGTACTGCGGGCCGGACTGCCCCGGATCAAACAGACCCTCGACGACAACGGCATCGACGCACTGATCCCGATCGGCGGCGAGGGCACGCTGACCGCGGCGTCCTGGCTGGCCGACGAGGGCGTGGCGGTGGTGGGCGTACCCAAGACCATCGACAACGACATCGACTGCACCGACACCACCTTCGGCCACGACACCGCGGTCTCCATCGCCACCGAGGCCATCGACCGGCTGCACACCACCGCCGAATCGCATCAGCGCGTCATGCTGGTCGAGGTGATGGGGCGGCACGCGGGCTGGATCGCGATCAACTCCGGCATCGCCTCCGGCGCGCACCTGACCCTGGTGCCCGAGGTGCCGTTCGACGTGGACGAGGTCTGCGCCATGGTGAAACGCCGCTTCCAGCGCGGTGATTCGCACTTCATCTGCGTGGTCGCCGAGGGCGCGCACCCCGCCCCGGACTCCATGACCCTGCGCGACGGCGGCATCGACGAATTCGGGCATGTCCGATTCACCGGTGTGGCACAGCAACTGGCCCCCGAAATCGAGCGGCGCATCGGCAAGGAGGTGCGGGTGACCGTGCTCGGCCACGTGCAGCGCGGCGGCACGCCGACCCCGTACGACCGGGTGCTGGCAACGCGTTTCGGCGTCCATGCCGCGGAGGCCGTGCACGCCGGACGATTCGGGCAGATGGTGTCGCTGCGCGGAAACGAGATCGAACTGGTGCCGCTGTCGGAGGCCACCAAGCAGCTCAAGCTGGTGCCGCCGGACCGCTACCGCGAGGCGGCCGCCTTCTTCGGCTGAGCCGGAACCGGCTGCACCCCGAGACTCGACACGGCCCCCACTCCTCGGAGTGGGGGCCGTTCGCGTTCAGTCGTCGCGGTGCTGGGCGTAGTGGCGGGCGGCGCGGGCACGGTTGCCGCAGGCGACCGAGCACCACTCCTGGCGGGGGTGCGATTTCAGGAAGTAGCGCACGCAGCGCGGCGCCGGGCAGGTGCGGATCTGGGCAGCCACCGGGCCGGTGAAGAACTCGATGGTGGAGTCGGCCAGGCCGGCCATGACGGTGTCGAGATCGTCAGCGGTCAGCAGGCGTTCGTCGGTCCGGGGTCCGGTCTTGCCCCAGCCGAGCAGGCGCTGCGTGGGCGCGGTGGCGCTGTTGATGGCGGCCAGGGCTTCCGGGAACGGGGGCAGTACGGCCGCGTCGGCGGAGCTGGGCGCTTGCGGCGCCACGTATTCGGCGAAGATCGCGCGCACGTGCTGGCGCAGTTCGACCAGGGCCGTGCGGTCGGCCTCGCTCGGCAGGTAGTCGTCGAGATCCATGTAGGTGCCGAGGTTGGCGGCATTGGCCCGCAACCAGTCCCGCGTCGATTCGCGCGTGGCGAAGGCGTCGGTGAGGCCCGCGCTGGTAGCGCGGATGGTGTTCGCCAATCGGAGTGCCAAGGGATCGACCATGCCCCCAATTCTAACGGGTATTGCACTCCAACGCCATTATGTTCTAACGTGATGACACACGATCTTCCGTTAGAAAGGTTGAGAGACATGATCACTCCGGTCGAGCACGCTCCCCTGTTGGACGAGGTCCGCAAGCGCATGGGGCGGGTTCCGAACATGACCAAGGTGATGGCCAACGCGCCCGTGGTACTGGAGGGTTACCTCGGGCTGTCCGGCGCGCTGAAGAAGGGCACGCTGCCGGTCGGCACCGCCGAGCGCATCGCGCTCACCGTCGGCGCGGCCAACGACTGCGGCTACTGCGTCGCGGCGCACACCTTCACCGGCAAGCGGGTCGCCAAGCTCGGCGACGCCGAGGTGGAGGCCGCCAAGCTGGGCACCTCAGCGGACCCGAAAGAGGCTGCCGCCGTGGCCTTCGCCCGGGAGCTGACCGAGAGCCGCGGCAAGGCCGATCCGGCTGCGGCGCTGGCCGCGGGGTGGACGCAGGAGCAGGTGCTCGAAATCGTCGCCCTGGTCGCCCTGCAGACCCTGACCAACTACGTCAACAAGGTCGGCGAGACCGAGAACGACTGGCCCGCCGCGTAATCCGCCGCCCCATCCGGACAACACACCCAGACATTTGAAGAAGGCCGAACATCATGAACGCCGTCAAGACCGCCACCCCCCTGAACGCGCAGGTCCTGAACAGCCTGCTGCACAACGGCATCGTCATCCGCGCGGTGGCGCTGGCCCTGGCCACCATCATCCTGATCGCCGCCCACCACCCCACCTGGGTGCCCTACTCGGTGAGCCTGTACGCCATCTGGAACGCGGCCTCCGTCACCTGGAATTCGGCTCGCGGGGTTCTTGCTGTCCCGGACTCCGACACCGGTGGCCAGGAACGCGATCTCCACGCACTCCTTGGCACCGGTGCTGCGGGCGCTCTTGAACCACCGGACGCCGGGTTCGACGGTCACGTCGCGTACTCCTTCGCTGCCCTCCGGAGGAGGTCTCTGCTGGTCGTCTCGTCCAGCGCGGCGCGCTGGATCGCTTGGTATGCCTCGCGGTACCGGTCGACCGCGGCCTGCTTCTCCAGATAGAGGTCGCCGAGGAAGTTCTCCAGGTAGACGACCGTGGGTTCGAGGGGCCGGTTGCCGGCGTCCCGGCCGAATTCCAGGATCACGAACGGGCCGACGGTGTGACCGATCGGCACGCCCGCGGAAAAGGGTAGTACACGCACAGCGATCGACGGCAGTGTCGACATGTCGGCGACGCGCCGGAGTTGCGCGGCCATCACCCGCGGTCCGCCGACAATGCGACGTAATGCGGTTTCGTGCACCACCACATCGAAAAGGGCGGGACTTCGCTTGCGCGTCAAGAGACTTTGACGGCGGGTCTTCAACTGCACCCGGCGGTCCAGTTGGTCGGGTGCAGCATCCGGCCAGTAATCGTTGATCAGAACCTTGGCATACTCCGCGGTCTGTAGCAGGCCCGGAATGATCTCCGGCTGGTAGGAGATCAGGGCGCGGGCCGAAGCCTCCAGGCCCACATACACATTGAAGCCCTCGGGCAGCAGATCGTCGTATTCGTTCCACCAGGACTTGACGCTGGCCTGTTGCGCGAGTCCGGTGAGCGCGGAGCTGAACTCGTCGTCGAAGTCGTAGATGCGACACAGTTCCCGGACATCGAGGACCCGGATCTTCTCGGCATTACCGGTTTCGAGTCGCTGCAGCTTGGACTCGCTCCACTCCATCAGCGCCGCTGCCTCGGCGATCGTCATATTGCACTGCATCCGACCTTCCCGCAGGTATCTCCCCAGCTGACGACGCGGCAAAGTCGAACCATGCTCGGACATCGAATCCTCCCCCACGAAGGCGGTTTTCGGTCACTGCGAATGATGCTCCCACGCGATATGAATGCTGACCTGGAGCTTTCGGAAAGTTTCCCACCGCGCCAGGGCTTCGATTGTCGGTTCGCCGAAACGGTGCTGGACTGGAGTCGCGCCCGGTGAGAACCGGAGCCCTGATATCTCTGGACCCACTCGTCCCCGAGCCGGGCGCACCCAAACTCCCCCGCCCCGAATTTCCTGACCAGCCGTGTCACGGCGGTCGATACCGGCGTGGCGCGGCACGAATCCCGTTACGCTGTCGGGAGGCCCGGCGCGACTGCGCCGCATGCCAGCACCAGCGCCGGACCGCGAATGTTCGGTTTTCGCGCACCACCCCCGGTGGACACCATGATGTATCTGTTCGACTGCACGATGGACCCCGGCGACCTGGCCCTGCCCCAGGCCCATCAAGCCATGCAGATCCACAAGTTCTGCACCGTCGACAACTGCCTGGTCCGCCGCCGCGCCCGCCAAATCCTCGTGGACCAGGGTCAGATGGTGCTCGGCACCCGCGCCGCCCCGTAACCGCGCCCCGCCCTTCCGCGCCTAATACT
>NZ_BJWY01000103.1 GCF_007990715.1 Nocardia seriolae NBRC 15557 | reverse complement strand
GGACACTAGCCAGGCCGACGTGATCGCGCTGTACCGGACCCTGGAGTCCAGATACGGCCACCAGCCGGTCTGTGGTGAGCCCTATCCGAAAGATGCTTCCGGCCAACTGAATACAAACGTCCTCAACCATAAGGCATTGAGCTGCACAGACATTTGTACAACCAGGTCGTAAGCCGTCTCGGTCACCCGATCTCGTGTTCGTAGACCTGGACCGAATCCAACCCCGCTGGCAGTGGTGAGTGAACGACTGTACTCTCAATCTTGGTCGAGCTGGTCGTAGTGGATCTGGAATGGGAGTGTCATGGTCACCAAATCGCGGTATTCAGGTGAACGATCGTTCATCACAGAACTTGCTCGTGAGCTCTCCCGTGCCGGTCGGCGCAGTGGCCGTCGCCTCACCCGCATCGGCGGCGCCGCCGCGAACCAGACGGTCGCTGAAGTGCAGGACCTGCTGGCCGAAAGCGGCAACCTACTCGTCGGCGCTGTCCGCGCCAAGGCGGATGATCTGGGCGTACGGGTCCGCCGATTGTGACACCCACCCTGTAACCGTTGCGGGAGGTCGAGAACACGCGGGGCCGGGCCGCGGTCGCCATCGGATCGCGCGGCCGGATTCGTCCTGAAGGACCGGGCTGTTATGCCGGACCTCGGCGCGGTCGAATTGTGGTGCGCGATACTGGGATTGAACCAGTGACCTCTTCCGTGTCAGGGAAGCGCTCTCCCGCTGAGCTAATCGCGCTGGATTGAAATCCCCCGTGGAGCGGATGACGAGATTCGAACTCGCGACCCTCACCTTGGCAAGGTGATGCGCTACCAGCTGCGCTACATCCGCGTGCTCGCCCGGCCCGGTGGGCCGATCGGCTTGCGGGACAGAACATTAGCGTACGGGTGGGTGGGTAATGCAAATCGCCTGGAAAACGCGGGGATTCGGGGGCTGTGCCGGAGGGTGGCGGATGTTGTTCCCACTTCAATTTATATCGCGGGGGCGGGGTTGCCGCAAGACCGGGGTGGTGGGCTATAACTGCTGGTCGGAAGCCTAGGGATCGGAGAATCGATGCGGGTGTTGCTGTCGACGATCGGGTCGCTGGGGGAAGTGCAGCCGATGCTGGCGGTCGGGATGGAGTTGGCGGGACTGGGGGCGGAGGTGCGAGTGTGTGCGCCGCCGGACTTTCGGGGGTTGCCGCGCGGTTCGGGCACGAGTTCGTGGCGGTGGGGCCCAAAGTGAGCAGGGCCGGCGCCGGGCGAGGGAAGGTGCCTACGGCCGAGGAGCGGCGGGCGATGATCGCGGGGACCGTGGCGGATCAGTTCGGGGCGGTGGGGGCGGCGGCGGGGGATGCGGATGTGCTGGTTGGTTGCGGGGGCTTGCAGATTGCCGCGCGTTCGATTGCCGAGGTGCGGGGGATCCCGTACGTCTTCGTGGCTTATGCGCCGAATGTGCTTCCCTCGCAGTATCTTCCGCCGCCTCCGTTGGGTCCGGGTATCGACGCCGCCGCCGACGATGCGGACCCAGTGGAAGCAGGATGCCCAACGCTGGAACGCGCTGTGGGCCGACCCGCTCCACGCGCGCCGCGCCGAGATCGGTCTGGCTCCGGTCGCCGAGGTGCGCGACCACATCTTCACCGACCGCCCGTGGCTGGCCGCCGATCCGGTGCTCGGCCCCTGGCCCGGATCTGGGGACCTCGAGGTGTGGCAGTCCGGTGCGTGGATGCTGTCCGACCCCGCGCCCCTCGGCGATGAGATCGAGGAATTCCTCGCGGCCGGCGAACCGCCCGTGTACTTCGGTTTCGGCAGTATGCATCTGGCCCCGGAAACCGCTCGGGCCGCCATCGACGCCGCCCGCGCGCCGGGTCGGCGGGCCATCGTCCTGCGCGGTTGGGCCGGTCTGGCCCCGATCGACGACGCACCCGATTGCCTGGCCGTCGGCGAGGTCGACCACCGGGCCCTTTTCCCGCGCGTGGCGGCCGTCGTGCACCACGGCGGCGCGGGCACGACCACGGCCGTTTCCCGCGCGGGCGTACCCCAGGTGGTGGTCCCGCAACTGTTCGACCAGTTCTACTGGGCTGACCGAGTCCGAACCCTGGGCCTCGGATTCGCCCACGCCCCAGGCCGAGTCACCGAGGACTCCCTGATCACCGCCCTCGAATCGGCCCTCACCCCCGACACCGCCGCCCGAGCCCGCGACACCGCCCCCGCGATCCGCACCGACGGCGCGACCCACGCGGCCCGCAGAATCCTCGACGTGGCCCACGCGCGCTGACGATCCCTGGCGTCTTCCGCGCGGGTTGAGATCCCCGGCGCGTTCCGCGCAGGCTCACGTTCCCAGGCGCGGGCCGCGTGGGCTCACGCCGGTGTTGCTCGCCGGATCTGTGAGCGGTGAGCCGCCCTCAATCCGCGACGGCCTGCCGCTCCAGCAGGGGAGCGGCCTGGGCGCGGGAGAGCCGCACGGCCGCAACGCACATGACCACGACCGACGCCGCTACGAACGCGGTGCCGACCGGCCCGCTGCGCAGCCGCTCGTCGAGCACGGTCATGCCGAGGAAGGCCGCGCCCAGTGGTTCGGCGACGGTGAAGGCGGGCAGTGACGCCGAGAGCGGCCCGACCTGGTAGCCGCGCTGTTGCACGTAGAGCCCGAGCATGCCGCAGGCGACGAGAACGTACAGCTCCCAGCCGGTGAAGGCGGTCCCGATGCCCCGCCCGAACTGCTGGGTCACGTTCTCGGTGAGCGCGGCCGAGATGCCGAACAGCAGACCGGCCGCCCCGCCCAGCAGCAGGGCCTGCAGCGTCGGCACTCTCACCGTCGTCGCCACCGCGATCCCGGCCGCGATCAGCCCGGCCAGCACCGCCAGCGGCAGCATCCACCGATGCCAGGGCGCTTCGGCCACCCCTTCGGTCGGTTCACCGACCACCAGGAAGCAGGCGAGTGCGATCGACAGCGCCGCCGCCTGCGCCCACATCACCGCCGTCACCCGCCGCCCGCTGTAGTGCGCGGCCAGCGGCAGCGCGAACACCAGTGCCGTCACCAGGATCGGCTGCACCACCAGTACCGACCCGAGGGCCAGCGCCGCCACCTGGAAACCGAATCCGCCCGCGTCCCCGATCAATCCCGCCAGCCAGCGCGGATTGCGAATCAGCTTGGCCAGCAACGCATCACCCTCGGGCACATCGGCGGCCGCCCGCTGCTGCGCCACCGCCGACACGGCGAACAGCACGGCCCCGATGAATGCGCAGACCACCGCTGCGATAGGTAGGTTTCCCACCCGGCCAGTGTGCCCGACCCCGCAGCGGTTGATCTCCTCCGCCCGGGGTCTGCAACCCGGCCGGGAAACCCCGCGCCGTTCCTCGACGTCGAGCCGCGTCATGGCGCGCAGCAGCGAATCCGACCGCCGATTCATGAACGCCGCGACATCCGCGCGCCGCTCCTCGGACAGCGACATCCGCGTGCGCCGGTTGTCGTCGGGGTCGTTCGCCGGAGCCGGTTCTGGTGGCCACCAGCTGAATTCGAGTACCCGGGGCGGCACCTCGCCGGAAGTGCCGCCCCTTCAGTTCAGTTCACCTGCACGACCGCCGTTACGCGCCCGAATATCTTGCGGCCCTGATGCATTGCGATGATCGTGACCGTCGCGGTCCCGGCCTCCGCATCCACCGACTTCACCTTGCCGCTGAATTCGATGGCCGCGGGACCGTCGTCGGCCACGTATACCGGGTTGCTCATCCGCACGCTGTACTGCTTCAACGCGCCCGGGTCGCCCAGCCACGAGGTGACGAAGCCCGCACCGTAGGCCATGGTCAACATGCCGTGCGCGACCACCCCGCGCTCCAGCCCGACCATCCGCGCCGCCCCGGCGTGCCAGTGGATCGGGTTCGCGTCGCCCGCGACACCGGCGTAGCGAACCAGATCACCGATGGTGAGAAGCACTGTGCGGGAGGGCAGTTCGTCCCCCGCGGCGAAGCTTCGCAACCGGCTGCCGCGATACTGCCCGATCACCGGATTCCAGATCTCGAGCTCGGTGCGCCGCGGCGCCCGCGCCATGAACGTATCCATCCCGCGGTGCACGATCTCCCCGATGAGCCGGTTCGCCTCCGCGTGGTCCTCGGATTGCTCCGAACGCCCGATCACACTGGTGGACCCGGTCATCACCGCCTGCCCGTGCTGATCGGTGATGACGTTCTCGAACACGAACATGTCCCCGCCGAACGCCTGCCGGAACGAGCGCAGCGCCACATTGCTGGTCAGCCGATCACCCACCAGGATCGGCCGGTGGAAATCGAGGACCTGATCGGTCTGCACCGAGGCCCGCAGGTCGTATCCGGTCAGCATGCCGCTCATGGCGTGCTGCACCGGTGCGGCGAGCAGGCTGGCGAAGGTGGGTGAGGCGGGCAACGCCGGGTAGCCGAGGTCGGCCGCGGCCCGCTCGTCCCAGTGCGCCGGATGGTCGTCCTGGACGGCGGCCGCGTATTCGCGCACCTTCTCCCGGCCGACCTCGTAGTACCCGTCGAGCTGAAAGCGCCGATCCACCATCGAGACCGCGTGTGCGACCGGGTCGAAGACCGCGGGCTCGAGCGCGGCCCCGGGCGGAACAGTTTCGGTGTCGCTGGACTCCATAATGCGCAAGACGATCCCCTCTGCCGTGTGGAGGACGAACTGACGGAAATCAAGATCCGAAGCCATCGGGGTCCAGCGGCGGCCGGTGCGGAGCGTCACAGCACGGCGGCATGCGAACAATAGCCATACCGGTTGTTCGGCATACTGCAGGCATGCCCGCCGCAACCGTTTTGATCGTCCAGCACGTCGAGGTCGAGCAGCCCGGCCTGATCCTGGCCGTGCTGCGCGACCACGACATCCCCACGGTGACCCGGATCCTGACCGCCGAGCCCGGCGTGGCGGCCGAGGACCTGCCCGCCGTCACCGACCTGGCCGGACTGGTGATCATGGGCGGCCCGATGAACGCCGACGCCACCGACGCCCACCCGGCCCTGAAACTGGAACGCGAATTGCTCACGCAGGCACTGCGATCCGGCCTGCCGATGCTGGGCATCTGTCTGGGCTCCCAGCTGCTGGCCCGCGCCGCCGGACTCACCGTCCGCCCCGGCGGCCGCGGCCATTCCGACGAATTGGGCTGGGCCCCACTGCGAAACGTCGACCGCACCGACCCGGTGGTCGGCCCGCTGGCCGACGCCCCCGCCGTCCTGCACTGGCACGGCGACCGCATCGAGGCCGACGCCACCACCACCGTGCTGGCCGCCACGGAATCGACTCCCGTGCAAGCCTTCCGGGCCGGACCCGCCGCCTGGGGCCTGCAATTCCACCCGGAGGTCGGCCCCGAGCTGCTCGACCGCTGGCTGGCCGAACCGGATTTCGCCGCCGAGGCCCACCGCGTCCTCGGCCCCGACGCCCTCGACCTGCTGCGCACCCAGGCCCGCACCGCCTACCCCGAACTGCGCCCGCTGTTCGAACGTGGCCTGAACCACTTCTGCGCGCTGGTGAAAGCTAGCGCATAGCTTCGGATCTGGCGCACCGCCGGGCGTACCCCGCCCACAGCAGCGCGATCACCACCCCGCCCAGATACCTCCGGACCCGCTGCGTCACAACCTTTCCGAGACCGGGGCGTCCCGCGGACCCCGCCGCGGAACGCCCGTCTCCGGCCTGCCGCCGCCGCATCCGATCGCGCTCGATGACCCGCGCGCACAGCCGCACCACGACGTCCTCGAGCCCCATCCCCAGCGACTCGGCCCGCAGCGCCGCCAATTCCATGGCCAGCTCCGCGTCCACCGCCGCCGGATCACTGAGCATCTCGTCCAGCGCCATCCCGTCGATGGCCTGTTCCCGGGTCAGATCCCAGCCCGGCAGCCAGCTCAGCGCCCACGCGCCACCGTCGGGACCGGGCACCAGGTGCGCGGTCTCGGGCGTCATGTCGCTGGTGATCGCGCGACCGGATATCCGCAGTGCCATGGCCTTCCGCTTTCTCGCCGGGACAGGAGATTTCTCGCCGGAACTCTGACGAGAAATCTACGGCCATTCCCTTACGGGTCTCTATGGAATTCCTTGGATCCGGCCTTCAGAGCGGCAAATTCGGCCACCAGGTGTCGACGAGGGCCTTTGCATCGGGTTCGGCGAAGGCGAAGATGACGCAGAAACTGTGGCCGGGGTCGTCGAAGCCGATGACCAGCTCGCCCGCGCTCTTGGTGCGATCGGAGTTGTAGAAGTGCCCCCAGACCATCCGGCCGTTGCTCGACGACCGATTCCACGACTGCGCGCCGTCGGAGACGGTGTCGTCGGCCAATGCCGGGGCGGGCCAGCTTTCACGATCGGTGTCGCAGGTGACCTTCAACCGGTTCAGCGGCTGCTTGTCGCCATTGCAGGCCAGGGTCACGAACCCGGTCACGGGCACCGAGGTGTCCGAGGGCTTCCCATTGTCGTCGACGGCCCCGCAGCGCATGCCCTGATATCCGGCGGTGTCGGGCGAGGCGGGCAGCAGGCCCGGGAACGTCTTGGCGACGAACGAATAGCTGCCCCAGCTGGCGGCGGGCGCGGCGGAAGTGGTCGGCGAGCTCGACGATGCCCCCGCGGCGGCCGGAACCGATGTCGGTGCGGCACCGGGGGTAGCCGTACCGGGAGATGAATTCCCCTGCAGTGCAATGGCAGTCGCAACACCGAGGGCGGCGACGACGGCCGCCGCAATGGCGATGCCGACCCGCCGCCGCACCGGGAATCGGCGCGGCGTATCACCCGGCACCGGGGCCGCGGTGCAGGCCGCCCGCGCGTCCGCCGCCAGCGCACCGCACGAGGCATAGCGCCGCCCCGGATCCTTGTCCATGGCACGCGCGATCACCGCGTCGAGCCCCGGCGGCAGCTCCGGCCGGATCGCCGTCGGGCGCGGCGGCGCTTCGGTGAGGTGCGCCTGGATCACCGCGGCGGCGGTCGGATGCGGAAACGGTGTTGTCCCGGTGAGCAATTGGTACAGCGTGGCGCCGAGCGCGTAGACGTCGGCCCGGTGATCGACCCGCTCGCCCGCCAGCTGTTCCGGCGCCGCGTACGCCAGTGTCGCCAGCACCGTCCCGGCCGCGGTGAGCGCGGTGGAATCGACGACGCTGCGCCCGATCCCGAAGTCGCCCACCAGCACCCGGTCCGGCTGCCCGGGGCGCGCATCGATCAGCAGGTTGGCCGGTTTCACATCGCGGTGGATCAGCCCGGCCCGGTGCGCCTCGTCCAGCCCGCGTGCGGCCTGCTCCACGATGTGCACGGCCCGCTCGGCCGCGAGCGGCTCGCGCGCGGCCAGCTCCGCACCGTCGACGCCGGGCACGTACTGCATGGCGATCTACAGCTGCCCGTCGGTGACGCCACGATCGTGCACCGCAACGACATTCGGGTGATTGAGCCGCGCCGCCAGGTCGGCCTCGCGCAGGAACCGGGCGCGGAATTCCGGATCGGCGCTGTGCTCGGCCGACAGCATCTTCACCACGTCCAGCCGCGGCAGGCGGGGATGGCGGGCCACGTACACGGTGCCCAGCCCGCTCTCACCCAGCGCCCGCTCGACGACGTATCCGGCGAATTCGGTTCCGGGCCCGAGCCGCCCGGTCATGCGCTGCGCACCAGCAGCGCGTACTGCGCCGCTATCCGCCGCTGGGCGTCGACCAGGGTGCGGCTGAAGACCTGCACGTCGTACACCCCGTAGAGCGCCCGGCAGGCGAACCTGACCTCGTAGGGGCCGTGTTCCACCGACTCCATGCACCGGGCGTCCGGAATCCCGGCGGGCGGGGACGCGGCCCGCATGCCGTCACCGGAAACCTCATCGGCGGTAGCGAGGAATTCCTCGCGGGCCGCCACGGGTGTCGGGAACCGGACCAGCAGATTGGTTCCCCGCAGGGCGATCACCGCGTCACCGGTCGAATCGTCCTTCTTCCACGAGCCCCAGCGATGCGAGGCGCGCGGACCGTAGACGACGCCGCTGGGCAGCAGACGGGCGCGCCAGCCCGCGTTCTTGTCCGCGATCGGGGCCAGGACCGTGGGCCGGGGCCAGACCCCGGGCGCCTCGGGAAGCATGCGTGCGAGCATGCCGTCGGTATCGAGCGGCAGCGCGGCGAACGCGCCGACCGGTGTGGGTTGGAAACCGTGCAGGCGGGTCACCTGCGCGGTGAGCGCGTTGCGGGCCATGCCGGTCAGGGCCGCCAGATCCGTGGCGGGATATCCGGCGAGCACCGTGATCACATAGGCGTCCTGCGCCCGGGTGGCGGCCAGCGTCGGCACGCCGGGACGCCAATGCGCATGCGCTCCGGGATGATCCGGAATGGAAACCGGCACGTTCTCGGTGCTGACGGCGGCGTCCACGGCATCGATCCGCGCCGCGGCCCGCTCTGCTGCGGCGGCATCCGGGAAGCGCAGCAGCATGACATTGAGCAGCCGGGCATGCCCGACCGCGACCGACGGGTTGAGCTCGGAATCCATACCGCCGACCGAGAATCCGGCCAGCATGCCGTACTCGGCCAGCACCGCCCGGACCGGCTCGGACAGGTACACGGCCTTCTGGGCCGCCGGAATGGGCACCGAGGCGGCATTTCCCAGGCCGTATTTCAGGGTCGGATCGGCCTCGATCGGATCGATCACGGCCTCTCCCATGCGCACCGATTCGAGCACGCGCCCGTCGGCCTCGGTGCCCACCGGTGCCGCGGCCGGTGGGTCCGAGCTGTACGGGCCCAGGTCCAGGGCCGTCAGATCCGGTGGCGCCGGGCGCGGATGACCCGGCACCGAGCAGCCCGTGAGCAGCAGCGCCGCGGTGAGCGCACCCGTGGCGCACCGGCGAATCGTCCTGGCGCTCATACCGATACCCCCGGCCACCACACCCCGTGCACGGTGCCGGCCGAGCCCTCGGCCTCGATCACCCACCGGCAGAACGACTCCTGCGGATTGTCGAAGAACACCTCGAACGAGACCATGGGATCGCCGTTGCCCGCGCGGTAGCCGCCCCACCGCAGATATCCGGTTCCGGTCGGCCGGGTCCAGTGCTCGTCTCCTTCGATCCGGACCTTCGAGGTCTGCGGGCGCATCGGAGTTTTATCGGCATTGCAGATCACGTACACGTTCCACACCGGATTCCGGTTTCCCAGACACCACACCATGCCCACCGCGACATGGTCGTAGAGCGAGAGGGTCCTGCCCTTTTCGGTGACGGGGCGGCAGTTGTACAGCTCCTGATATCCGACACCGTCGGCCGACACCGGAAGCAGATTCGGGAAGGTGTCGGCCATGTAGGCGTAGTCACCCCACAGGGCCGCCTTCAATTCCGGCGATCGGGTCAGGGGAGCCGCCGGGTGCGGGCGCGGCGACGGCGCGGCGGATCGCCGCTCGGGGAAGCTCCACCCCACGATTCCGGCCGCGGCCACCACGATCACCGCGGCCGCGAGCGCCAGCAGGCGGACGCGTCGGCGGCGCGGGCGCGCGGGCGGGGTCGCCGCCGCGCCCGCCGCCTGCGTCGCCGCCCGGGCCAGCGCCGCGCAATCGGGGTAGCGCTGCTCCGGATCCGCGGCTGTCGCACGCGCGACTACGGTATCGAATTCCGGTGGCAGCCAAGGGTTCTGCTGGGTGGGCGGCACCGGGTGAGCGGGATCCGGCCGCACGGCGGTGAGCATCTCCGACAGCAGGCAGCCCAGCGCGTACACCTCGGTGCGGTGATCGGCGGGCGCTCCGGCGGTCTGCTCGGGTGCGGGGTAGGTCAGCGCCGCCGGACCGTCGGTGGGCCGGGCCAGCCCGTACCCGGTGAGCACCACGCGGTCGGGCGCGCCCGGCTGCTCGGTCACCAGCACGTCGGCGGGTTTCAGATCGCCGTGCCGCAGGCCGCCGCCGTGCAGTTCGTCCAGCCCCTTGGCCACCTCGCCGACGATGTGCACGGCGCGCGCCGGATCCAGGCCGCCCAGCCGGATCGTCTCGCCGACGTCGATGCCGTCGATGTGCTGGCTGGCCAGCCACAGCCGCCCGTCCTGCACGCCCGCGTCCCGGACCACGGCCAGGTTCGGATGCCGTTGCCGCGCAGCCAGTTCCGCGGTGGCCAGAAAGCGCTCGCGGAACTCGTCGTCGGCGCTGTACCGCGCCGCGAGGATGGTCAGATCGTCGACCCGGTCCATGCGCACGTGCCGGGCGGTCACCGTCGCCGCCGTCATCGGGTCGGTGCCGGACGGGCCCTCGATCCGGTAGTCGGCGAACGGGATTCCGGTGGTCTCGTTCATCGGGTTGCCCTTTCCCCGTGCGGGTCCTCACAGCGGTGCATCACGCCACCACCGATCGAACAGGTCATCGCCGGAGGTGCCGCCCCAGAGCGCCATCAGGCAGAAATTCCTTGCCGGATCATCGAATCGGATCTGCAGGAATCCCTCCTGCGCGCCGTCGACGCCCTTGGCGTTCGTCACCCGGATCACCCCGCTGCCCGAGGTGCGCTGCCACAGCTCGTCCCGCAGCACGGTGACCTCCGGGTCCTCGTCGACCGGCAGTTCCCTGGGCCTCCGGTTCACGGTGCAGTCGACCGTCATCAGCGAGAGCGGATTTCGATTTCCATCGCACATCAGCCCACCGATCTTTCCCAACGGCTCGGCCAACGGAATGCGGTCGCCCTCGGCATTGCTCGGCAGGCACCGAATTCCCTGATATCCGGTCGCGATCGGCGCGGCGGGCAACAGGGCCGGGAGGGCCTGGACGATGAACTGGTAGGCACCCCAGGTCACGGGACTGCCGGTCGACGAAGTCAGGGTGCGAGACGTGGGGGAGGCGGACGAGCCGGTGGGCGCGGCCGGGGAGTCGCTCGAATTGCGTTTCAGCACAACGATTCCGGCGAGGACCACCAACAGCGCCGCGCACCCGAGCGCCATGCCCCACACCAGCCGCCGCCGGGCCGGGGCGGGCCGTCGCAACCGGATGGTGGCGGTCGAGGTCACCGGCGCGGGCGGGCCGGATGCCGCGAGCGCGCGTGCGGCCTCCCGCGCGAGTTCACCGCACGACGAGTACCGATCCTGCGGCCTCTTCGCCATCGCCCGCGCGATGACCCCGTCGAGCGCCGCGGGCAGCGCCGGATTCGCGACGCTGGGCCGGGGCGGCGGCTCCATCAGGTGGGCCTGCATCACCGCGGCGATATTGCTGTGCGGGAACGGCTGTGCACCGGTGAGCAATTCGTAGAGGGTCGCGCCGAGTGCGTAGACGTCGGCGCGGTGGTCGATGACGTCGGCGCTGAGTTGTTCGGGCGCCGCGTAGGCGATGGTGGCCATCACCGAGCCGTCCTCGGTGAGCGGGGTGGCTCCGGCCACGCGGCGGGCAATGCCGAAGTCGGACACGTACACCCGATCGGGCCGGTCCGGTCCCGGCTCGAGCATGAGGTTGGCCGGTTTGACGTCGCGATGCAGCAGGCCTGCCCGATGTGCCTCGTCCAGGCCCCGCGCAGCCTGCTCGAGGATGTGCAGCACCTGCCGCGGCGGCACTCCGCCGGGGTGGCGTCGGAGCAGGGCGGCCGCGTCGAAACCGTCGACGAATTGCATGGCGATCCACAGCAATCCGTCCGTGATGCCCCGGTCGCGCACCGCGACGATATTCGGGTGGTCCAGGCGGGCGGCCAGTTCCGCCTCCCGGGTGAACCGGGCCCGGTATTCGGGGTCGCCGCCGTCGGCGAGCACCTTCAACGCCTCGAAGCGCGGCAGCCGCGGATGCCGGACCAGATAGACGGTGCCCATGCCGCCGCGGCCCAGGACGCGTTCGATCCGATATCCGGCGAAGACCGCGCCCGGCGACAAGAGTTGATCCCGCGTCACGCTAACCGCCGTTCACCAGCAGGCCGTACTGGGCGGCGGCCCGCTGCCGCACGCCGGTGGCGTCGCGGGCCAGGACGATCGCGGTGTAGCGGCCGTACTGCATGCGGCACATGAACGTGGACATGCCGACCGGATCCGGATCCAGGTTCTGGAAGCAACTGATGTCGGAGGCGCCGGCGGGCGGATCGATCGGCCGCAAGGTGGAATCCGCCGCGGTTTTGGCCCGGGACTGCTCGAACCGCTGATGCGCGGAGACCGCATCCGGGTAGCGGAGCAATTGGTTGAATCCGTTGGTGGCCGCCGCATCCGGTCGCTTCCCGGCCGAGTTGTCGCTCGGCCCACGGTATATCGCCGTCGCGCGTGGGCCCAGCGAGACGCCGACGCCGACCGGGGAGGTGTTCCAACCGGCCGCGCGATGGTTGCCCAGCGACACCACACCCGGGTACGTCCAGCGGTTGGGGGCATCGGGGACCTGTAGCCGGATCATCCGGTCCGGGTCGAGGGGCAGTGCCGAGAACCGGTCCACCGGGGTGGCCGCGAAGCCGTGCAACAGCGGTATCTGCGCGTCGAATGCCTTGCGCGCCAACCCGGTCAGCGCCCCGAGATCGGGAGAGGTGTGCCCCATCAGCAGGCTGATGACATAGTCGTCGTGCGCGACGGTGGCGGCCATCGACGGCACCGCCGGACGCCAATGCGCGTGTGCGGCAGGATAATCCGGGATGGCGGCCGCCACGTTCTCGGTGCTGACCGCGGCGTCGACCGAGTCGATCTCGGCGGCCGCGCGCTGTGCCGCGGCCGCATCCGGGAAACGCAGCACCAGCGCGACCAGCACCCGGCCCTTGCCGACCTCGACACCGTGCGGGCCGGGCTCGACATCACTGCCACCGACCATGCAGCCCGCGACCATGCCGTGCCGTTCGAGCACCGGGCGCACCCGATCGGTGAGCAGCATCGACGCCCGCGCCGGGGTGGGAATCGGCGCGATCGAGATGGCGTCGGGGGCGTGGATCAGCGCGGGATCGACCGCGGCCGGATCGAGCATCACCTCGGTCATCCGGGCCGACTCCAGCACCCGCCCCGTCGACTCGGTGCCGGCGGGGGGTTCGAGGGGCTCGACGCCGTAGCGCCCGGTATCCAGCGCGGCCGGATCCGGTTTGTGCGCCACCGGCTTTCCGTCGATCGTGCAGCCGCTCGCCACCATCAGCAAGGCGATCGCGGCCGCGGCCCGGCAGGCGATCTTCGTCGTTCTCGTCATCGTCTCATGTCCTCGGACCGCGGGCGGCTACAGCGGCGCACCGGACCACCAGGCGGTGCGCAGATCGGCGCCGGTGGTGGTGACCCCGACCACCGAGATCCGGCAGAAGTTTCGGTCGGCGCGGTCGAAGTACACGTCCAGAACCCCCGTTGTCAGGCCGTCCAGATCGGAGCCGCCGCCTTCGTCAGCGGTGAAAGTGGTATGGCCCCAGAACAAATGCCCCGTGCCCGAGGGGCGCGTCCAGACCTCGTCACCTTCGGGACGGTCGGCCAGCGACAGGCTCGGCGGCATGGCGCTGCGGTTGGCATTGCAGGTGATCGACACATCGATCGCCGGGTCGCGGTTGCCGAGGCAGAGCATCGTGACGACCGGAACCGAGGTGTCGAAAGGGACGACGCCGGACTCGGGGAGCGTCGGCGTGCAGCCGGACAGATCCTGATACCCGGACCCGTAGGGGAAGCCGGGCAGTAGGTCGGGGAAGGCCTCCGCGACGTAGGCGAAGGCTCCCCACTGCGAGCCGTCCACCGAGCCCGGCACCGGGGTTCGCACCGGCCGGGCCTGCGACGGGGTGGTGCGCGAGGTGAATCCGACGATCGCGGCAGCCGCCGCGACGAGGATCACCAAGGCCGTGGCCAGCAGCAGTCCGGCTCGGCGGCGCGGGGGCGTGGGGGACAGGGCCGCGCGGGCGGCGGCGGCGAGGTCGCCGCAGCCGGCGAAGCGGTCGGCCGGATCCTTGGCCATGGCGGTCGCGATGACGGCGTCGAAATCGGCTGGTACGCGCGGGTTCACGGCCGATGGGCGTGGGGGCGGCTCGTGCAGGTGCGCGTACATGACCGAACCGCCGCTGGTGCGCGGGAACGGGACCGAACCGGTCAGCAGCTGGTAGAGCGTGCAGCCGAGGGCGTACACATCGGCGCGGTGATCGACGGGGCCGCTGCCCAGCTGCTCGGGGGCCGCGTACGCGAGGGTCGCCGCGAGTCCGCCGCTTTCGGCGGTGTCATGTGCGGGCCGGGCGACGCCGAAATCGCTGACCAGCACGCGATCCGAACCGTCGGCGTCGGTGGTGAGCAGGATGTTCGCCGGTTTCAGGTCGCGATGCAGCAGCCCGGCCCGGTGAATCTCGTCCAGGCCCTGGGCCGCTTCGCCGATGATGCGCACCGCGCGCTCGACCGTCAGCACCTGCGGCCCCCGCCGGATCAGCTCCGCCAGATCGCCACCGTCGATGTACTGCATGGCGATCCACAGGCGGCCCTCGTGCTCGCCGCGATCGTGCACCGCCACCAGATTCGGATGCTGTAGCCGCGCGGCGACTTCCGCCTCCCGCAGGAACCGCGCATGGAACTCGGCGTCCCCGGGTCGCGCCTCGTTGAGCACCTTCAGCGCGTCCATGCGCGGCAATCGCGGATGCTGCGCCAGGTACACCGTTCCCATGCCGCCGCCACCGAGCCGGCGCACGATGCGATATCCGCCGACCACCGTGCCGTCGGCCATATCCATCAGGCTCCTCCAGATCCCCCCGCGACTCACGACCATCCACATCGTTCCGGAGGCTGATCAACGCGCGATTGGCGTCGAATACTAACAGCTGGTGGGACGGCGAAAGGGGTTGTGGGAAAACCTATCCGGAGTAGGCGGAATCCGCGCGCGGGCGGTCAGGGCCGCGGCGGCAGGCCGCTGGGCGGGGTGCCGCCCGGTGGGGTGCCGCCCGGACCCTTGCCCCCGCCCTGTTGTCCAGGGCCATTGCCGGACTGCGTATTCTGCGATTTCGCGCCCACCCCCACCCGGAGCCGAACCTGTAGCCCGTCGGCGGGCGTACCGGTCACCGTCGCCAGTTCGGCATCCCAGCCGTCGCCGAAGACATTGTCCGACGCCAGCGACACCCCGCTCATATTGGAGATGCTGCGCGAGTACCCCGAGTCATAGTCGTAGACCGACTTGCACACCTCCTGCGGCAGCGCGATCTGCGAGGTGAGCCGCGCATTCTCCCCGGCGACCGCACTGCTCAGCGTGTCGTAGACCTCGAAGTGAATGTGCGGCCAGCGACCCGAATAGCAGGCCGGGAAGATTGAAGTGAAGCTGACGATCCCATCGGTGTCGGCCACCTGCACGCCGCGCAGATAGTTCTGCTCGGTGACGCCGCTGCTGTAGAGGGAGTAGTTCCCGTCCCGATCGCAATGCCACACGTAGACGGCCATACCCGCACCCGCCGCACCGCTCTTCGTGAGATCCCGCAGATCGAGCGTGAGATTCATCGGAACCCCCTTGGCCACACCGGAATACGCCCCGAAACTGATGGTGATATCCGAGCGCACCACCCCCGATTCGATCAGCACATTCGGCCCGTTCGACCCATCGCCCGGATAAGGCCCGGCCGTCTCCTGCGGCGCGGCGGCGGCGGTACCGGCAGCGGTAGCGCTCGCCGTCGCAGTCGTCGACGACGCGCTCGATCCGCTGCTGCTCGTCGACCATCCGGCGGCCACCGCCGCGACCCCGGCGGCGCCCACCGCCCACAGCGCCCGCCGCCGGTTCATCACCCGCAGGTCATGGCCCAGCCCCAGATCATGCTCGTGCCGCTCGTGTCCGTTCCCGGCATCCTGTTTCACAGCGTCCTCTTCCATCGTCCGCACTGTTCGGATTCGAACGGTAGGACGGCCCGCCACCGCCGAACCTGGGCCGTGGCTGTGAGCTCCCCGTGAGTGCGCGACCGGGGCGGAAAACAGAAAAGGCCCGGCGGAAGCCGGGCCTGAACTGGTGAATCTTGGTGCGCGATACTGGGATTGAACCAGTGACCTCTTCCGTGTCAGGGAAGCGCTCTCCCGCTGAGCTAATCGCGCGGGTCTTCATGCTCTTCAATGAAGAAGAGGCGGCGACGGGAATCGAACCCGTGTGCACGGCTTTGCAGGCCGTTGCCTCACCACTCGGCCACACCGCCAAGCAGGCCGTGTTGGCCTCTCGAGCGGATGACGGGATTCGAACCCGCGACCCTCACCTTGGCAAGGTGATGCGCTACCAGCTGCGCTACATCCGCATTTCGTCTCGGGCACCTCTCGGCTGTCCCGCTGACGAGAGAGAACATTAGCCGACCATCTGCACAGGTAACAAATCGCCTGGTAGAAGGGGGTAAATACGAACTACAGCCAGGTAGTTCCCGCCGAAGGTGTCCAGCAGGCGACCGCGAGGGTCTCTCCTCGGCAACGCCCCGATGAACCCCACCCGCCCCACGAGACCCCCGAAACCTCAGTTTTACGCCGTTGTACACGCGATTTGGCGTCACAGCGGCAAGGTGTGTAATCTTCATTCTCGTTCGAGCGGCACCGCAAAGCCGCCCGATCAGCCGCTCCGCCGGCAAACTACGGTTCTATAGCTCAGCGGGAGAGCACTCGCTTCACACGCGAGGGGTCGCTGGTTCGATCCCAGCTAGAACCACAGAGAAACGGCCGGTCATCGCAGGTTTTGCGGTGACCGGCCGTTTTTCGTGCAATATACGTGCAATATCGCGGGCGCGACGGCTAGGGCCCGCGCGGACACGACAAACGCCCGGCGCGACTGTGATTGGCGATCACAGTCGCGCCGGGCGTTCAGCTTCGGTGGGCTACTGGTGCCGCTTCACCGCAGCGGGCGCATCGCGAGGTCGAAGTCTTCTATTGCGATACGGATCTGGCCGCCGAACCGGTATGCCCGGAGCCGACCGGCGGCGATCATGCGCCTGACCGTGTCTGTACTGACGTCTGCTCGATCTGCCGCAGCTTGAATTGACAAGTAGTACTTCGGCCTCGGCCCGCTGGTGTCGTGGTGTCGGCTCATTTGCGGCTCCGCTGCCGCCCGAACCACGAGCCGCTCGCTCGTTTGCAAAGCCTTCGTCCGCCGTGTATGGCATGTGGGGCACCAGGTTTCGACAGGTGAGAGCTGGATCCGTCGGCACCAACGATTGCGCCGAGCACCGACTGTCGGTCAGCTCGTTGACATCGAGCCGGTGGACTCGTCACGCGGCCACGGTCGGCACGACTGCGTGAGACGGCAATTCCCGGTTGTCGCTGCCATGCGGCATGCGCAGGATCGCGGCGGACGATGCCGCACGCGGGTCTGCTGCGGTCCTGGCAGGCGGGCAGTGTGGGTGTGGTCATCGGTCACTCCCGAGCGGGCGGTGGTGATCCCAGAGGATCCTGACACCCCTGAACTGCACGGAACCTCCCATTTTGCGACATATGGGAGGGGACTTTCCGCTTCAAGATCCTGGCTTCCTCGGGGGCGACCGCTGGTGAAGCCCGGGCGGGCGGACTCCCACTCAGCCCAGCGGCGGATGCGAAGTTGGCAATCTTGACATCGATCTGGGCGTGCCGTGAATGATGTGTTCGACGGCCGGTTCGGCGCGGTTTCCGCGCAGATCAGCGTCTATGAGCGGGGATGGTGCTCTACGACCCGGCTTCAGGCCGTCCACCATTGGCGCGCCTGAAGGCGCAAGCCACGCGACTGGACGCGGAAGCTGTGTTCGTGCCGTCGCTCGAACACTTCGGCGAGGGCGAGGCTCCAGGATCGCTCGTGCAGAAACTCGACGTGATCACCGTGCATCCCGAATCGACATACGCCCGGCGAGCTATGCCTCCGCTCCCTGACCTCCCGCGTGCTGTGGCAGACGAGGCATAGGAAGCTCGATGGCGGACTATATGGGAGGAGCGATTCGCCCACACCCATGATCGGCGAACCCGAAGGCGCAGACTGTTCCTCGGTGATCGACCCTGGAGTCAGGCGGACATAGCGAAGATCCGGACAGGTCCGCTGCCCATGGCCGCAACAGCTAGCCTTCCGCCAAGGAGAACGCACTCTTTTGGTCGAGTACATCAACTCCGACTATCCCGTCCCCACCTATCGGTACACCCTCGACATCGACGGCGATGGCAAGACTGACGCGACATTCACCGGCGTGAGTGGCCTCGAACCCGGGGTCGAGACAATCGATTACAAGGACCCACTCGGCAACTGGGTCCAGATGCCAGGCCAGCAGCAGGCATAACCCGATCGAGCATGGACTCCGGCGTGACGGCCGCTTGCGGCTCACCCCAATGGTGGACGGGGGACTTGTGGTGTCAGGCAGCCGTGCGGAGTGACTTCTCGAAATTGTCAGTGCAAGCATCTGCTGACACTCGCTCCCGCCAGCTATGGCATTTCCTGTTGTCATTTGATGGGCCAGGGCGGCGTGTCGCCACTTTGCCTTGGCGGGGTCAGGGCCTTCTGTTGGGTGGGCGCCAGCAAGTTCGTCGCTCTGGTCAAGAGACGGCAAGCCTGTTAGCTTGGGCACATCAAATGACATTGCATGTTGTCATTCTGTGGTGATCTGTTGGGCGGTGGCTCATGAAGGGTGGACGATGTCGAAACAGGCGGTGACGGTGGAGGTCGAGCGCCCGGCGATCGCGGAGGGAGCTGTCGAAGCACCCGAGCCGGCGATGGGCAAGCCACGGGCGGGCGGTGGATCCCGTCGGCGAATCCAGCAACTCGCGAGCGGAGGCACTGTTTCGCTTCGGATCAGCACTGTTGTGCTGTCCGTGGTGGTGGCCGTGCTTCTGCTCGGCACCATCACACTGGGCTGGATAGCACATCAGCGGGGGAGCGATCGGGACGCGGCGCGCGCTGAGGTCACGGCGATGCGGTCGGCCGCCGATGATCGGCATCGTGCCGAGCAGGTGGCGACCGATTACTCGGTCGGTGCGGCGGACATGAACTTCAAAGACTTGGCGGCGTGGTCACAGCGGCTGACCGCGAACACTTCGCCGCAATTGGCGAACAAGCTGAAGCAGGCGGCGTCCTCGATGGAGCAGATCATCGTGCCGCTGCAGTGGATTTCGACGCCGACTCCGATCACTGCCGCGGTCCGTTCGGAGCAGAACGGTACGTATGTCGTCACCTGTTTCGTCAGTGTCATGACCAAGAACACCCAGGCGCCGGACGGAGTCCAGTCGACCGCGACCTACACCGTCACCATCGACAAGAACGCGAGCTGGAAGATCACCGATGTCGGTGGAATCGATTCCGCTATGAGCGGCAAATAGATTCGCGTACGAGAGGACACCGGAGACCTCATGGCACAGCTCGACAGCTCACTGCCGCCGGGTAGAGGCACAGACCTTCTCAATGTTGTGGTCGATCATGTGGGTGGTATCGGCCGGACGAGTGTGGCAACGCTGGGCCGCTCGGTCCTGCTCGGCATCTCGATGCTGCGGTATCTCGTCGGAGACATCATCGGCCGCCGATTGCCGGGCGGTGAATTCGTGCAGCAGGCATGGCATCTGCTGAAGGTGACGGCAGTCCCGGCGGTTCTCATGGCTGTCCCGTTCGGCGCGGTCGTCTCGGTCCAGGTCGGTGGATTGGTGCACCAGGTGGGCGCTGATTCGCTGACCGGCGCGGCGAGCGGGTTGGGCATCATCCGGGAGGGCGCGCCGCTGGCGGCCGGTCTGCTGCTCGGTGGGGCGGCAGCCTCGGCGATCGCGTCCGATCTCGGGGCGCGGGCCATTCGCGAGGAACTCGATGCCATGCGGGTCATGGGGGTCGATCCGGTGCAACGGTTGCTGGTGCCGCGTTTCCTTGCGCTGCTGGCTATTTCTCCCATGCTGCTGATCGCCATCGTGATGGTGGGCGTCGGCTCCTCCTACCTTGTCGCCGTCGAACTCAACGGTGTCAGCCGCGGCAGTTTCTGGGCCTCGTTCGGGGCCTTCGCCACCACTGCGGATCTGGTGGTCGCGGTGATCAAAACGCTGGTCGCGGCCGTGCTGGTGGCGATCGTCGCCGGATTGCGGGGGCTCGAGACGCGTGGTGGACCGCGCGGCGTCGCCGATGCGGTGAATTCGTCGGTGGTGCTGAGTGTCACGGCGATCATCCTGGCCACACTGTTGGTCACGCAGTTGCAGACCATGTTTCTGCCGAGTCACGTCGCATGAGCAGCACGGCTCCCTCTCGCTACCACTCGCTGCCGCGCACGGCCCGGCTGGCGCGGCGGGTATCGCGGCCCGGCGCCGACCTGTTCGCCGAAATCGGCAGGGCGGCACTGTTTGTCGGCCGGACGCTGTGGCTGCTTCCGGTGACCGTTCGTCAGTATCGGGCACAGACGTTCCGGATACTAAACAACCTGGCCTGGGGCCGTGGATCGCTGATCGTCGATGGCGGAGTCGTCAGCACCATGCTGATTCTCGGTGTCGCGATCGGCGCGATGGTGTCCATCGAAGCCTTCGCCGGACTTGATCTGATCGGGTTCGGTGCGCTGTCGGGTGTGGTCGGCGGTATGGCCAATATTCGTGAGATGGCTCCGATCGTGGCGGGTGTCGGTTTCGCCGCACAAGCGGGATGCCGGATGACCGCGGAGATCGGCTCGATGCGGATCTCGGAGGAGATCGACGCCATCGAGGCACTCGGCGTGCGCACGGTGCCGTTCGTGGTCGGCACCCGGTTGGTCGGCGGAATGCTGTGTGTCGCACCGGCATATCTCGTCACGTTGCTGGTCAGCTTCGTCACCTGCCGTTCGGTAGTGACCGTGGTCCATTCGCAGTCCGCCGGCACCTACAACCACTATTTCGAGCAGTTTCTCGATCCGGTGGACGTGCTCTATTCGATGCTGAAGGCGGTCTTGTTCTGTGCGGTGGTCACGTTCATCCATTGCTACTTCGGCTATTTCGCCTCGGGCGGACCGGCCGGTGTCGGTATTGCCAGCGGTCGTGCGATACGGGCCAGTCTGGTCGCGATCATCATGCTGGACCTGATGCTGACGGTCCTGTTGTGGGGGGTCACCCCCGAATTCGTCTTCACGGGGTGAATCGACAATGTCGGAATTACTGGTCGGATCTGACCGACGACAACGGCGGATTCTGCTGTTGACCGGGGCGATCACGGTGGTGGTCCTGCTGGCCGCGATTCTCGTCGTGGTGCGGATCACCGGTCGGGAGCCGGGTGACACCCTGCATCTCACCGTTCGGACCCCGTACCTCGGGCAGGGGATCACGGCGGGGTCCGCTGTGATGCTGCACGGCGTGCCGGTGGGCCGGGTGGAAACGGTGCGCGGTAGCGCGGGCCGCGGGGTGGAACTCGACATTCGGTTGCGGCGCAATCAGATCGGCGGACTCACCGACTCGGTCGGGTTCGACTACCGCCCGATGAACTACTTCGGCGTCTCCGCACTGAACCTGCTGCCCGGTGCGGGTGGACGGACACTGGCCGATGGCCAGCGGCTCGAGCGCGCACCCGAGGGTGATTTCACCATGGCGATGGTCCTGAACCGATCCTCGGCGGTGGTCAACGGCGTGGTCACCGATCGCATGGTCGAGGTGATCCGGCGCATCGCCGATTACACCGACGCGCTCGCGCCACTGCTCGAAGCCGGGTTCACGACGGCCAACACCATTGCGGAAGCCCAGCGGCGCATGCCGGATGCGCAGTTGCGTGACCTGAACGCGCTGCTCGACCCGATGCCGCTGTTCATCGACGATGCGATCACCGCGGTCACGGCCGTACGTGACATCCCGGGCGGCCAGATGGTCGTGGACCACTACGGGCCGATGAACGACACCATGCAGTTGATCGCGACCGGGTTCTTCGGTCCGCTCGGTGCCCTACTCGGCTCGCACGCCGCCGATTTCACGCCGATGACCGAGATCGTCCGCGTGCTGTCGGACCTGGTCTCGGGCACAGTGCGGAAAGCACGACTGGGCGCGCGGCTGGATCAGGTGCTGTCCGGATTCGAATCGGCCTACACCGGCCCCGATCAGGACAAGTCGCTGAGGCTGCGCATCGTGCTGGACGAATTGCCTTTTCTCGCCGCACCGTTGCCACTGCCCGGAGGGAACTGAATGGGGACGACACCACGCCAGGCGTTGTGGCGGTTGCTCGTCGCGGCCGCGGTCTCGGCTGTGCTCTTCGTCGGCGTCGTCAACGCGCTGCGCAACCCGGTTGCCGGTGAGACGACCTCCTACACAGCCGATTTCGTCGATGTCTCCGGACTCAGGGTCGGCTCGGATGTCCGCCGCCAGGGGGTGCAGGTGGGGAAGGTGACCTCGATTGACATCCGGCATCAGGGCGGGTCGAATATCGCGGTCGTCGGATTCGCGCTGCAGCAGCACTATCGACTGACCACAGCCTCGCATCTGGCGGTGAAATTTCAGAACCTCAGTGGCTCGCGCTATCTGGATTTCAGCGAGACCGCCACCACCGCGGGTCTTCCCGTAGCTATCCGGCATGCCACCACGGAGATGACCACGTCGTCGTTCGATATCACGACCCTGTTCCACGGCCTCGAACCGGTACTGCGCACCCTGAATCCCGGTGAGATCGACAAGTTGGCCGCGAATGTCTCCGCCTTCCTCGACGGCGCCGACGCGACTGATCTCGTGGCCAGCGTCCGGAAGATCGCCGACTACACCGTCGATCGGCAGCAGGTCGTCTCCACACTGGTCGCGAATATCGCCTCGATATCGGACACCATGAAGGGAAAGTCGGACCGCGTGCTGGAGTTCATCGAGAATTTCGACCTGGCCCTCGACAAGACGATGACCGTACTCGACCAGTTCTACGCGACCGCGACCTACGGACCGGTCTTCGTCGACGCGGTCAACCGGCTGATGAGCGGACTGGGCTTGCACGAGGGCACCGATCTCGACGCCCTGCTGAAACCCGCTCTCGCCCAACTGCAGGATGCCCCGCAGACGCTGCGCATGCTCCCGTCCATGCTGTCGGGGCTGGAACAACTCAGCTCGTCGACGGTGGACACTCGATGCACCAACGGCCCTGCGGCACTACCGCGTGCGGTCCAGGTGCTGCTCGCCGGACAGCAGGTGGTGCTGTGCAATCGCTAGGCATTGCCGCACAACGTGTCCGGGCCTATCTGACCACACGTAGCACCGATCACAAGCACGTCATTGTCGGTGCGGCCGCCGCCGCGACGGCGGTGATCGTCGCCGTCGCGGCGGGAGCGCTGTATCTTCACCCACTCGATCAGCAGAAGGTCGTCTTCGAAACCACCGATGCCGCCGCGCTGCGCTCGGGCGACGAAGTGCGCGTGGCCGGCGTCCCCGCCGGCAAGGTGACCGAGGTACTGCTGCGGCCCGATCATGTCGAAGTTGTGCTGACCGTCGACAACACCGTCTCCCTCGGTGCGGACACCGCCGTCGACGTCCGCATGCTGACCGCGGTCGGTGGCTACTATGTCGCGCTCGTGTCCGCGGGCGCGACGGCGCTCGGCGACCGGACGATTCCCTCGGCTCGGGTGCACCTGCCGTACCGGCTGCCCGAACTGCTCGACGCCGCGCCGGCGAAGAGCGCCGCGATCGACGCGCCCACTATCGGCGCCGACCTCGACCGCGCCGCCGCCGCATTGGACGCCAATCCAGGCTCCGTGAAGTCCATGATCGACAGCGTGCAGGCGCTCGCTGGAATCATGGACCGCCAGCGTGAGCAGATCGGAACGAGTTTGGCGGTCTCGCAGGAGTACCTGGACGCCTTCGATAATCAGCGCGATGCGCTGTTCACCATGCTGCGCAAGGCCGCGATCGTGTTGCGCGTGCTCGACGACACCCATGTCGAATTCGCTTACGCCTACCAGGGTTTGGGGAGGGTCTTCACTTCGGTGAAGTCGCTGACCGCCTTCTACTCGAACCATCGCGACGAGCTGTACGACGCGGTGCAGCAACTCGACGCGGCGGCGCGCAGCGTGAACACCGACATCCCGACACTGATCGGGCAACTGCAGGGCTTCATCACCCATCTGCAGTCACTGCTGGGCCCGGACGGAGTTCGCCTCGTCGGCGGCGACCAGGTGCTGGCCACCGACCTGTGTGTGCCGATTCCCGGAAGGAGTTGCTGATGCTTCGCCGCTACCGAGGACCGTTGGTCCTGACGACCATCGCCGCCGTTGCCGCCACGATCGGCGCCGCCGTTGTCATCCATCCGAATTCCGGTAGTACCCAGGGGTTCTGCGCCATAATGCCCGACACGATCGGGCTGTACCCCGGCAATTTCGTCACCCGGATGGGCGTCCGGATCGGAACGGTGGATCGGACCGAACCGCAGGGGTCCGGGGTCCGGGTCACGTTCTCACTCGACGGCGATCAATCGGTATCGGCCACGGCGAAGGCGGTGACCCGATCGACCTCGATCCTCGCCGACCGCAGTCTCGAACTGACCGGAAACAATCAAACCGTTCCGAGTTTGTCGCCGGGGCACTGTATTCCGCTGTCCGACACCGCGACTCCGAAGAGCATCTCCGAGATCACCGCGGCCACCGCGGGACTGCTCGACGGCCTCGCTCGATCCGGTACGGGCAATACAGGCGACCGGGTGCTGGACGGTCTGGCGGGCCAGCTGACGGGCAATGGGCCGGCGGCCGGCAATGCGGTGGCGTCCCTCGCCCGCGCCGTCGCGGACCCGGACCACGCCACGGCGACACTCGGTCAATTGATCGCCGACACCGCGCCGCTACTGGCCGCCACCCGGGCGCATTGGGACGATATCGAGTCCGCGCTCGCGACAGCGCCTCCCGGGATCCAGTCGGTGGCCGTGCAGGTGTTCCCGGCGGTCAACACGATTTTCGGCGGTCTGCCCGGTGCCATGGATCTGTGCTTGGACCTGGTGCGACGGTATGGAACCTACCTGTGGCCCGGCCTCGACACCGTGGCTGCGGCACTGCATCTCGCGGCCACCGGGGAGGACAGCATCGCTCGATTGGCCAATTCACTGCCAGCGCTGTCTGATTCGATACGCCTGTTGAGCAATGCCGGTACCGGACAGCAGATCTCGGCTGTGGCACCGAGATTCCGGCTCACCGCGATGCCCGGACAACCCGAGGTGACCGCCACCGATCTCTTGCAATTGGTATTGAAAGGTGTTGTGCCCCAATGAACAACGTGCGATACACGATGGCCGCTGTGATGACGGCGACCGTGACGATGCTGGCGGCCTGTTCGGCGAACCCCGCGCACCTGCCGATGCCCAGCGACCTCGCCCGGAATGGCTACCCCCTGACTGTCGAATTCGCAGACGCGCTGAACCTGCCTGTCGGCGCCAAAGTGTCCTTCGACGGCATCATCGTCGGGTCGGTCCGGGGTATTGAACTGACCGGCGGCGTAGTAGCGGTCGCGGTCGCCATCCGGCCCGGCATCGCCATTCCGGCGGACAGCACCGCCGGAATCACCCAGGACACCGTCCTCGGCGACGCGTACGTGAAGATCGACCGGTCACCGTCCTCGTCGAACAATGTTGCGCTGGCGCCGAATTCGCGGATACCCCGAGAACGCACCGTGTCACCCGGGCTGCTCGAGGATACCCTCGCCGTGCTGGCGAACTTCCTCGGGACAGGTTCGGTGCAGCGTATTGAGCAGACCATAGGAAAGCTGAACGCGGCCCTTCCCCCGACCACGGACGAGGTCCGGAAGATCACGAGCACGCTGGCCGTCGATGTGCGCGGCCTCGCCGCCGACACCGCCGATGTCGACCACCTGCTCACCGGCGTCGGCAACAGCGCACAGGCCCTGAATCGTCACGCCGCCGATATCGAGAACATCTTCTCCCCGAACTCGATGAAGTTCTGGGCCAATCTGCGGCTCCTGGTCGCCAATATCGGTATTCTGCTGCCCTCGGTCGGCAGCGTCTTCACCGGCGGCAATTGGCTGGTCCCAGTGCTCAACTCGGTCGGCACCGCTGTCGAGAACGCGTCGAACACCGACGTGAACATCGCGGACACCGGCGCGAACCTGCAACGGTTCCTGCGCACCACCCTGATGCCGCTGCTGAGCAAGCCCAGCGTCGATGTCACCTCCATCGTCACCGCCGACGACAACGAACACCTCGACGCGGTAACGGATCTGCTGAGAATGCTGGGAGCCGTCCGGTGAACAGGAAGAACGCGGTATCCATTGCCGCACTGCTGGCTTTGCTGGCCTTCTCCGTGGTGGCGATCGGCCGCCAGGGCGTGCGCTGGCTGCCGCCCGCCGATCAACGCCACGCGGTGCTGGAAGTCACCGACGCCAATGGGATCGCCACCGGTTCCAAGCTCTTGCTGCGCGGAGTTCCCATCGGCCAGGTGACCGCCGTCCGCGCCGCTGCCGAGAGGGTGGAGATCGAATTCGGCTACCGCCGCAACTACCGGATTCCCATCGACAGCGACTTCCGCATCGAAAGCCTGTCATCACTGGGGGAGAGCTATGTCGCGGTGCTGCCGAAATCCACCGCCGGACCATACTTCGCCGATGATCAGCACATTCGTGCGCAGGCGTCGACGGTTCCGCGCACCTTCGGCGACCTCTCGGCAGCGCTGACCCGGATGCTGAACGGCATTCGACCCGAGACGATGAATTCGGTCGTCGGCGAACTCGACTCGGCCCTTCCCGCCGATATCGCGTTGGTGCACAATCTGTCTCGCGCGAGTGTGCTGCTGGCGTCGACCCTGCTCATGAACACCGGCTCGATCCGGGATCTGCTCACCGACGGACAGGACGTGCTGGCGCGGAGTAATGCGGTCGGGCCTACCATCGCCGAGACCAGCGAGCCGGCCCGAATGCTGGGGATCAATTTCGCGACGCTGGCCCAAACCGCCATCGAGATGATGCAGTCCAACGACTACCCGCGAGTGGTGGAGGTCGGCCCGCTGACTCTGTTCGCCAAGCTCCAGCAGTTCGAGGACCGTATCGCCCCCGACGCCCGCGAGCTCGCCGACTCGGCGCTGCCCGGCATCCGCTCGGCCACCGAATCCGCCGGCATGATCGACATCAGCCGGTTACTCGATTCGGCGCTGGCCGCTGTCGCCGCACCGGGGGCGGTCACCTTGCACGTCACCACACCGCGGTGAGCGATAATCGATCCCATGACATCGCAGCCGACCCGCGCCGCCCGGCGTCCGCATCGGTTCGCGGGGATGAGCAAAGAGGACCGGAAGGAAGCCCGCCGCGAGGCGTTCGTCACGGCGGGAATCGCGGTTATCGGCGAATCGGGGATCGCCGACACCAAGGTCCGCGACGTCTGCAAGCAGGCCGAGCTGACCGAACGGTACTTCTATGAGAGTTTCGACAATCTCGATGCCTTCGCCAAGGCGGTCGTCGAAACCGTCGCCATGCAGGTCGCCGGACGACTGTTCGTGAAAGCGGTCGGTATCGAAGACGGTCAGGCCCGATTGCGAGCGGTGGCAAAGGAACTCGTGACGATCGTGGACGAGGATCCCCGGGTGGGGCGGATCCTGTTCGTCGAGACCGAACGTGCCGGCGGGGCGCTGGCCAAGCTGCGGCAGCAGATGCTGTACGCGACCACCTGGCTGATGACCATGTGGCTGGACAGCCCCGAGACCAATATGGCCGTAGCGGCCCTGCCGATGATGGCGCAATTCCTCACCGGCGGATCCGAAGCCGTGGAGCCGGTGATGGGCGATATCAACACGATAGCGATCGCCGGCGCCAGCGCCGAGATGATCATGGCGTGGGTCGATCATCGGCTCGACATCACCGCCGAGGAACTGGTCGACTGCCTGGTGGTCTATATCGACGAAACCATCGCCTGGCAACGTCGGCTCGGTGCCGAACAGCCGACATAGACTGAATAGGGCCGATAGTGAAAAACGATCGGCTCCAGTGGTTTCGGCCGACCCAGGCTTCCAGTGTGACCGGCACTTCACCATGGATGGTGGTGGAGAAGGCGGAGGCGTTGGCTCGGCCTCCACGCGGACGCGGTCTTCATTCGGTAACGCTGGAAGAACAGCTCGGGCCACTGGTGTTCGTCCCGACGCTGTGTCGATCTATGTCGGGTGCGATTGCCGGCGAGCGTGTCTCGGATGATCAGCGCGGTGTCGGACGGTAGCGATCTGCACGTGTTCGAGCGCCGGTCTGTCGCAGGAAAGTTCGCAGGATCGCGTGGTTGACCCGGTCTGGCACCAGACGCGAGCCGTGGCGGATGAGGGTGGCGAGCCGGTCGAAGCGTCGTTGCCGGTCGTCGCTCAAGTTCAGGTCGAAGCGCTCGCGAACGCTCGGCGGAAAGCAGCCGATGCTGAACAGTCCCAAATCGGGTGTGACCAGGCGCAGCAATCGTCCGGTCCATGGGGACGTGGTCGACAATGCGGTGGAGGCTTCGGCGGGTGTGGTGTGCAATGCCTGCTGGACTGCGGGAGTCAGTTCGAGTACATCGGCGCAGATGTACTCGAACTTGGCTTGAAATGCGGCATAGTCCGGTGGAATGGGACGGCTGCTCATGCCGTAGCGGTCATACCAGCTCAGCGTTTCTGCATATAGTCGATCGCGTTGGTAGTCGTCGAGTTGTCTGGCGTGGAACAGTTCGACGGATCGGAAGATCCCCCAGGTGAAGCACGCGTGCGCCCACCAGAATGTCTCCGGGTCCAGCGCGTGGTATCGACGCTGACTCCCGTCGGTACCGCTGATATTGCTGTGTAGATCTCGAATCTGCCTACTCCTGACTTCTCCGTCGGGAAGTAACAGGGCCGACCAAATCTGCGGGACGGATCGATACACTCGTTGAAAAGGCTGTGCGGAGAACGCGGAGTGCTCGGTGACCGCCGCTCCGATCCCAGGATGCATCAGTTGCAGAAGTCCCAGACTCATCCCCGGATACATGCTGCGTAGATCCGAGGCGTAGTGCCACAGCATCGAGCCAGGCCCGATCGGCGCC
>NZ_BJWY01000102.1 GCF_007990715.1 Nocardia seriolae NBRC 15557 | reverse complement strand
AGTACTAACCGAGCGCATCGTCTACCTCGGCACCCCCATCGACTCCGGGGTGGCGAATGCCCTCATCGCGCAGCTACTCCACCTCGACGCCGAGAGCCCCGGGCAGGACATCAACCTCTACATCAACTGCGAGGGCGGCGACCTCTCGGCCATGCTCGCCATCTACGACACCATGCAGCACATCCAGTCCCCGGTGGTGACCACCTGCGTCGGCCAGGCCATCGCCGTCGGCGCGGTCCTGCTCGCGGGCGGCGCGAAGGGGCGACGCAACATCCTCCCCCACGCCCGAATAGTCCTGCACCAGCCCGCAACCCGCGGCCAGGGCACCATCCCGGACCTCATCCTCCAAGCCGACGAAGTGGTCCGCATGCGAGCCGAAATCGAAGCCATCCTCGCCACCCACACCGGCCAATCCCCCGAAACCCTCCGCCGAGACACCGACCGAGACCGAGTCTTCACCGCCGAGTCCGCCCTCGACTACGGCCTCGCCGACCAAATCCTCGGCCCGCGCTGACGAACCGCCGGGTCAGTACGGGCTCAGCGAGACCGTGATGTCTGCGGACGTCCCCTCTATGTTGCCGACCGCGGCTGTGACGTCTCGGCGCGAATTGTCCTGTTTTGTAATGACGCAGCGGGTCGAGGCTCCGATCTTCAGCTTCAGTGGATCGGGGCAGTTCACAGATTTCACGTCCGAGAACTTGGATCCCACAGCCCGTTCCAGGTCACTGCGGTCGATCACTCGATCGGAGGATCCGTTCAATGACGGGATGACGACGCCGAAGACCGCGCCAATGGCAAGAGCGACAGCCACAATCGTCAGTACCCCGAGGATGACTCGCACCGGATACCGTCTCCAGTACCCTCTCAACCAGGTAATCGCACCCCGCGAGGCGGGCGGACCGAGCCGGGCAGGTACGGCGGGTCCACCGGGGTCACCCACCCGAACGAGGGTGTCATCTCCCCGGATCCGAATGGGCGCAGGTGGTTCCGTGCGCGGCGGCGGGGATGCGGGACCGGCCACCCTCGACGGAGAGGCAGCCTCCAGCGCGGCGGTCGCGTTGGCGGTCGGCATGGACTCGAGGGTGCGCGCAGGAGCATTCACCGTCTCCGCGGTCCGCGAAGTACGTTCGGGGACCGCGGGTTTCGGCGACGGTGCGATCGGGGCCGCAGTGTCGCAGGCCGCCAGAGCGGCATCGGCGAACGCACCGCAACTGGCGAAGCGGTCGCCGGGCTGCTTGGCCGTCGCGGTCGCGATCACCGCGTCCAGGGCCGCAGGCAGTTCCGGGCGGATCGCTCGCGGTGAGGGTGGCGGTTCCATCAGGTGCGCGCCGATGACGGCGGCCTGATCCTTGCGCGGGTAGGGCGGCCGTGCGGTCAGCAGCTGGTAGAAGGTGCAGCCGAGGGAGTAGATGTCGGTGCGGTGGTCGGTCGGCTGGTTCATGAAGCGCTCGGGGCGGCGTAGGCGAAGCTGGCGGCGACGGAGGAGAGGGTGACGGTGTCTTCGAGGGTTTTGGCGATGCCGAAGTCGGTGAGCACGGCGCGTTCGCCGCGGCGGCGGTCGTGGTCTATGAGCAGGTTGGCAGGTTTGACGTCGCGATGCAGAACACCTTGGGCGTGGCCGTGATCCAGCGCGTCGGCGGCATCGGCGAGCAATTGCAGTGCGCGAGCCGGGTCGAGCCCGCCCGGTTCGGCAGTCAGCAAACCGGCAGCATCGCCTCCGGCGATATAGCGCATGGACAGCCACAGCGCCGGATCCCCGGGACCGCTGCGGTCGTACACGGCAACGATATTCGGATGTTCGAGCCGGGCCGCGAGCTTGGCCTCCCGTTCGAACGCGGCGCGGGCACCGGGGTCGTTGGCCAGCATGTCGTTCAGAATCTTCAGTGCGACAAGGCGTTCCAGGCTGGGATGCCGCGCCAGGTAGACCACGCCCATGCCGCCCGCGCCGAGCTGCCGCTCGATGACGTATCCGGCGAATTCGGTCCCCGCCCGTAATTCCACGCCGACTCCTGAAGCTGCCTGCCGGGTGCCGACCGTCCCCGAAACGACTGCGGCCCACCCGAACTGTAGAACACCCGGTCCCGGGATCGAAGCGAATCGGGTATCCGGCGGCTCTCCAGCCGGGCCGTCCCGCGCGGCGGCGCGAGTGTCGTCCGAGTCCTGGTCAGGCGGCCAGCGAGAGCAGAGCCTGGCCCGAGTACCGCTGCGGCACCGATGTCCGGGCGAACGAGGCGAGTTGCCGACGCCGCAGCTCCTGCGCCACCTGCAAGGTGAGACCGCCGAGGCTGATGCCCAGGGCTCCGGCCAGTGCGGCGATCATCTCGCTCGAGGGCTCCTTGCGACCGCGTTCCACCTCGGACAGATACTGCGGCGAAATCCCGGCCCGCCCAGCGGTTTCGGTGAGCTTCTCCCCCTGTTCGAGCCGCAGCGCCCGCAATTGCTCGCCGAGCGCCTCGCGCCACAGCGGCTCGCGGTCGGCGGGCTTGCGTGCTCCCGCGGGCCGCCGCTCGCCCGGGCCGGACGGGCTCTGCCCGCCGTTCGGCCGAGCCGATTCGTCGAGACCACCGGGAATTGCGCGCAAACGCGGATGCTCGGACATACCCCGAGCGTAGGTTTCGCGGCCCTGTCCCCGCGCCCCGATCTGCTGTGGGCGAACTTCCATGGAACTCCGGCCGGGGGGCAGAGACACCCACGGACACAACGCCGCCGACCCTGACACCACGGCCTTCGAGACACCACACCGCGGCCGTCGAGCCTCCACCCCGTCCCTCGAGACACCACGCCCGGCCCTGGAAACACAACGGCCCGGCCCCAGAATGCGGGGCCGGGCCGAAGTTCGTCTCGCGCGGGAGTCCGCTACACGCGCCCGATGGCGGCGGCCATCACGCGCACGGCGGAAACCAGGCCGTCGATCAGCTCGCCCTGCCGGAAGGAGCTGGTGGCGGCGGTGGCGCCGAGCTGGCAGACGCGGTCGTTGGCGCGTTCGGCGACGTCGCGGCCGGAGCGCACCTCGACGGAGCTGGTGTTCGGGTCCACCGCGATGAGCACCGAGCGGGCGGCCTCGGGGGTGCCGGGGAACAGCGCGTCCACGCCGGCGGCCGAATCCGCGCCCAGGTCACCGATGTAGATGTTGAAGCGCACCTTGGTGGCCCGGGTGGCATCGGTGAGAGCGTTGTCCATGAGCAGCCGCTCGCGGTCGGTGAACGGCGCGTCATTGAACAGATCGCCGGCCTCGTGCACACCGGAGACGCGGCCGCTGGAGGTGATCGCCCAGCCGTGGGGTAGGTCCGCCTCGTTCACCGCGGGCCAATTAGAAGTTGCCACTTGCCCGGCCTCCGATCAGCTCCGCGTGGGCGGATTCGATAGCCGCATGGTCGCCATGCGAATCAGCAGTGTCGTGGTGGCCGGAACCGGTCACCTCGTCGGTCGCGCTCCACAGCACCGGAGGCTGCGTCCACTTCTCACCGAGTTCGTAGTGTTCCGGTCGCTTGCCCGGCAGCGGCTTGCCGAGGAACGACAATCCGGCGATCACCAGATAGATCGCGACCGGGATGCCGACGTAGATCAGCACTGTCTGGAGAATGCTCACGGCCCAACGGTAGTCGATGCCGCCGCGACTACTACGACCGGTAAGGGGTAGTGCGACCGTGTCGTAACAATCGTTCTTTCACACCAGCCAGGCCGCGGAGTTCGCCGGAAGTTTCCCGGCGCTGATGGGAGCGCTGGTCAGCAACACGTCCCCGGCGGGCAACAGAATCGGCGCGTCGGTGGCGTTGAGCACGCACAACAGTCCGCTCTCGCGCCGGAAAGCCAGGCAGCCGGGCAGACTTCCGTACCACTCCAGCTCGCTCCCGGTGAATTCCGGCCGCACCGCCCGCAATTCGATCGCCATCCGATACAGCGACAGCATGGAATCGAGGCGCTCCAGCTGCGTCTCCACGCTCACCGCCGCCCACTCCGGCGGCATGGGCAGCCACGGCACGCCCGCGGTGAAGCCGAACGGCGGCCGCTCCCCCTCCCACGGCAGCGGCACCCGGCAGCCGTCCCGGCCCCGCTCGGTGCGCCCGGACCGTTCCCAGGTGGGATCGCGCAGCGCGGCCTCGGGTAGGTCGTCCACGTTCGGCAGCCCCAATTCGGCTCCGTTGTAGACGAATACGGCCCCCGGCAGCGCCAGTTCCAGCAGGATCATGGCCCGCGCCCGCGCCTGCCCGACGGCCCCGCCGCCGTAGCGGGTGACCTCGCGTTCGATGTCGTGGTTGGACAGCGTCCAGGTGGGCGACGCGCCGACCCCGGCGACCGCGCGCAGCGAATTGTCGACGGCGGCGCGAATCCGCTCGGGGTGGAAGGGGGTCTGGGCCAGTCGGAAGTTGAAGGCCAGGTGCAGCTCGTCCGGTCGCACGTATTCGCCGAAGCGGGTGTTGTCGTTGATCCACACCTCGCCGATGGACACCGCGTGCGGGTATTCGTCGAGCACCTTGCGGATGCGCCGGTGGAACTCGTGCACGCCGGGGTTGTTGAAACGCGGATCGTCGTCGTCGAGCCGCAGCATCTGCGTCGGTATGCGGTCCATGTCGGGCAGGCCCGGCGGTTTGGCCATGCCGTGCGCGACATCGAGGCGGAACCCGTCCACGCCACGGTTCAACCAGAATCGGAGAGTCTGTTCGAAATCCGCTGCGACCTCAGGGTTTTCCCAGTTCAAGTCGGGTTGCTCGGCCGCGAAGATATGCAGGTACCACTGCCCGGGTCTACCGTCCGGTTCGTTCACCCGGGTCCAGGCCGGGCCGCCGAAGATACTCGGCCAATTGTTCGGCGGCACCGCGCCGTCGGGCCCGCGACCGTCCCGGAAGTGATACCGCGCCCGCTCCGGACTCCCCGGCCCCGCCGCCAGCGCGGCCCGGAACCACGGATGCTGATCGCTGGTGTGATTGGGCACCAGGTCCATGGTCACCCGCATGTCCCGGTCGTGGGCCTCGGCGATGATCTCCTCGAGCGCCCCGATGCCACCGAAGAGCGGATCGATATCGCGCGGATCCGACACGTCGTAGCCGCCGTCGGCCATGGGCGAGCGCATGACCGGGCAGATCCAGAGCGCGTCCACCCCGAGCAGTTCGAGATAGCCCAGCTTGTCGCGCAACCCGCCCAGATCGCCCACCCCGTCGCCGTCGGAGTCGGCGAAGGATCGGGGATAGACCTGGTAGAACACCGCCGACCGCCACCATGGGGCGGGCGTGGCCGCCCCCGGCACCTCCCCGGGTCCCTCGCCCGCGGCGGCCGTGCCCATCACCGAACTGTCCGTCACAGCGGTAATGGTGCCAAAGCGCACCGACTTTCGCGGGCGCGTCGTGCGGACTTGTCCAGTTTCAGCAAATGATCAGCGGCCGAGGACGGGGAGTCGCAAACGCTCTGCGGCACCGCGACTTCTGCGAATCGAATTCAGATGGGCGAGTTCATGAGCGAATTGGCAGCCATTTCGAAGTAGCCGAGCAGCTGCTGCCGGTGCGCGTCGTCGAGCACCTCCGGCTCGATCTCGGCAACCGCGATGTGCATGGCCCGCAGCCACGCGTCCCGCTCGATCGGGCCCACCTTGAAGGGCATGTGGCGCATCCGCAGCCGGGGATGTCCGCGCTCGTCGGAGTAGGTGCGGGGCCCGCCCCAGTACTGCTCCAGGAACATCCGCAGCCGCCGCTCGGCCGGGCCCAGATCCTGCTCCGGATACAGCGGCCGCAACACCTCGTCCGCGGCCACCTCGCGATAGAAGGCGGCCACGATCCGATGGAAGGTCTCCTCCCCGCCCACGGCCTGGTAGAAGGAAGTTGCAGTCTGCTCGCCCGAAGTCACAGACCCATTCTGCCCACTGCCGCGATTGCCGGCCGAGCCGCACCCGTACCCGGTGTGACAAACGACACTTTGTACACCGTCTGCTCCGTCGACACGAGTTGCTCGACGTGCGGCGCGCCCGGGTGCAGGATTGTCACGTCCCGTTCATCCGAATGTGCCCGACAATGTGTGAAATCACCGTGCAATGTGCGCCAACTCATGGTCAACTGGGTGGCAGTCTGCCGAGATACCACACAATCGGACGAATACGAAACCGGGGTATGGCCCATGAAGCAGCGGCACGGTGCCCGACACGAGGCGCGCACGCATCGACAACTCCAGCCCGCCGACGTCCACAATCGTGGGTCGGGGGCTACTCCGCTGCACTTGCTGTCCGAACATTCTCATTCCGAGCATCACCCGGGCGCTCATCCCGAGCCCGCCCATCCGGGCGACCACCGCGAGCATTCGCACCATCCGCCCACCGCAGCACCCATTCCCGCCTGGGCCAAACGTCGTGTGCTGCTGCTGAACGCCACGTACGAGCCGCTCACCGCCCTGTCCGCACGTCGCGCCATCGTGCTGCTGATCTGCGACAAGGCCGACACTGTGCACGACAATCCGGAGGGTCCGGTCGTGCATTCCGCCGGCACCTCGGTGGCGCTCCCCTCGGTCATCCGACTACGCAACTATGTGCGCGTCCCCTACCGGGCACGGGTACCCATGACCCGAGCCGCCCTCATGCACCGCGACCGCTACCGCTGCGCCTACTGCGGCGGCAAGGCCGAGACCATCGACCACGTCATCCCGCGCAGCCGCGGCGGCGCGCACTCGTGGGAAAACTGCGTAGCCTCCTGCGCCCCCTGCAACCACCGCAAGGCCGACAAACTCCTGAGCGAACTCGGCTGGACCCTGCACCACCCGATGGTCGCCCCCAAGGGCCCGCACTGGCGGTTGCTCTCGGCCAGCTCCGAGCTGGACCCGACCTGGCTCCAGTACCTCGGCGAGGGCGCAGCCTGATCCGCCAGCCCGGCCGGCGCCTGGCGGATCAGCGAGTTCGATTGGGTCGCAATGGGATTTGCGGATCAGCTGTATTCGCTGATCAGCATGCCCCAGGTGCCGGGTTCGAGGGCTTCGAAGACGTGGGGCATGTCGCCGGGGTAGCAGATGTAGTCGCCGGGGGCGAGTTCGACCGGGGCGTCGGCGGGCCCGACCTTGGCGCGGCCCACGCAGAGGACGACGTGTTCGACGACGCCGCGGCTGTGCGGGTCGGATTCGCGAGGGTGGCCGGGTTCGGCGGTGAGGCGGTAGATGTCGCGGCGGACCGCGGGCGGGGAGGCCGCCAGCAGGGCGATTCGGTATTCGGATTGGCCGGAGGCGAGGGCGGGCGCCTCACCCGCGCGGATGACCTGGACCTGAGGGCTGGGCGGGTCGAGGAGCCGGGAGAACTGGATGTCGAGGGCGATGCAGAGTGCCCACAGGGTTTCGATGCTGGGGTTTCCCGAGCCCGATTCCAGTTGGGACAGGGTCGATTTGGCGATGCCCGCGCGGCGGGCGACCTCGGTCAGCGAGAGTCCGGAGCGGGCGCGCTCCCGGCGCAGAGCGGCGGCGATGGCCTCCTGCGGAGACTCGGTGGTGGCCTCGCGAGAAGACGCTGACGTCTCCTGCGCGGGCACCGGCAGGGAGCTGTCTGGCTGGGTCATGATGGGGTTCACAGTACCGGGGATCCCGGGGCGCCCCTTTGACGAACCCGACCCGGTGTGTTCATTATATTAGACATGCGTTCGACATGGCGAACACTCGATCGGGGTGTGCTCACAGGTATCGCGGCGATCTGCCTGGCAGTCGCCATGATCGGCGTATCCTACGGCGCCACCGCCGTGACCTCGGGACTGCCCGGCTGGTTGCCGGTACTCATGAGTGTGGCCGTGGTCGCGGGCGGCTCGGAATTCGTCTTCATCGGCATTCTCACCGCGGGCGGCGGCCTGGTGGCGGCCGTACTGGCCGGACTGCTGGTCAATGCCCGGCACCTGCCCTACGGCCTGTCCGTGCCCGACGTGGTCGGCACCGGCTGGCGGCGCCTGCTCGGCACCCACGTCATGAACGACGAATCGGTGGCCATGGCCCTGGCCCAGCCGGATCGAGACCGCCGACGCGCCGCCTACTGGCTGTGCGGGCTCGCCGTCTTCGCCGCCTGGCCGCTGGGCGCCGCGATCGGCGCTGTCCTCGGCTCGGTGGTGCCCGATCCCAATGCGTTCGGTTTGGACGCCGTCTTCCCGGCCGTACTGTTCTCGCTGGTGATTCCGGCGCTGCGTGAACCCCTCACCCGCACCGCGGCTCTCGCGGGTGCGGCGGTGGCCGCGGCTACCGCGCCGTTCCTGGGCGCCGGCCTGCCGGTGCTCCTGGCGCTCACGGCCGTGCTGCTCGTCGTGCGGCGCGCCGGTGCCGATACACCTGCCGCGCCGGGCGATCCCACCGCCGCTGCGGGCGATCCGGCCGGGATCACGGCCACCGCCACCGCGACCGCTGGGACCGCCTGATGCGTACCGTCTTTCACAGGACCGCTCAGCGAGGCGTGCGCCGATGACCAAGGCGCTGCTCATGGGCGCGATGGCATTGGCCGTCGGCACCTTCGCATTCCGCTTCGCCGGACCACTGTTGCGCCGCCGGGTCAAGATCTCGCCGCGGACCATCCGGCTGCTGGAGATCGCCTCCGTCGTACTGCTCACCGCGCTGGCCGTCACCACGCTGATGCCCACGGGTGGCGGACAATTCGGCTGGGCGCTGCCCGCGGGCGTGCTCGTCGCGGCCGGATTGGCGTGGAAGCGTGCGCCGTTGCTGGTGGTGATCCTCTCGGCCGCCGCGGTCACCGCGGGGCTGCGGATGCTCGGCGTGCATTGACCTCACCCGGCGCGCAGCAGATCCGCGAGCCGGGCCCAGGAGTCCTCCGCGATTTCGGGGCGGTACGACTCCCGCCCCGGGAACAGGAAGGCGTGCGGGGCATCCTGGTAGACGACGATCTCGTGCTGAATATCGTTGACGCTCAAGGCCTCTTCGAGTTCATCGCGGGCCTCGGCATCGATCAGCGGATCCGCGCCGCCGAAGAACAGCACGACCCGGCCGGTGATGCCGGGCGTGGCTTCCACGGTGGGTTCCGGCGTAGACAGCGGGATATCGGTATCGGTCAGCCAGCCCGGGTAGAACGCGGCGGTGGCGGCCAGCGGCAGCTGGGTCGCGGCATAGTAGGCGGCGTGCCCGCCCGCGCTGAAGCCGACCATGTTCAGCGAAACCACATCGCGACGACGCAGTTCGTCGAGGCAGGCGGAGACGTCGTCGACCACGCCGGGACGGCTCAGGGTGCGCAGGAGTTCCAGGCCGCGGTCACGATCGACGTGCAGTTCCAGCTCCGCGCGCGGGTCGGCGCGGTGGAAGAGGTCCGGCATGACGGCGACGACGCCCAGCGACGCCAGCCGCTCGACGGCGGCCCGGGCGGTGCCGTGCAGACCGTAGATCTCGTGTGCCACAACGACTCCGGGGTACCGCCCCGGCTCCGCCGGACGGGCCGCATAGGCGGTCATCACGGATTCGCCGACCTTCAGGTCGATCCACTCGGTCACGATCGCGGCATCGCTCATGCCGCCAACGTAGTCCCGAACCGCGCCGGGCGGCCACTCGCCGCCGACGGCGTCTCATCCACCCACCACGGGCGCGAAAGCCGGTGCCAGCAGGGCAATGCCCAGTGCCACGCCCGCCAGAATGCTCCTCAGGATCGTCATGTGATCGCCTCCCCGACAGTTGCGTTCGATCCGATTCGACCGTAGCCGGGCCCGAAAGGCGGTACGAGCCAGGAGATTCGGTGCCCCGCGCATTCGGGGCGGGCCGAATCAGTACGCGAAAGAGGGCTCAGTGCACAAACAGGGGCATCAGCGCGCGAACCAGGCGATCAGCGCGGCAGCAGCGGCAGGGCCGGACCGCGGCGGCGGGCGACCGAACCGTAGCGGGCGTCCAACCGCAGCCAGGTCCGGGCCGCGCGCACCCGCACGATCTCGTCGACCGAGATGCGCCGCGAGGCGGTCTTCTCCCCGCCGTGCGGAATGAAATCCATGGCGGCAAGGGCGAAGACCACGCGCATGGGCACCTCGACCCGCTCGCCGCCGCCGGACACGGTCAGCACCGTCTGGTCCAACAGCGCGGCGGGCGGGCCGTGCTGGCTACCGTGCTCCTGCGCCAGTTCGGCTCCGCGCTCGGCCAATTCGACGAGCATGCGCGCGGGTACGTCGTCGATGTGGACGAACCCGGCCTCCGGCGGCAGCGCGGTTCGCCACGCCGAATCCATGGCGTAGCCGAGACCGAAGGCGTGACCGGCCTCTGGCCCGTGCAGGCCGGCGAGGATCGTGTCCCCGCCGACCGTCACGTCGTCCATCCCGAGCTCGGCCACCACGGTGCGCACCGCCAGTGCCTCGAATCCGGTGGCGGCCCAGGCGGAGACGTAGCGGTCGCCGCGGCGGCGCAGCCGGATCACCGCCGCCGGGTCGAGGCGCAGAGCGTGCGATATGAAGGTGGCCAGGTTCTCGCGTTCCGCAGGATCCGGAACGTGCAGGGTCAGTTCCGACAACGGTCGTTCTCGGTCAGTCGGCCAGCCACAGCGCCAGGTAGTCGCGTTCCGCGGCGGTGAGGCGGCGTAGCCGCTGGGTGTCGATGTCGAAGGCGGCGAGCTGGGTGGAGGCGATCACCGCCGGCGGGGAGTCCGGGGCGGCGCCGGCGGCGCGCACCTCGTAGCCGACGGTGAAGTCCACGGCGCGCAGCCGGTCGATCCACATCGAGACGTCCAGCGGCGAATCCTCGTGCCGGAGCTGGCCCTTGTACTGAACCCGCAGATCGGCCAGCACGCAGCCGGACCGCAGCTTGACGGTCGGTCGCTCATCGGTGAACAGCCACGGGATCCGAGCCTCCTCCAGCAGGGTGACCATGCGGGCATGGTTGATGTGCTGGAAGGCGTCCATATCCGACCAGCGCACCTCCACCTTGGTGTGGAAACGCTTGGGCTCGGCCGGGACCTGGGGCTGCCCCAGGCTGTGGGCCGTCTTGGCATGGCCGTTCAGCGAACCGACACTCGTCAACGCGGTACCTCCGATTGCGCACCCACCCCGCTCACCATGCTGCGCACCTGCCGCGCCGCAACCGACAGCGTGGCCAGGTCGTGGGTTCCGGATTCGAACAGTTCCGACAGGGCACTGCGTGCGCGACCCAACCGGGACTGGCTTTTCGACTCCCAGTATGCAATTTTCTCCTCGGCCGTCTCCTCCGGGTCACCCGCGGAGAGCACGTCGAGTGTCAGCGAGCGCAGCGACCCGTACATGTCGTCGCGCAATGCGAGCCGGGCCAGCGCGTGCCAGCGATCACCGCGTTCCAGGTGGCTGACCGCCTGCAACAGCCAATCGATCTTGAGGTGATCGTTGAGCGCGTAGTACAGCGCACCCACTTCCTCACCGCCGCGGTCAGTGATGTCCGCGATATCGAGCACATCCAGCAGCGGGAACAGATTCAGCAGCCCGAACACCTCGGTGGCCAGCTCGCTGGGCGCGCCCTGATCCACGATGGCCTGGCACTGGTCGTTGAGGGTGTCGATGTGGTGGCCGCGCCGCCAGCCCGGCACCTTCGGCGAGAGCGTGCGCACCCCTTGGGCGTAGCGGTGGATCTCCGCGCCCACCGCGACCGGCTGCGGGCGGTTGTTGAGCAGCCAACGCGAGGCGCGGTCCAGGGTGCGCTTGGTCTCGAGCTCCAGCCCGTCCTTCATGCGGGTTGAGACGTCCGCGGCGCGGATCCGGGTCCACACCGAATTCAGGTCGAAGATCTGGGTGGCGGCGGTGAAGGCGCGCACCGCGTCCGAGGCCGACGCCCCGATCTCCTCGCCGAGCCGGAAGGCGTAGGTGATGCCGCCCAGATCCACCACCTCGTTGACGAGCATGGTGCTGGTGATCTCGCGGCGCAGGCGATGCCGCTTGATGGCCGCGGCGAAGCGGGTGCGCAGCGCGGTCGGGAAGTACTGCGGCAGCCGCGCCGAGAAGTACACGCTGTCGGGCAGATCGCTGGCCAGCAGGTCGGCCTTGAGCGAAAGCTTCACGTGCGCCATCAGATTCGACAGCTCGGGCGAGTTGAGGCCGGTGCCCTGCTCCATCCGCAGCTTCATCTCCGAGTCGCTGGGCAGCGCCTCGAGCTCGCGGTCCAGGCCGCGGCGCTCCTCCAGATCCTCGATGACGCGCTGGTGCACGTTGAGCATGTGGGGGGCCTCGGCCCGGGACATGCCCATCAGGATGTTCTGGGAGACGTTGTCGCGCAGCACGAGTGCGGAGACCTCGTCGGTCATGGAGGCCAGCAGCGGGTTGCGATCGGACTCGGGCAGTTCACCGCTCGAGACCACGCCGTCGAGCAGGACCTTGATATTGACCTCGTGGTCGGAGCAGTCCACACCCGCGGAGTTGTCGAGGGCGTCGGTGTTCATCTTGCCGCCGTAGCGGCAGAACTCGATGCGGCCCAGCGCGGTGACACCCAGGTTGCCGCCCTCACCGATCACCCTGACCCGCAGGTCCTTCGCGTTCACCCGGACCGCGTCATTGGACTTGTCGCCCACATCGGCATTGGTCTCGGTGCTCGCCTTGATGTAGGTGCCGATGCCGCCGTTCCACAGCAGCTGCACCGGGGAGGACAGGATCGCGCGGATCATCTCCGGCGGCGAGAGCGCGGTGATATCTGCATCCAGCCCGAGCACCTTGCGCACCTGGTCGCTGATCGGGATCGACTTGACCGTGCGGTCGTAGACCCCGCCGCCCGCGCTGATCAGGGACGTGTCGTAGTCGGCCCACGAGGAGCGGGGCAGGGCGAACATGCGCTCACGCTCGGTGAACGACACTGCCGCATCGGGATTCGGGTCCAGGAAGACATGGCGGTGGTCGAACGCAGCGACCAGGCGGATGTGGCGCGAGAGCAGCATGCCGTTGCCGAACACGTCACCGGACATGTCGCCGATACCGACCACGGTGAAGTCCTGGGTCTGGGTATCGATGTCCATCTCGGCGAAATGCCGCTTCACGCTCTCCCACGCGCCCTTGGCCGTGATGCCCATCGCCTTGTGGTCATAGCCCACCGAACCACCCGAGGCGAACGCGTCACCGAGCCAGAAACCATAGGACTGCGCAACATCATTGGCGATGTCGGAGAACGTCGCGGTGCCCTTGTCCGCGGCCACCACCAGATACGTGTCGTCACCATCGCGGCGCAGCACCCGCGCCGGCGGCAGCACCGCACCGGTGGCGCGGTCCACATCGTCGGTGACATCGAGCAGACCGGAAATGAACGTGCGGTAGCAGGCGATGCCCTCGGCCTGCAGCGCCTGCCGATCCGTGACCGGGTCCGCGGTGGCCGCCGGCGGATTCTTGACCACGAAGCCGCCCTTCGCGCCGACCGGCACGATGACCGCGTTCTTCACCGCTTGGGCCTTGACCAGACCCAGGATCTCGGTCCGGAAGTCCTCCAACCGATCCGACCAGCGCAATCCGCCACGCGCGACCGGACCGAACCGCAGATGCACGCCCTCCACCCGCGGGGAATACACGAAGATCTCGAATTGTGGCCTGGGCCTGGGCAATTCGACGATCTCCTGCGGTTCCACCTTGAACGACAGGTAATCCCGCGTCCTGCCCTCGGCATCGGTCACGTAGTAGTTGGTCCGCAGGGTCGCCTTGATCAGCCCCAGGATGGCCCGCAGAATCCGGTCGGCATCCAGGCTCACCACCTCGTCGATACGGTGGCGCACCGCGGCCTCCAACTCGGCGGCGTGATCGGGATCGGCCGAGTCCGGATCGAAACGGGCCGCGAACAGATCCACGAACATACTGGCCGCTTCCGGATACGTCAGCAGCACCCGCGTGATCGCGGCCTGACTGTAGGGGAAACCGGCCTGCTGCAAGTACTTCGAGTACGCGCGCAGGATCGAGATGGTGCGCCAGCCCAGGGCCGCACGCAGCACCAGTTCGTTGAGGCCGTCCGCCTCGGCGCGGCCGTACCAGAGGGCGTCGAAGGCGTCGGTGAAGCGCTCGCGCAGCCCGCGCACCTGCGCGTCGAGAGCGTCCAGGCGGCCCACGGCCTCCACCAGCTCGGCGTCCATATTGCGGTCCAGGGCGCTGCGCAGCAGTTCCGGGCGGGCCACCAGTCCGAAGTCGTAGACCCACTGCTCCGGGCCGCGATCCAGCTCGAGCTGGTGCGGGCGCTCATCGATCACCTCGACGCCGAGGCTCTGCAGCAACGGCAGCACCTGACTCAGCGAGATGCCGCTGCCGCCGATGTAGAGGGTGAAACGCCCAGCGCCCGGCACGGAGTCGGCGTGGCGGTAGAGGTGCTGGTCGATGCCGCCCTCGGCCAGACGCTGCAGCCGCAGGATGTCGGCCACGGCGCGGGTGGGTCCGAAGTCCTCCTTGTAGCTCTCCGGGAGGGCCTCGGCGTAGCGCTGGGCCACGGCGGGATCCAGCACCGCGGAGGTGGCGACCTCGTCGCGCAGGTGGTCGTCCCAGGTGCGGCTGGCCTCGGCGAGCAGGTGCTGGATGCGCAGGCGGTTGGCCTCGGAGGTGTCGGCGGCGGCACTCTGGTCGGGCAGCCGGACCGTGAAATACACGCTGGCGAGGTCGCTTTCGGACACGCGCGCGGAGTAGTCGATGGACGCGCCGCCCAGCTCGTGCATCAGGATGTCCTGCATCTCCAGGCGGACGCGCGTGGTGTAGCGGTCGCGGGGCAGGTAGACCATGCAGGCCACGAAGCGGCCGTAGCCGTCCATGCGCATGAACAGCCGGACCTGACGGCGCATACCGACGTTCAGGACCGCGCTGGCGGTGCGGCGCAGCGCGTCGCCGTCGGAGGAGAACAGCTCGGCGCGGGGGAAGGACTGGATGACCTCGAGCATCTCCTGGCCGGAGAAGGAGTCCAGGTCGAAGCCGCTGGCCTCGATGATGGAGCGCACCCGGCGGTCGATGACCGGGATGTCGAGCACGTTCTCGTGCAGGGCGGTGACGGTGAAGACGCCGATGAACAGGTGCTCGCCCACGACAGCGCCGGATTCGTCCATTTCGGCGACGCCGACGAAGTAGGGGTAGACCGCACGGTGCACGGTGGCCGGGACCAGGCCCTGGGTGAGCATGAGCAGCGGCTGGTCGCCGCTGTTGTCGGGGACCCGGAAGTCGGTGCCGACACCGAAATTGGGGCGCAGCACGCCGAGGCCGGTCTCCGGCACGATGATGGACTTGGCCAGGCCGTCCACGGTGCTGCGCTCGTAGCGGGCATAGCCGAGCACGGTGAAGTGGCCGTCGGCCAGCCAGCGCATGAGACTGGCGCAATCGGTCAGATCCGTTGCGGGGAAGGCGGATCTGCCGGTGGCGGCGGCCGCGTCGAGTTCACCGGCGACGCGTTCCTGGGCCTCGCGCATGGCCTCGGTGTCCTCGATGACGCGGCGCACGTCGGTGAGCACGTCGGGCAGCGCGGCCTCGATCCGGTCGAGCTGGGCGCGACTGGTGGCCGGATGCAGCTGGACGTGCATCCAGGACTCGCGCAGGCCGGTGGATCCATTACCGTCGACCTCGTGCGGCACCGCGGTTTCCAGGCGGCCCGCGGCGTCGCGGGTCACCTCGAAGATGGGGTGCACGACCTCGCTGACGCTGACGCCGATGCGGCTCAGCGACGAGGTGACCGACTCCACCAGCAGCGGCATGTCGTCGGTGACCAACTGGATGGCGACGCCCAGCCCGGCCTCGTCATCCGCCTGGTACACACGGACATTCGCGGTGCCGGGGGTGCGCTGGACGGCCAGATCGACGTGGCAGCGGAAGATATGCGTGGAGGTCGTCGGGATGGCGCAGTCCGCGTCCCCGGCGTCCACGTGTCGGAAGTACGCCTCCTCCAGGGACACCAGATTGCCGCGCAGGGACGCGGGCAAACTCGCAGCCCAGGCTGCGCTGGACAATTCGGACGAGACCGTCATTTCGCCAACTCCTCGGATTCGGTTCCGTAACAAAGTGACGCCGATGCGAGAGTAGCTGGGCGCAAGATGTGCCGGGCTGAATTCCTCTCAATGCCGCGCCGCGTCTCACAATACGGACAAACCAGACGGTTCGCGGCGCTCTAGCCGTACCCGAAACCTCCAGGTCGCCCACGACAAACCTTGCACCAAAACACAACTCACGCAAACGTGCGAATGCGAAACCACCTAGTTCGCCGCTCGATAGCCGTTAACGATCTCGGCTCCGGCCCGCCATCCGGCGTTACGCGAACCCTCCAGCAAATGATCGCTAGACCAACACAAAGCCGACCAATCGGCCACCTTCACACGCTCGCGCACTCGCCTCGCAGAGTCACTCCTCGGCGGGCCACGGGCGACCCGCCATCGGACAACCTACTCCCCCTGCCGCACAGCAACTTTCGTACACCGTCAGCTCACCGCCAGCCGCATTCCATCGGTGAGCGGGCCCCACCGCCATCCTTGCGCCGCATCGCCCCTGTCCCAGGCTCGGGACCAGCCCGTCCCGACTCGGTCCCCACCCGGTGGGTGGCGACCGAGCAGCGGGATCGGTTGGAGTCGGGTGTTATCCGCGGGTGAGCTTGCGGTGGGTGACGCGGTGCGGGCGAGCCGCTTCCGGGCCCAGACGCTCGATCTTGTTGGCCTCGTAGGCCTCGAAGTTGCCCTCGAACCAGAACCAGGAGGCCGGGTTGTCCTCGGTGCCCTCCCACGCCAGGATGTGGGTGCAGGTGCGGTCGAGGAACCAGCGGTCGTGGGAGATGACCACCGAGCAGCCGGCGAAGTTCTCCAGCGCGTTCTCGAGCGAGCTCAGGGTCTCGACATCGAGGTCGTTGGTGGGCTCGTCGAGCAGGATCAGGTTGCCGCCCTGCTTGAGGGTCAGCGCCAGGTTCAGGCGGTTGCGCTCACCACCGGAGAGCACACCGGCCGGCTTCTGCTGATCCGGGCCCTTGAAGCCGAACGCGGAAACGTAAGCGCGGGAGGGCATTTCCACCTGGCCGACCTGGATGTGATCCAGCCCGTCGGAAACCACCTGCCACACCGTCTTGTTCGGGTCGATGCCGCCGCGGTTCTGGTCGACGTAGCTCAGCTTGACCGTGTCGCCGACCCGCACCGAGCCGCTGTCGGCCTGCTCGAGGCCGACGATGGTCTTGAACAGCGTCGACTTACCGACACCGTTCGGGCCGATGACGCCGACAATGCCGTTGCGCGGCAGGGTGAACGACAGATCCTTGATGAGCTGCCGGTCGCCGAAGCCCTTGTCCAGGTGCTCGACTTCGACGACCACATTGCCCAGGCGCGGACCGGCCGGGATCTGGATCTCCTCGAAGTCCAACTTGCGCATCTTCTCGGCCTCGGCGGCCATTTCCTCGTAGCGGCCCAGACGCGCCTTGTTCTTGGCCTGCCGCGCCTTCGCGCCGGAGCGGACCCAGGCCAGCTCCTCCTTGAGGCGCTTCTGCAGCTTCTGGTCCTTCTTGCCCTGCACCTCGAGGCGCTCGGCCTTCTTCTCCAGGTAGGTGGAGTAGTTGCCCTCGTAGGGGTAGGTGCGGCCGCGGTCCAGCTCGAGGATCCACTCCGCGACATTGTCGAGGAAGTACCGGTCGTGGGTGACGGCCAGCACAGCGCCCGGGTAGGAGGCCAGGAACTGCTCGAGCCACAGCACCGACTCGGCGTCGAGGTGGTTGGTGGGCTCGTCGAGCAGCAGCAGGTCGGGCTTGGCCAGCAGCAGCTTGCACAGCGCGACGCGGCGGCGCTCACCACCGGAGAGGTTGGTGACCGGCTCGTCCGGCGGCGGGCAGCGCAGCGCGTCCATGGCCTGCTCGAGCTGGGAGTCGATATCCCAGGCATCGGCGTGGTCCAGGTCCTCCTGGAGCTTGCCCATCTCCTCCATGAGTTCGTCGGAGTAGTCGGTGGCCATCAGCTCGGCGATCTCGTTGAAGCGGTCCAGCTTCACCTTGATCTCGCCGAGGCCCTCCTCGACGTTGCCGCGAACGGTCTTCTCCTCGTTCAGCGGCGGCTCCTGCTGCAGGATGCCGACCGTCGCGCCGGGCGCGAGCCAGGCATCACCGTTGTTCGGCTGGTCCAGTCCCGCCATGATCTTCAGCACACTGGACTTACCCGCGCCGTTCGGGCCGACGACACCGATCTTTGCGCCGGGAAGGAAGTTCAAGGTCACATTGTCGAGCACGACCTTGTCGCCATGCGCCTTTCGCACCTTCACCATCTGGTAAATGAACTCAGCCATATGGGCAAGCCTAACGGTGTGTAGTAGCGGGTTCTCCGGCAGTGCCCGCATCCGCGGACGGCCGTTGCACGGGGTCGGTCCGGTCGGGTCGACCGAAGGTTTTGCGCACCACCGGGGCGGTGCAACGACCCAGGTCGGGACCCAGTGCCAGGGCCCGCATCTCGAGGTCGGTGCGCTCCGCGCCGTCTCGGGTGGTGTACTCGTTCGAGCGCAGCTGCCCGTACGCGATGATCGGATCACCTCGTTGCAGTGACGCTTCGACTCCCTCGACGATCCCCCGTCGCCAACAGCTTACGGTGAGATACAGGGTGCCTCCGTCCACCCAGTCCCCGGCCTCCGCGTCGTAGCGGCGGGCGGTGCTGGCCAGCCGGAAACTCAGGACCTGCTCCCCGTTCTGCAATGCGCGCCGCACCGGATGGGTGACGATCCGGCCGATGACCGCGGTATTCGCCTCGTACATTCCACTCCCCCTTGCCGATTCGAGTAACTGCTTTCCGTCGAATCAAGGTTCGCCCAGCAGCCGCCACGACGACAGGCGTTCTCCGGCGAGTGTGGATAACACGCGGGGTGTGGATGATAACTACAGCGTGGCGAGGTCGGTATTGGCCCCGCACAACACGATTACCGGCCGCTCCCCCGGCGCGGGCAAATACGCGCCGCTCTGGATCGCCGCCACCGCGGTCGCGCCGGCCGACTCCACCACGATGCGGAACTCCCGCCACAGGTACTCCCGCGCCATCACGATGGCGTCATCGCTGACCAGCACCGACCGCACCCCGTAGCGCTCGGCCACCTCCATGGCGATATCGCCGATCCGGTTCGCGCCCAGCGAATCCGAGGCCACGCTCGACACCGTGACATCCACCGGATGCCCGGCCGCCAGCGCCGCGTGCAGCGTCGGCGCGCCCTGCGGCTCGACCCCGATCACCCGCCCGCGCAGCCCCAGCGCCACCGCGACCCCGGCCACCAGACCGCCGCCCCCGACCGCCACCAGCACCGGCGGCCGCCCGCGCACCTGCTCCTCGATCTCGAGCCCGACCACCCCGGCCCCGGTCACGATCTCGGGCAGGTCGTAGGCGTGCAGCGGCATGGCCCCGCGCTCGGCGGCCAGCTGCCGCGCGTACTTGTGCGCCTCGGCGTAAGTCGTTCCGTGCCACAGCACTTCGGCCCCGTGCGACCACATGGCCGCCACCTTGGTGTGCGAGGCCGATTCGGGAACCACCACCGTGCACGACATTCCGCGCAGCGCGGTGGCCAGCGCGGCCGCGATCCCGGCGTTCCCGGCCGAGGCCAGCACCACGCTGGTCTGGTCGCCCCGCGCCTGCAACAGCGCGTTCAGGCAGCCGCGCACCTTGAAAGTGCCGCCGTACTGCAGGTGTTCGAGCTTGAGCGTGACCGGGACCGGGCCGCGCGGGCCCAGGATGTCGGTGTGGAAGACGGGGGTCTTGCGGGTGTGCCCGCGCAGCAGGCGGCGGGCCTGGCGCACGTCGGATCGGTAGAGCCGCTTGACTTTCCGGGTCGCCATGGCGACGTCGTTCACTTACGTACCTCTCCGTCACGCCGGGCGAGCTCGGCGAACATGGCGTTGTACGCGCTGAGATCCGCGTCGTCGTCACGTTCGGCCTTGCGGTCCATCCGGTTCGCCAGGCGGGTGTCGCTGCGCGACCACTGGATGAGCAGCGCGAGCATCACCACCACCAGCGGCACCTCACCGCTGGCCCACGCGAGGCTACCGCCGGTGTGCTGATCGCCGAGCAGATCGCTGTTCCAGCCGAGGCCGAGACTCCTATAGAACCAACCGCCCAGCACGGTGTCCATGCTCATCAGGGCGATACCGAAGAAGGCGTGGAAGGGCAGCGAGCCGAACACCATGCCCAGCTTGGTGAGCGGCTCCACCTGACGCGGCTTGGGATCGATCCCGATCACCACCCAGTAGAAGAGGTAACCGCTGATCAGGAAGTGCAGGTTCATGAACAGGTGCGCGCCGTGCGCGCCCACGAACTTGTCGAAGATGCCGCCCAGGTACAGCGCGTAGAACCCGGCCACGAAGAACACCGCGGCAATGACGGGCTGGGTCATGAAGCGCGACACCGGGTTGTGCACGGCGGCCAGGATCCATTCGCGCGGCCCCGGCGGCTGATCCCGACCGGCCGGTTGAATTGCCCGGAGCGCCAGCAGCACCGGACCGCCCAACGCGAACAGGATCGGCGCCAGCATGGACAACATCATGTGCTGGGCCATGTGCACGCTGAACATGGCGGGTGCATACCGGCCGACCCCGGAACTGGTCGCGATCAACAACGTAGCGCAGGCACACAGCCACGCGATGGTCCGACCGACCGGCCAGGCGTCGCCGCGCTTGCGCAGCCGCCGCACGCCCAGCAGGTAGACCACGGCCAGCACGATGGCGAGTGTGCCGAAGATGAGATCGAAGCGCCAGTCGAACGCCAGGCGCGCCGCGGTCGGCGGACCGGCCAGGTTGTAGCCGATCTCGACCTCGGTCGGGGTGGGCACCGTGCGCAGATCCGGCGGCGGGGTGCGGCCCAGGCCGACCGCGAGTCCCACGGTGGCCGCGAAGACCAGCGCCTCGACCCCCGCGAAGCGAATCAGCGCCCCACGATCCTGCGAATCGCGCTCCAGATCCGGGATCGCCCGCCGCCGCTGCATGAACCCGATGACACCGAGAACGATCAGCGCCGCGGCCTTGGCGAGCACGAGTTCGCCGTAGGTGGTGGTGAACAGCTCCGACAACGGCACTCGCACATAGGCGTTGATCACACCGCTGACCGCGATCACCACGAATGAGACGGTCGCCACTTTCGAGAACCGCCGCACCGCCAGCGCGGTGTACTTGCCGTCCCGCAACGCGTAGGCGAGCACGGCGAACAGTCCGCCCACCCAGAAGCAGGCCGAAACCAGGTGCAGGATCAGGCTGTTGGTGGCCAGGTCGTGCGCGCCGCCGGAGGAGGAGTGCCCGGTCAGCGCCACCGGCAGCAGCGAGAGCACCGACAGCCACAGCAGCACCGGCGTCCAGCCCCAGCGCAACGCGACCCGGCAGCCCACAGCCAGCACCACCACCATGAACACGGTGAACCGCCACGACCCGGCGACATCGACCTTGTCCGCGGCCCGCCACACCTGCTCGGGCCGCAGCGAATCCACCAGCGGTTGCCCGGTGGTGTCCGAAAGGGTCAACGGCACCAGCAAAGCCGCCGCACCCGCCCACACCAGCGCCGCGTTCCCGGCCCGCCGCAGCGCCCGATACCCCCCGACATCCAGCACCCCACTGCCCTGCGGCGGCACGAAGAACGCCGCGAACAACAGCGACCCGACCGTCAACGCCGCCGCGAAATCCGCCACGGCCCGCACCGCAGGCAACCCGTACGTAGTCAACGGCCCCGGATCCGGAATCCCCAGCAGCGTCAGCGCCTGCGCCGCCGATAGCGCCACGACCAGCGCCGCCACCAGCGCAGCCGCCGCGCCCCCGAGCGCCGCAATCGCCGCGAACCTCACCCCCGACCCCGACCCCCTGACCGAAACGTCCGATTCTGCGGCCGGTCCCTGCGCTGACGACATGGCCCCAGCGTAGTTCGGAGCGCCCATCCGGACTCCCCCAGGGTTTCCGGTCCTCCGGTCCGCACACCCCGCCCGACGCGCCGAACAGTTGCTAAGCGACCCACCTTCCCTGATCTGGACGCTCGCTATACTTAACGCGCTGGACACCGAGATCGATTTGGGTCAAGGTGTTTGGAGCCCGCATCACCGCCGATGCCCGCACTGCCTCCGTAGCTCAGTTGGATAGAGCAAGGGCCTTCTAATCCCTAGGTCGCAGGTTCGATTCCTGCCGGGGGCGCATCGGGTGGCTGACCAGCGAAAACGCTGGCAGTTACACCAATACCCATACCTCACAACGCTCAAACGCCAAGGGATTTTTCAAGATTAGACTCGTGAGATGGGGCAGGATCTCGACGCCATCCCCGAGCTTCTCGAGAACTTCATCACCGAACTCCGGCGCGCCAACCGGTCAAAGGGCACCATCGACACGTACTCCCGCGACGTGGGCTACTTGGGACTGCCCCGAGATCAGTTGACTCGCGGGTGGGGGTGGTTTCAGGCCGCGAGTGGGGCCTGGTTCAGGGTCTCATACTCGATCGGGGTCAGGCGTGCGAGGCCTCGTTGGCGGCGGCGTCGATGGTAGGTGCGTTCGATCCAGACGGCCATGGCCAGCCGGAGTTCTTCTCTTGTGGCCCAACGCTTTCTGTCGAGTACGTTGCGTTGCAGTAGCGCGAACCAAGATTCCATGGCGGCGTTGTCCGCGCATGCGGCCACCCGGCCCGTGGAGCCGCGTAAACCGTTGTTGGACAATAGTTTGCAGAACTTCCTGGAGCGAAATTGACTACCGGCATCGGAGTGGTGAACAGTACTGCGACCCAACGGATTTCCCTCACGCAACCGCAGAGCAGCGGCTTGACGGATCGTCGATTCCACGAACACCGATTCCTTGCTGGTCGCACATTCCCAGCCCAGGATCCGCCCCGCGTAGGCGTCGATCACGAACGCCGTATAGACGAACCCGCCTCCGGCCAGGGCGACGTAGGTGAAATCGGCGACGACCAGCATGTTCGGTGCCGCCACCCGGAAATGGCGATCGACCAGATCCGGTGCCCGCGACGCCGCCGGATCGGCCTCGGTGGTGCGAACCTTCCTGCGCCGCACGACCCCTTTCCAGCCGTTGACGCGCATCAACCGTTCGATCGTGCATCGAGCCGCCGGGATCCCCTGACGTTGCAGATGCGCCCACATCTTCTCGGCCCCGTACAAGCATTCCGGCTTGCGTCGGCCCTGCTCATCAGGCTCGTAGATCCCGGCCAGGACCTCGGTGAGGGCGGTGTCCCACAACTCCCGCTTCGACGGCGCCCGCCGGGCCCACGCGTGGAAGGTGCGTGGTGCGATCGTGATGCCTTGGCCGGTCAACGCCCGGCACATCGCCGCAATCGGGAACCGGGCCTTGTGCTCGGCGAGGAACTCACACACTAACGGTGTCGCGGGTCGTTGACCCGCGCGAAAAAAGACGTTGCCGCGGAAAGGATTTCGATCGTCTGCTCCAGCTCGGCGATCTTGCGCTTCTGCTCCCGGATGATCCGCGCCGACTCCGTCGAGGTCCCCTCGGCCTCACCCCGATCGACCGCGGCCTGACGGATCCATTTCCGCAGCGTCTCCGCGGTCATCCCCCGCCGGGCCGACACCGCCTTGATCGCAGCCCACTCGCTGTCGTAGTCGTCACGATGATCGACAACCAGCCGCACAGCCTTGGCCTTGGTCACTTCGTCGTACTTCGCAGGCATCTCGTGCCCATCCTCTCAAAAAAGAGGGTGTGCATGAAACCCGGGGCGATTCACCCAGACAGCTACCCATTGGAGGGAAACACCTTCGTGATGGGTTGGGGTGGCCGCAGCGATATTCCGACATCGGTGAACCTGGAGGTCGATCGGACGTCGGTGCTCGAGAAGACCGATTCGATCGCCCGGTCCGCTCAACACGTGGTGTCGGAACTGTTCTGCGACCCCGAGGACGATCGCGAACACCTGGCGTTGTTGGCCGACGCCAAGCGGCCAGGCCCGAAATACTGGGCGGGCAGCCGTGTCGAAGGCGAGCATTGGCGCCTCGATGCCTACAACCATGCCACGGCACTCGGGGTCACCGGAGACACCGATGCCGCATTGGAGGTCCTCACCACGGCTGCTGCCAGGGTGAGGAAGCCCGGAGAAGTCCCTGCACCCCCGACCGCGGAACAGCTCGAACCGCTACGACTCGCGATGACAAGCGCCGACACGTGCCGCAGCTACGCCGACGCCGTCGTCCTGGCCAGCAGACAAGCCCTGAAATCGGTCAAAGCACAGCCCGATACCGCGCAATTTCCCTGGCATTGAACCTTCGGCGCTCGAAGGCCGGTTGACCTCCTAGCGCTTGTTGCTGGCCAGGGCGAATTCAGCTTCGATCACCAGTTGCCAGGCAAGAAGATGCTGGTCGGTACTGTTCCCATCTGCATAGATCCCCGCCGGGGGCGCCCACCAGGCTTGACCTTTACACAGGTCAGGCCGGGTACCCACACCAAGTACCCAACCACAGAAACAGAGAAACCCCAGGTCGCCGGGCGCAGGTTCGTTTCATCCGGGGTTGCTGTCAGCTAACACCCCAGCTCAGAGCACCTGCAGAGCAGGCGCGCCGAAGGCACCTACTTCAGTGCGGGGAACGTGACGCTGGCCGAGCGCACAGTTGATGCGACGCGTGGGTGTTCGATCGGAGCGGCCTCGACATCGGGCACATCCTCTCGCACAGCGGCCTCATCGACGGACGGGTCCTGCACGTGTTCGTTCGTCGGCTGGCTCATTGATTCAGTATCGGCTTGTCGAGCACGATGGATCACTGGAATGAACCGTTCGGCTGGCATCCGAGTCACCGGCGGATACCGATTCCCGTTCGATTCTCGTAGATCCCTTCCCGGATGCATCTGCTCCTCGCCGAGATCATCCCCGAAGTTCGGCCGGTACGGATGTTCTGTGACCTCAGTTCCGCTCCGCCCGTTACCCCTTCGTCCGCCTGCCGCTGACCCCCTTAGGTGTGCTGTCGAAGCTGTCGGCGTAGGCGCGGGTGTTCGCCACCGGCAACGGTCGCAAGACCGACCCGGTCGACGCGCACCCAGTCGCGCTCTCCGCACTTCACGCACGCATCTGCGGCGCGTCGAAGCCGATCCGGCACTGGTGGCGCTGGGCAAGCTCGTCGACCGGCGCGACGAACTCGCCCGCACCCGCACGACGACATTGTGTCGGCTGTTGCTGGAGCTGATTCCCGCTGGCGTCAAACAGTTCCTGTCGCCCAAACAGGCCCGCGAACTCGTCGCCACGATCACCACCGGTGATCCGATCCAGAAGATTCGGCGGCCGCTGGCTGTGGAGTGTTGGTTATTCGGCGTAGGGCTGGTCGGCCCCTTGGTCGCTGTAGCCGATGCTCCAGACATAGCCATCCGGGTCGGCGAAGGTGCCGCCGTAGCCACCCCACGGCAGCGCACCGGCGGGCTTGAGGACCGTGGCGCCGGCCTTTTCGGCCTCGGCGATGACCGCGTCGACCCGCGCCTCGCTGCGGACGACGTAGGTCAGCACCAACCCGCTGAAGCCGCTGCCCTCCGGGTCCGTACCCACCTGACCGGCCAGACCCTCGCGCCCGTAGAAGCCGACCGGGGAGGCGCCGTCGGAGGCGAAGAACACCGAGATGCCGAAGTCGTTCTGGATCTTCCAGCCGAGCCCCTCGGTGTAGAACTGCTTGGCGCGGTCCATGTCTCGGACACCGAGCAGGATCGAGCTCACGTGTGCCTTCATGTCTTGCTCCTTGTGTTGTAGCTGTTTACGTACCGGACAAGCCGAGCCGGGGGCCGGCTGTCACACAGCGACGGTATGGAGCGCCGGCCTGCGCGCGCTATCCGTCAGATGTACTAAGTAGGTGCTGGTCGAGTGTGCTTCTCGGCGCGCTCCTGGTTTGCTGAACCTTCACCGCCGCCGATAGGTTATCGGCATGCTGTACGGCCGAGACCTCGAAGAACGGCGAATCAGCACACTGGTGAGCGACGGTCGCCGCGGACAGAGTGCCGCGCTGGGTATCGTCGCCGAACCCGGTGCGGGGAAAACGGCCCTGCTGGATCGCGCTACCCAGCTCGCGGACGGCACGTGGCGGGTTCTGCGCTGCGCCGGAGTCGAAGGCGATTCGGAACTCCCGTTTTCCGGACTGCGCGAACTATTGGTACCCCACTACCTGGACCAGAATCTCCTGGAGGCACTCCCGCCGACGCAGGCCGATGCCTTGCGCACCGCACTCGGGCTCATCGGCGCGGCGCGGCCGACGGATCGATTCCTGGTTGGTTTGGCGACGCTGTCGTTTCTGGCCGAGCTGGCAGAAGCCGAGCCGGTGTTGTGCCTGATCGACGATGTCCAATGGCTCGACAGCGCCTCGGCGGAAGCGCTGCGCTTCACCGCGCGCAGGCTCGGTGCCGAAGGCGTCGTGCTGCTGTTCGCCAGCCGCTCGGACGACAGCCTGCGCGGCATACCAAAGATTCATCTCCCCCCCATTGGACACCGCCACGTCCAGTCGACTGCTGACCGAATCCTGGCCCGGTCTCGATCGCGAGATGCGCACGCGCGTGCTGCAGGAAGCCGCGGGAAACCCGTTGGCGCTGCTGGAACTTCCGCGCATGGATCTCGATGCGCTGCCCATCGGGCCGCTCCCGCTGCCGCACCGCTTGTCGAGTGGGTTTCAGCAGCAGATCGGTGAGCTCTCCGGCGCGGCCCGGACCGGGCTGCTGGTCGCCGCTGCCGAGACAGCCGGCGACCCGCTACTGACGCGACTGGTACTGGAAAGGCTCGGAGTCGACTGCGACGCGGTCGCTGAGGCCGAGTGCGCTGGGCTGATAGACATTTCGGCGCAGGCGATTCGATTCCGGCACCCGCTGGTCCGGGCCGCCGTCTACTACGGTGCCACCTTCCAGGAGCGGCAAGCCGTGCACGCAGCCCTGGCGGCGGCGTGCGCCGATGATGCCGACCGCTGTGCCTGGCATTCCGCGGCCGCCACCGTCGGGACGGACGAGAACGTCGCGGACCAGTTGGAATCGGCTGCGGTCCGAGCGGTGAACCGGACCGGTTACGCCGCGGCCTCCGCCGCCATGGAGCGCTCTGCGGCGCTCACCCCCGATCAGGAGACTCGCGGCCGCCGAATGCTCATGGCCACCGAATGGGCCGCAGCGGCGGGCCGATACCAGCGCGCCGGGGAGCTCGCCCGGCAAACCAAGCGCTTGCCGCTCGATCTCGGCGGCCGCGCGCGTCTGCTCTGGGTCGAGGCATCGATCGAATTCGAAGCGGGCAATCTCCGGAAGTCACGCGATGCCCTGTTCGCCGCGGCAGACGATGTCGCGATCGTCGAACCCGAGCGGGCAGGTCCGCTCTACATCGAGGCATGCCACGCCTCCTGGATCATGGGCGACCCCGCGACCGCGCTCGATACCCGCCGGAAACTCGAAACCCTGCACCTGCCACCAGATCAGCGCATGGCGCTGCTCGCCGCCATCAACGGTCCCCTGCGCTTGCATGCCGACGCCGACCTGACCGGCGGCATCACCGAAATTCGGGCGACCATCGCCGTCGGCCATCACTCCGCCGATCCGGCGCTCATGCTCGTCGCCGCCGGGCAGGCAATGCTGATCGGTGATCTCGAGGATGTCCGCACGCTGTCACAACGGGCGCTGGACTTCACGCAGAACCAGGGCATGATCGCGCGCTTTTCGATCGCCGCGATCTACCTCGGCAGTGCGGAACTCATGCTCGGCCGACTCTGGGAGGCCGAGGACATGGTGACCCAGGCTCTCCGGATATCGCGAGATATCGGTCAGGGCAACACGATGGCCTCGGGCGAGGGCTATCTCGCTCTCATCGCCGCGATCCGCGGTGACGAGGCACGGTGCCAGGAATTGATCGGATATCCACGCCGAACCCGTGGCCAGGACAATTTCATCGATCACGTGCACAACGAATGGGCGCTGAGCGTCCTGGATCTGGGCCTCGGCCGCTACGAAACCGCACTCGACCGCCTCGATACCCTGCACCGAACGCCCAACCGGATCCGCGGTCACTGGTTGCACCTGCTTCGCGATCTGGTCGAGGCGGCGGTGCGCGCGCACCAGCCGGATCGCGCGGGACCGGCGATGGCGGAGATCGAACGCTGGTCTCTCGCACTCGGTTCGCCGTTCGCCGAGGCGATCGCACTGCGCAGCCGGGCCCTGCTGAACTCCAACGGTGACGACTACGTCCGTGCGCTGAAACTACAAGCAGCCGAAGGTCTTTGGTACGACCATGCGCGCACCGCCCTGCTCTACGGCGAATGGCTACGACGAGAGCGAAACCCCGGCGAGGCCCGCACCCACCTGCGGCAGGCGCTCGAAACCTTCGACCGGCTCGACGCACGCCCGTGGGTAGCGCGCGCACACATTGAACTCCAGGCCGCAGGCGCCGGTACACCACACGTCGAACCCAAGACGGCGGCCGCACTCACAGCGCAGGAGTTGCAGGTAGTGCGTCTGGCGGCATCGGGCGCGACCAACAGAGAGATCGCGGCCAAACTGTTCCTCAGCCCGAGAACGGTCGGCCATCACCTATACCGAGCGTTCCCGAAGCTCGGCGTCACCAACCGCACCGAACTGGCCCGTCTGTCCTTCCCCTGAACGGAGCTGGAAGCACTGACGAACGGGATCCGATCCCACCAGCAGCGAGCGACGAGTCTCCCTGGGGACGCGCTGCTAGCATTTCCGGGCGAAAGAGCAGGACAGTCAGCCAGCCGCGTTGACCTGCAAGAGGGCTCGGCACAGAGATCCTGCTCCGGACTGGATGACGGCGGGCACGGTTGACCCCCTCCCCGGGTGCACCATCATGGGATCCCGCGCGGCGTCCACGTCACCCTCACCCTCTCTCACATCCGGGACCGAGGGCCGGAGCCGATAGCGATCGGGGTGGTCAGCGCGGTCCGCCTGGGCAGATTCCGTTGGCACCGCAGGAGCCCACCGCTTGGGTCCAGAGCTGCCAGAGCAAGGAAGCAAGCGATGACGAACCGCTCGAACTCCCCGCGTTAGCACCCCAGGTCAAAGCACCTATATT
>NZ_BJWY01000101.1 GCF_007990715.1 Nocardia seriolae NBRC 15557 | reverse complement strand
GGACACTAGCACCGAATGCCTGAGCGCGGAGCTCGCGCGTGCAATGTCCGACCCGCGATTGAGGCGGCGGATAGGCGATAATGTGTTGTGGTGCATGGATAGTGACGGGCGAGGATTCGAGCGCACTATCGAACATCTGCGCAGCCTGCCTGATGGCTGCGACCCGATCATCATCACACCGGTTACGGACCATTTCCGGAAGCGCCTGCCCAGCGCGTGCGAGGTGGCCACCGTATTTGCAGCTCTCCAAGACAGCGGAACATGGTTCCCGAAGGGCTGCCAAGAATACATATCCGAGGAAGCGGCCGACGGAACACGATCTGTCAGACCGCGCAGACTTGGGCGCTTGATCGGTTTCGTTCTCGAATGGGGAATGCCGGTGAGGCGCGCGGATATTCGCTAACCGAGTATCCCGTATTTATTGCGGCGCGTTCGATGCGCCGGAGGACTTCCTTAACCAAGATGCGCTGAGGCGTTCGCGTGCCGGTCGCGCTATGCAAATTACAGGTATTCACGAAAAGAGGCGGTCATGAGGATTCGGCCGACGGCACTCGGTTTCGTCGATGACGAGTGGTCCGGCGTTGGGGCGCAATGGGATCGGGCACAGGTGGCCAGACTCGCCAGACGGCTCGGATACGCATTGATCTGGCCGGACGAGAACTCGATGCTGGCGCTGGTCGATCAGGTTCGTGAATCGGACGTGGACGCAGTGCTCATCCCGTCCAGCGTTCACCTTGACGCGTTAACGCTGGATCGGCTGATGCATACCTGCGATGTGGAGACGGTGCTGCCGCGTGAGACGTTCGCTCGTTACTTCGGGGGGAGGCAGGGATGTCCGGCCTGAGCCCTCTCGCCCTGACCGACTTGGCCGTGCTGGGCGCGCTGAACACGGCAGACGGGCTCGGTATCGAACAGATCGCAATCGTGGTCGCCGCACCACCGTCCGGCCCTGGAATGTCGTTGAACAGTGATGCGACACGGCGGATTCTGACCCGCCTCGAGGCGCGCGGGCTGGCCGAGAACGAACCTGCGGGCTGGCGACTTACCCGGCGCGGGCGCGCTCTGTGGGCCACCAAAGGCAGCCGGTTCACGCTGTGAGAGCCGTCGCCGAATCAAACGAAAAGGAAAGAAGCACAACCGAATAGATACCGATGATGCCGATTTGAGGGGGCTTCGTGAGTGCGCTGGCCGAGTTGGTTCTGGTCCTGTTGTCTTGTGCCGTTGGCGTGGCCGCCGCGCGATGGGGAATCGCTGCCGATACCCCGCCCGTCACGTCCGCGCCCGGCGGGCCGTTGCTCGTCGCGGACGGCCGCGTATTCCATCGGGTCCCGGTCGCCAATCTGCACCGCCTACACGGGCGACACCGCGCATGAGTCGGCCGCCGATCGACGGATCACCTGAACCTGAAAACGACGGCAGCGGGTTCCCGCCTGCTCCCGTGATGGCGGTTGTTTCGCTGGACAGAATCCGGCGGGCACCGAAGAAAGAAACAACAATTGAATGAGAGACACCCGATGAGACAGAACATCATTGCCGCAACTTTTCTCGCGTTCACGTTCGCTGCCGGGACCGTGGTGAGTGTGCAGGCTCCCGCTGCGCAGGCCGACGTCAAGGCGTGCGACTTCCGCTTCACCTGGGACGCACCACGCAAGAACCCGCTGGGTGGGTGGATCGCCGCGCAGGGGTTCGCGTTCTGCGATACCCCACCGAAGGAACACAGTCTCGTACTCGGGTTGCAACGCAAGGTCAATGACCAGTGGCAGCCTTGGATGGATTCGGGGCGGCTGACCGACATCCCGCCACCGCTGCCGGGGGCAACTCACGAACTCCAGGCGAACTGTGCGGGCGTGGTCCCGGGCACTTTCCGGATGAGCGTGAACATCGTCGGCGTGTCGTCGGATGGCGTACCTTTCGCATTCAGTGACTACTCCGGCGAAACGTCCGTCATCAGCTGCTGAAGAACCACCCGAGCGAGGAGAACCACCGCATGAGTGAGAACAACCCTGAGGTGAGGGTGCACACGCAAGAGGGTAAGGCGAAGCTGACCCTCGAGCGGTCATCGCAGTCCGCAGCCACCATCCTGTGCCGGGCGGCAACGTTGGCGGGGCGGCGCAGCCATGGCGAACTGTTGCCCGAACATCTGCTGGCCGCACTGGCCTACCCCGGGCGCGGTGGCGCGTCGGTGCTGGCCGACCTGTGGCGCGACGGGCAGGCGTTGACACTCGAGGAGTTCGCCGAGCGCGTTCGTGCGGCGCTGCCCCCGGTGTCGGCCGAACCCGCAACCGGCCCGATCATGACGATGATGTTCGACGGGCAGACCGTTGCACCGTTCGACGTGAACGCCCCCCGGCGTTACGGCGACGTGGCGGACGTGGCAGCGGATTCGCTCGAATAACCCGGTCCGCACGACCTGCGCCCGAATCCTAATCACGCACGCCTCCAAGACTTTTCGCGTTGGGGGCGTGCGTGCCGATGTGATGGTGTCGAACGTTTCTCGGTGACCTGGAACCCTACGGCCGACATTGCGACACCGCGCGTACGACAGACCCCCACGGCGAACACTGACAGTTCTCAACCAGACGAAAGCGCGCCCCCAACCTCGCAGGTTGGGGGCGCGCCGTGCATGTTCAGAAAAATATTCTCAAGAAGAGTCTTGACAGACCCTAGGTGGAGGGAGTAGGTTCCGAAATCCAGTGTGATCCAGCCCACCTTACACACTACTCCGAACTTAATGACCGAGACTATGCGTTCAAGGTTGGCTTGTCAAACTGGCACCACCGGTTGACCGGCCCAATACCGGCCCCAGGGGCCTGTTGGGAGTCGAGAGTCCCGGTGGCGCGTGGTGCCCGGTTCGGCATGGTGCGCGACACCCCCGCGTGGGGTGTCAGCGGGCGCGAGGTTCAGAACCCGGATTTCGAGATCCGGCCACCCCCTCGCCGTCTGCGAAGCGCCTTGCCTGGACCGCTTGCGCCGCCGATCCCTGTGTTGCCCGAAAACCACCCGCCGCACGCGCGGTCTCGTGTCGCGCGCTGCGGTGGCTGGCACCCACACACGAATCGGAAGAGGTTTCGCGATGAACCGCACCCCCGACACGCCCCCGGTACCCGGCCCGGACGACGGCGAACGTCCTCACTCATCACTGCCGGAGTTCAACTCTACCAACGACTTTCAGGAGATCCCCATGTCGAACTCCCCGCACCACCCCACCCCTTTCGGTACCGGCATCGATCAGGCGGGCTGGTTACGTCGCGAAATCCCGGCACTGGGCGCGAAGTGGCTGGACGTGGCCGAAGCACGGTTGCACGAACTGGTGGCACTCGAACAGGTCCCGGTCCCGCCGAACGTGGCCGGGCTGCTCGAGCCCGGCGGTCGAGCGCTGCTGCGGCTGGCGCTGCTGGCCCAGCTGAACGCGGCCGATCTCGACCCGGTGCCCGGTGGCTGTGAGATCCCGTGGTCGGGATGCCCCGAACACGGGGACATGCTCAGTCACCGTGGCATCGTGCCGGGCTGGTACTGCGACGCGGCCGGGCACGAACGCTACGGCCAAGACACCACCTTCCACCGCCTACGGCACTGCCAGCAACCAGCGGCAGCCGTACTGCACGCCGACGGGTACGCCCTGGCGGTGTGTTCCGCGCACCTGCACAGCGAGCTCGAGCGCGGTTCCTGTGGCGGTGAGGCGTTCACCGTGACCGCCATAGATCCCGACCAGACAGCCTGATCGGGGGGCGGGGCGGTGCCGGCGTGCTCGGTACCGCCCCGGCCGGCTGGCCCCCGGCCCCGGTCAAGGCGCATTTTGCGAGAGCGGCTGGAACAAGACAGGACACCACCGTCACAGCATCGGCAATTCCCTGATCTCTGTACCAGTAGAGGCACATTGCGCCCGATAGCGACCCCGACGACGACAGGACACAGTGATGACGATCCCCGCCAACCCACCGTGCAGCGGTGGCACGTACAGCGGTGTGCGCCGGAATCGGCCGCAGGTGAGGGCCGGGCGAATTTCCTGCCCGGCTGTCACATGGGCTCGGTTCGCGCACTTCTCTGCATACAAAGGCTCGGTGAGGGTGCCGGGCCGGTTATCGGCAACAGGAGGTGGTGTGTCGTGATCACGCAACTGATCGACACGGTGACTGGGTTCATGGGATCGGTGCCGGTGTGGTGGTGGCTGTGCGTGGCGGGCGTGGGGGTGCTCGCGGTGGTGTCGTCGTGGGGGTTGCGCAGGCTGCGGGCGAGGGAAGCGGCGCGGGCGGTGTGGGTGCAGATCACCCCGCCCGCGCACCTGCCCGCCGACGCGGGCGAACGGTTCGCGCGATCTCTCGCGGGTTTGTGCCGCCGCACCCGCCGACACCCGCTGTGGGCGCGGTATGTGGCGTGTGAGTTCGTGGCCACCGACGCCGGGATGCGGGTTGGGGTGTGGGTGCCGCCCGCTCTGTCCGCCCGCGCGGTGATCGCCGCCGTGCTCGGTGCGTGGCCGGGCGCACACGCCACAGTGACCGCACCGCCGAAATTGACCGGCGGCGCGGGTCCGGTGGCCGCACGGGAGGTGGTGTCGCGCGCCGGAGCGTGGTCACCGGTCGTGGCCCCTTCCTCGGCCGGGGTGCGGGCGGGTGCGGACACGGCCGATCCGCTGGGGCAGGCGTTGACCGCGCTCACCGAGCGCGGCCCGGGCGAGATCGCCAGTGTGGCGGTAATCGTTGCGGCGCAACGTGGTACCGGCGACACCCGCCCCGCCCTGCGGCTGCTGGATGCGGTGTTGGCGTTCGTCCAAGACATGATGCGCGAAGCCATGCGCGGCGGCGCATCGCCTGCCCCGCGCCCTGCCGCGCCGACAGCCGTGGACCCGGTGGCGGCGGCACGGTACCGGGCCGTGGTGGCCAAGAAAGCGGCTGGCCCGCACCTGCGGGTCACAGTGCGGGTCGCGGTCTGCGGTCCGGTCCCCGCCCGCTACCTGCGTCACGAAACGCGGTTGATCGCGGACGGTTTCGACGCGGTGGCCACTGCCGGTGACGGGCTGCTCACCCGGCGCGTGCGCCGTCCGGGATACAAGGTTTCGTGCCGCCGACCCGGGGCCGGGTTCGTGGCCACGGTCGCCGAACTGGGCGCGCTGTGGCACCTGCCCGCCTCCGGCGGTGTGTACGGCATCGACACCAGCCCCGCCCGATCCCACCGCCCACCCCACGACATCGCCCGCACCCGCGACGACCAAGAGGGCCAGTCATGAACGTCACCCCCGCCACCGACAACAGCGACCGTGCCGAGGACCCCGTCCCGCGGCTGCGGTTGACCCCGCCGCGCGACCCGCGCCGCGGCCACCCCAAACCCCTCGGTGTGAATGGCGGACAGGTGATCGGGCTGCGCGTGCCCGACGCGCGCCACCACATCCACGTGCCCGGCATCACCGGGACCGGGAAATCGACGTGGCTGGCGAATCTGACCCTGGCCGAAGCGGCGGCCGGGCGGGGCGTGGTGCTACTGGACTGCCAAGGCGACCTGGCCCGCAACGTCCTCGAGCGGCTACCGCTGGAGTGCGCCGATCGCCTGGTCATCTTCGACCCCGCCGAGCACGACGCGCCGCCAGTGTGGAACGTGCTGACCCTGCTCGGTGCCGACACCGTCCAGGCACGCGAGTACACCGCCGAAACGATCACCGGCACATTCCGGCGCGTATACGCCCAAGCCTGGGGGCCGCGCATGGACGAATGGTTCCGCGCGGCCTGTTTGACCCTGATCCGCCGCCCCGGCTCCACCCTCGCCGACATCATCCCGCTGTTGACCCAGCCCGGCTACGCGCGGCGACTGGTCGAACGCTACGGCACCCCCGGCGGGCTGGAAGGCTACTGGCAGGGCTACGACGACTTGACCGCCGTCCAACGCCAGCAACTGTATGGGCCGGTGATCTCCCGGTTGCGGCCGGTCATGTCCCACCAATTCGCCCGCGATCTGCTCGCCACCCCGACCTCGACCGTCGATCTCTCCGAAATTCTCGATGGCGGAATTCTCATCGCCCGATTGCCGAAAGGTGAACTCGGCGAACACGGCGCGGTATTGATCGGGTCGCTGCTGCTGTCGGGATTGTGGTCGGCGACCACGCGGCGTGCCGAGCGTGCCCCCGAGGATCGGCCCGACGCCACAATTATCGTGGACGAATGCCACAACTTCCTCCATCTGCCCATCGGCGTCGATGACGCATTGGCCGAGTCGCGCGGCTATCGTGTCTCGCTGGTGCTCGCGCATCAGCATTTGGGGCAATTGCCGACCGATATCCGGGGCGCGGTCGATGCCAACGCCCGCAACAAGATAGTGTTCCGAGTGTCACCGGCCGACGCCACGAAAATAGCCGCGCATTTCACGCCGATATTCGATGACACCGATCTGGCGCATCGCCCGAATTTCGGTATCAGTGCGCGTATCATCAACAACGGCACCGACGCAGCCCCGTTCGATCTGGCCGCACTACCCTTGCCGGACCCGATTCCCGGACGCGGTGGCGCCTTGCGCGCAGCGGCCCGCGCCCGTACCGGACTCTCGCGAGCGGCACGGCACGCTCTGGCCCACCGCCACCAACTCGCCACCGGCAAATCCGCCTCGAATCCGGCTGGCGGGCAACATTTTTCACTATCCCATTCACCGGCCCATTCACTGTCCCATTCACCCTCCCAGCTAGAGCGGGACAGTGAACGGGACACCGCGCCCCCGGCATCGACGCAGTCCAGCGGGGGTGAACAGTGACCGCGCGGCAACCCCGACAGGCTGTAATAGCCTCCCGGCGGGGCATTTCCATAGCTGATGCGATCACCGAACAACGCCAACTCACCGGCCGTGACCTCGAGTTGCTCGCCCTGCTCGCAGCCCATAAAGCTCTCACCGCTGGTCAGGTCACGCGGTTGTTCTTCCCCGCCGATGGCAACGCCGCCCGCAAACGCCTTGCCTTGCTCGAGCGGCGCGGGGTGCTCGCGCGGTTCCGTGGCTGTCTGCGGCCCGGCTCCCAGGAATACCGCTACACCCTCGGACCCCTCGGCGCGATGATCCACGCCGCCGCCACCGACAAACCCATTCCCACCCCGCACACCGTGCACCAAAAAGCATTGAAGCTATCGAGGAATCCGCAACTCAACCATTTGTTGGGGATAAACGAATTCTTCACAGCACTCCGGCATCATGCACGCGACAATTCCGGGTGCGAACTGCTGGAATGGTGGAACGAGCGTGACGCCACCGCAGCATGCGCCCAAATCACGCGCCCAGACGGATACGGGGAATGGCTGCAAGACGGGCGGCGTATTCGTTTCTTCCTCGAATACGACACGGGCACCGAAGAACTGTCGCGGCTGATCGACAAATTGTGCGGATATCAGGATCTGCGCACCGGCGGTTTGTGTATCCCGGTCCTGTTCGTGCTCCCCGGCCCGAAAAGGCAACAGAATTTCCATCGCCTACTGGATGAACAACTCGCCGCCATGGCCGGGCTCACTGTGGCTACCGCCACTGTGACCGATCTGGATACCTGCACACCGGCCGGGCCGGTGTGGTGGCTGGCCGGGCACACCACCCGCCACCGCCTGATCGACCTACCCACACCCCCGCACGGACAGGACGGGCCACACCATGAATGAACGCCCCACACCCCACAGCGCCACACAGGGCACGCCCGGCACCGATCACCCGCCCACGACCGCACAGCCCCACACAGGGGCCGCAGCGGGCGGCAAGGGCCGCATGCGTGTAGGGCCGACCAGCGAGGCGACCCGCCGACTGGTCGCCGAAGCACGGCTACGGCAAGGGCTGCCGCCCACCATCGACAACCCGGACGTGATCGCATCCCTCGCCCTGTTCCTACGCAACGCGCTGGCCACCCTCCCAGAGGATGACCAGCGCGACGCCGCATGAATCCGATACGCCCTACAGCTCCCGCCACACGATGTCCACCGAGTCCTTATCGAACCGCCACACCTTGCCGTTCTGGTCCTCCCACTTGGCCGCATACACCCGCGCCGGTTTCACGATGACCTTTTCCACTAGCCGGGCCGTGGCCTCGTGCCGCGACCGCGACCCTTTCTTATCCCACGCCTTGCGCAACTCACCCGGCGTCGAACCGATATCGGCCAACACCGCCAACGCCGCCGCACTCCGCAACGAATCCTGTTCGGCCCGAAGCGCTTTCAGGTTCGATTTCAACCCCGCTATGGTGCGGTCGATCACCCGCAAATCGTCGGCGTCGGGCGCACCGGACAGGGCCTCGGTGCGGCGATCGGCCTCTGCGTCCAGATTCCCCGTCGTGGTCTCGATGCGCTGTTGCAGTTCCGCGATGCGCCCGGCGTTGTCGTTGCCGCGATCGAGCCGCGCGAGGATCTCCGGCTTCTCGTACTCGGCGATCACCTGCTGAGCCACGAACATCTCCAACGCGCCCGCGTCCCGGAACACCCGCCCGCACCCACACGGCCGCTTCGCCGAATCCTTGGCCCGGCACCCATACCGGCGCTACGCGACACCAAGGACCGAAGCAAGCCCGCGCATGAGTACACCGCTGCCGAATGGCAAGCGTTCATCCTGGGCGTCAAGTCCGGAGAATTTGACCTCTGACCTCTAGAGATGTCCCGCGTAGACACCGGATCGGCCCCCGTAAAACGGGGGCCGAACCGCGTCCGGGACCAGCACACGCCCGACGCTTGCGGTGGTAGTGCTTAACCAACATGTCACCCCGGCCAGCAGCGCCAGCTCCTCGCGGCGCAGGCCCGGAACCCGGCGGCGCGCACCGTGATCGACCAGGCCCACCTCGTGCGGGCCGAGTCGGGCGCGGCGGGAGCGCAGGAATTCGCCGAGTTCGGCGCGACGGTCCAAAGTCATGACACAAGTAAACAAGCTCGCCGCGAAAACCATCCTGGTCATCCGGTGCCCAGGCAAACCGCGCACTGTTCAGCCGGGTTGCGCCGGACAAAAGTAGTGCTCAGCGCCGCACACGACGGCGAACAAGACATCAGGAGCACACCATGACCTCCCTTCCAACCCGCCGCCTCGGCACCACCGACATGCACCTGAGCCGAATCGGATTCGGTGCGTGGGCGCTCGGCGGCGCGGGCTGGCGCTACGCCTGGGGCGCCCAGGACGACGCCGATTCCGTCGCCACCATCCGCCACGCCCTCGAGTCGGGCGTGAACTGGATCGACACCGCCGCCGTCTACGGGCTCGGCCACTCCGAGGAAGTGGTCGGTAAGGCCATCGCCGGACTCTCGGACGCGGACCGCCCGTTCGTGTTCACCAAGGCCGGACTGGTCTGGGACGAGAACGACCGAACCGCCGCGCCCAAGCGCCTCATGGCCGCCGACAGCGTGCGCCGCGAGGTCGAGGACTCGCTGCGGCGGCTGAATATCGAGCGCATCGACCTCTACCAGGTGCACTGGCCCGACACCGGTGCCTACCTGGAATTCTCGGACCCGGACGGCGTCGAACCCGCGGTCGCCACCCCGCTCGAGGAGTACTGGCAGACCATGGCCGACCTGGTGCGGGCGGGCAAGGTGCGCGCCATCGGGCTGTCCAATCACGATGTGCCGCAATTGGAGATCGCGGAGTCGATTGCCCACGTCGACGCCATCCAGCCGCAGTTCTCGCTGATCAAACGGCAGGCCGCGGAGGAATTGGCCTGGGCCGCCGCGCATCACACCGGCGGCATCATCTATCAGCCCCAGCACTCCGGCCTGCTCACCGGAGCCTTCTCCGCCGAGCGCGTCGCGAACCTGCCGGATGACGACTGGCGCAAGGGATTCCCGGAGTTCACCACCGAACTCGACGGCAATCTGGCGCTGGTGGAGGCGCTGCGCCCGATCGCCGCGGCACACGGCACCGCCGTCGCCGCGGTCGCCATCGCCTGGACCCTGACCTGGCCCGGCGTCACCGGGGCCATCGCGGGCGCCCGGCGGCCCGAACAGGTCGACGGCTGGATCGGCGGCGCCACACTGGAATTGACCCCCGCCGACCTGGACGCCATTGCCGCGGCCCTGCGCACCACCGGCGCGGGCGAGGGCCCGATCGGGCGCTGAGACCAGGCACAATCCGAATAACGCAGAACCACAGACCATTTCGAGGAGCAGACCATGACCCTGCACGTCGTCGCCGAGATCCACGGTGTCGCCGGAGCCGAAGACCGGCTGCGGACCGCGCTGGAAGCCATGATCGAACCGTCGCTGGCCGAACCCGGCTGCGTCAGCTACCAGCCCTTCGCCAATCCGAACGATCCGGCCCACATGGTCGTGGTCGAGGAATGGAAGGACGCGGACGCGCTGGAGCAGCACTTCGCGACCGACCACTTCCGGCGGATCGCCGCGGTGCTGGACGAGATCGTGGCCGAGCCCATGGTCATCCGCCGGCTGGTCGCCGAATAGCCGTTCGCGACACCGATCCTCATGCCCCCGCGGCGAATCCGCGGGGGCACGATCGGGTCCGGGCGCGAGGGTGGCGGGAAACACAGGATGCCCGGGCCCGCGATCTTGGGTAATGTCGGGCGCATGCTCACGCGGATTCGATCGGCGGCGCTGCCCCTGGGCGCGCTCGTGGTCTCCGCGTGGGCCGTGCTGTATCTGGCTGCGGCCACACCCGATTCGCTGCTCGTGCTCGGTGCCGTCGCGCTGGTCGCGGTCATCGCGGCCCTGCTGTCGGCGCGGGGCCCGCTGCTCGTCGCCGTGGCGACCAGCGGTCCGGCGGAATCGGCCGGTCGGCGTCGCCGGGGCGTGTTCCTGCGTCAGAGCAATCCCGACGCGGCGGGCCGCCCGCGCCCGCGCGCACCGGGAGTCCTCGCGGCCTGACCGCGTTCACCCGCCCTTGCGGCCGGGTGCGCTGCCGGGCTCTTCGCGATCGCCGATTCCCTTCGCCCGCGGCATCCGCCCGGGCGCCGCGCAGCGAGGTACTCCCCATGCTCGATTTCATCTACTACCCCGTGTCCGCCGTACTGTGGCTGTGGCACACCGCCTTCGCGTCGATCCTCGGTGCGGGCAGCGGCCCGGCCTGGGTGCTGGCCATCGTCTTCCTGGTCATGACCCTGCGGGCCCTGCTGATTCGCCCGTTCATCGCGCAATTGAAGTTCTCCCGCGCCCTGGCCGAGATGCAGCCGCAGGTCGCGGAGATCAAACGCAAGCACGCGGGCGACCGTGAGAAGCAGGCCCTGGCCCTGCAGGAGTTGCAGAAGGAATCCGGGGTCAATGTGCTGACCGGATTCCTGCCCATCATCGGCCAGACCCTGGTCTTCGTCGGCCTCTACCACGTACTGCGGTCCTTCCAGGCGGGTCACACCGAGAACTACGTCTTCGGTGCCGGCCAGGTGCAGTCCTTCCTGGACGCCAGACTGTTCGGCGCGCACCTGTCGGCCACCCTCTCGGGCGCGGGCGCGTCGGTCACGGCCGTTGCGGCCGTGGCGATCCCGCTCATGATCATCGCGGCGTTGGCGACCCACTTCACCGCCCGCGCCGCCATCGCACGCCAGCCCCAGCCTGCCGAGGGCGCGGCCGGATCGCAGGCCCGCATGATGAACAAGCTGTCGCTGTGGGTGTTTCCGGCCGGAGTCCTGCTGTTCGCTCCGGTCATGCCGGTCGCCATCCTGCTCTACTTCGTCACCCAGAACGCGTGGACCTTCGCGCAGCAGCACCTGATCGCCACGCGCTACGGGCAGGAACGCACCAAGGGCACCGTCTGAAACCAGCAATATCATGGCTAACCATGAATCGCGGCGGCCGAAAAGTCGCCGGGGCGACCGGGAAGCGCGGCATCATCAACCCGGTTTCCGTGGGCGCGGTCATCGTCATCGTCGCTCCTGGCTCGAATTCAGCAGGCGACTGTTCGAGGACCAGCCCGCCGAGAACGGTCCCGGCCTCTCCGACGACCGGCTCGTCCAGATCGCCGCCGCCGGAGTCACCGGTTCCGATATCGCCGACTGCATCCACTCCGGCTGCTACGCAGGCTTCGTCGCCTCGCACAGCCAGAACGCCATCGACGCCGGTCTGACCCATGTTCCGGTCGTGAAAGTCGGCGATACCGTCCTGGAAAACCTCACCCCCGACGGCTTACGCGCGGCAATCGAGCGCGCGACCTCGGCCGCGAAGTAAAGCGCTGGCGGCGACCCGATAGGCTGGTAGCTGGTCGCGAGCGGTTTCGGCCGCGCCGCGAACCCACCGAATCAGCACAGACAAGGACTGCACAGCGCTATGACAAGCCGCATCGAGCTCGCCCGCGTCGATTTGCGCGGACGTACTCCCACTGCTGCCGAACTGCGCGCGGCTCTGCCGCGCGGGGGCGTCGACGTGGACTCGGTGCTGCATCATGTGCGACCGGTCGTGGAGGCGATCCGCGATCGGGGCGTCGAGGCGGCGCAGGAATTCAGCGAGAAGTTCGACGGCGTGCAGCCCGCCTCGGTGCGCGTGCCCGCCGCCGAACTGGACAAGGCTCTCGCCGAGCTGGACCCGGCCGTGCGCACCGCCCTCGAGGTCGCCATCGAGCGCACCCGCAAGGTGCACAACGATCAGCGCCGCACCGACAAGACCACCCAGGTGGTGCCCGGCGGCACGGTGACCGAGCGGTGGCTCCCGGTCGAGCGGGTCGGGCTGTACGTGCCCGGCGGCAATGCCGTCTACCCGTCCTCGGTGGTCATGAATGTGGTTCCGGCGCAGGCCGCGGGCGTGGACTCGCTGGTCGTCGCCTCCCCGCCGCAGGCGCAGTTCGGCGGCCTGCCGCACCCGACCATCCTGGCCGCGGCCAAGCTGCTCGGCGTCGATGAGGTGTGGGCGGTCGGCGGTGCGCAGGCCGTGGCGCTGCTGTCCTACGGCGGCACCGATACCGATGGCGCGCAACGGGAACCGGTCGTCATGATCACCGGCCCGGGCAATCTCTACGTGACCGCCGCCAAGCGGCTGTGCCGCGGGCTGGTCGGCATCGACGCCGAGGCCGGGCCCACCGAGATCGCCATCCTGGCCGACGCCACCGCCGATGCGGTGCACGTGGCCGCCGACCTCATCTCGCAGGCCGAGCACGATGTGCTGGCCGCCAGCGTGCTGGTGACCGACAGTGTCGAGCTCGCCGACGCGGTGGATGCCGCGCTGACCGCGCAGATGGCCGTGGTCAAGCACCACGATCGGGTCGCGGCGGCCTTGTCCGGCAAGCAGTCCGGCACCGTCCTGGTCGACGACATCGCCCAGGGCCTGCGCGTGGTCAACGCCTACGCGGCCGAGCACCTGGAGATCCAGACCGCCGACGCCGCGGGCGTGGCCGCCCAGGTGCGTTCCGCCGGTGCGGTTTTCGTCGGCGCGTGGTCGCCGGTTTCGCTCGGCGACTACTGCGCGGGCTCCAACCACGTGCTGCCGACCGCCGGATGTGCCCGGCACTCTTCGGGTTTGAGCGTGCAGACCTTCCTGCGCGGCATTCACGTCGTCGAGTACTCCGAGGCGGCGCTGAAGGATGTCTCCGGACACGTTGTCGCCCTGGCCAATGCCGAGGACCTGCCCGCGCACGGCCAGGCCGTGCAGGCGCGATTCGGAGAGCTGCGGTGAGCCCTCAGGCCGGCCTGAAAGAAGGCTTTGTGATCGTCCCCGGATCCAATATCTCGCTCGACGATCTGCCGCTGCGGGACAACCTGCGTGGCAAGAGCCCTTACGGCGCACCGCAATTGACCGTGCCCGTGCAGCTCAACACCAACGAGAACCCGCACCCGCCGAGCAAGGCGCTGGTCGACGACGTCGCCGAGTCCGTGCGCGCCGCGGCCGCCGATCTGCACCGCTACCCGGATCGTGACGCGGTCGAACTGCGCACCGATCTGGCCGCCTACCTGACCCGGCAGACCGGCGTCGTGGTGGACGTGGCCAATGTGTGGGCCGCCAACGGCTCCAACGAGATCCTCCAGCAGCTGCTGCAGGCCTTCGGCGGACCCGGCCGCAGCGCACTGGGTTTCGTGCCCTCCTACTCGATGCACCCGATCATCTCCGAGGGCATCGACACCGAGTGGATCGAGGCCAAGCGCAATGGCGACTTCTCCCTCGACATCGACTACGCGGTCATGTCGGTCGGGGAGAAGCGGCCCGACGTCGTCTTCGTGACCAGCCCCAATAACCCGACGGGCCACAGCATTCCGATCGCGGACCTGGAGCGCATCCTCGAGGCCGCGCCCGGCATCGTGGTGGTCGACGAGGCGTACGGCGAGTTCTCCTCCGCGCCCAGTGCGATCAGCCTGATCGACAAGTACCCGGCCAAGCTGGTGGTCAGCCGCACCATGTCCAAGGCGTTCGCCTTCGCGGGCGGCCGCCTCGGCTACCTGGTGGCCGCGCCCGCGGTCATCGACGCCATGCTGCTGGTGCGCCTGCCGTATCACCTGTCCGTGGTCACCCAGGCCGCGGCGCGGGCGGCCCTGCGCCACGCCGACGAAACTCTGGGCAGCGTCCACGAATTGGCCTCCCAGCGCGATCGCGTCATGGCCGCGCTGGCCGAGCTCGGCTACGACGTCATCCCGTCCGACGCCAACTTCGTGCTGTTCGGCCGCTTCGCCGACGCGCCGCGCGCCTGGCAGCACTACCTCGACGAGGGCGTGCTCATCCGCGATGTCGGCCTCCCCGGCTACCTGCGCACCACCATCGGCCTGGCCGCCGAGAACGACGAATTCCTGCGCGTCAGCGCGAAACTGGCGTCCGAGGAGCTGATCGCCCGATGACCACCGACCGTCCCGCCGATCGCATTGCCCGGGTCGAGCGCACCACCCGCGAATCCAGCATCGTGGTGGAGCTCAACCTGGACGGCTCCGGCAAGACCGACATCTCCACCGGCGTCCCGTTCTACGACCACGTGCTGACCGCCTTCGGCCAGCACGGCAGCTTCGACCTCACCGTCCAGGCCAAGGGCGACATCGAGATCGAGGCCCACCACACCGTCGAGGACACCGCCATCGTCATCGGCCAGGCCCTCGGCCAGGCTCTCGGCGACAAGAAGGGCATCCGCCGCTTCGGCGACTGCTTCATCCCCATGGACGAGACCCTCGCCCACGCGGTCGTCGACGTGTCCGGGCGGCCGTACTGCGTGCACACCGGCGAGCCGGATCACATGCTGCACACCATCATGCCGAGCGTCGCGCCCACCGCCTCGTACTCGACCGTGATCAACCGCCACGTCTTCGAGTCCATCGCGCTCAACGCCCGCATCGCCCTGCACGTGCGCGTGCTCTACGGCCGCGACCAGCACCACATCACCGAGGCCGAATACAAGGCCGTCGCACGGGCTCTGCGCGCCGCCGTCGAATACGACCCGCGCGTCACCGGCGTTCCGTCCACGAAGGGCTCGCTGTGACCAAGAAGATCGCCCTGCTGGACTACGGCTCCGGCAACCTGCACTCGGCCAGCCGCGCCCTGGCCCGCACGGGTGCCGACGTCACCATCACCGCCGACCCCCAAATCGCCTTGAACGCGGACGGTCTCGTGGTTCCGGGCGTCGGCGCCTACGCCGCCTGCATGTCCGGCCTGCTGTCGGTGCGCGGCGACCGCATCATCGGCAAGCGCCTCTCCGGCGGCCGCCCGGTCCTGGGCATCTGCGTCGGCATGCAGATGCTCTTCGAACGCGGCGTCGAATTCGGCGTCGAAACCGAGGGCTGCGCCGAATGGCCCGGCACCGTCGAACGCCTGAACGCCCCGATCCTGCCGCACATGGGCTGGAACACGGTGAAGGCCCCCGAGGACAGCGTCCTCTTCGCAGACATGGACGCCGACACCCGCTTCTACTTCGTCCACTCCTACGCCGCCCAACATTGGGCCTGGGAGCCTGACAGCGGCAGCCAGATCGCCCCAGCCAAACTCACCTGGGCCGAGCATGGCGTCCCCTTCCTGGCCGCGGTCGAAAACGGACCTTTGAGCGCTACTCAGTTCCACCCGGAGAAGTCCGGCGACGCGGGTGCCCAGCTCCTGCGTAACTGGATCGACTCGATCTGACCCTCGAACGACGAAACCCCCGCCCAGAGCGGGGGTTTCGCCTCTGCGGTTGTGAGCTATAGGTCGAATCGCGCTCGCAGCGCGACCTTCAACTCTTCGAGGAGCGGTTCGGACAATCGACCCCGCAGCGTGACGAAATTTGTCTTGGGCAGGGGTGTCATCTCATGGACAGCGATAACTTCATCGTCTGGAAGCTTGACCGTGAGCAATTCCAGCGACGAAGGGACTTCGCGTGCCGGGCGGACTCTCGCGCAGAGCAATACCGGTCGCAGGCGGGCTACGGTGTCGGAATCCGCGACAACCACCGAGAACTCTTGCCCCGATACGGTTCGTACCGTCCAGATTTCTCCTTGTGCGGCAGGCTCACTCATCGTACTGAATCAACGTCCCTTCCTCGACGAACGACAGGTCCGGTCCGCCGCGTTCGGCTTCGAACGCGGCGAGCTTGCGTAGATCGTCCTCGAGGATGCGCTGCCGCACGGCCCGCGCGATGTACTCGCTCTGTTTGCCCTCGCCGGCCACCCGCTTCAGGCGAACCGCGACCTCATCCGGCAGCAGCACGGTCAGTTTCGTAGCCATACGGACGATGGTACGTCCGATCTCACGTCCTGTCAGACGTTCGAAGTTGCGGGTGGCGGTGTCGATTGTGGGTGCGCCCAACGAGTGTTGATAGATTTCCTTCATGGACACCGCGCCTGAAGGGGCCTCTGGTCGGCTGCGCGCCCTCCCTACGCGGCTCATCGGCCAGGTGGCGATCCTGGCCAACCGCTGCACCGAAAAGGCCTTGGAGCCCACCGGATCCCGCCGCTACCACTACGCCCTGCTGGCCACCCTCGACGAGCAGGGCCCGCTCAGCCAGGCCGAGGCGGGGCGCCGCACCGGCATCGACCGCAGCGACATCGTCGCCGCAGTCAACGACCTCTCCGATCGTGGCCTGCTGCGCCGCACCCCCGACCCCGCCGACCGCCGCCGCAACACCTTGACCCTCACCCCCGCCGGTCGCGCCCACCTGGCCGACCTCGACGACCGCCTCGAAGCCGCCCAACGCGAACTGCTCCCGGGCTTCACCCCCGCCGAACGCGCCAATTTCGTCCTGACCCTGAACCGCGTCCTCGAATCCCACGCGCGCGAGGGCTGAACCGCCTCAGCACCGGGTGGAGCCGGGCTCGGTCGTCGCGCCGGTGATCCGCGGCGGCCTCCCTGTCGCGACGACTTTCGCTCCGTCCCAACGGTATTGAACGCAGTAGTAGGTGGCGTCCGGGCAGGCGTTGCAGCTACCGGGGATCTTGTAGCGCAAACCCACGCTGTCATCGGTGGCGTGGGTCGGATCCGGGGAGATGAAGGCGTTCCAGGTGGGTTCCGCGGTCCCGATGTACCCGCCGCGGTGGAACAGCAGGACCTGCATCGGGGAACTGCCCGTCGCGCCCTCGACGGTGATCAGGGCGGCCGACAAACCGGAGCAGATTCCATTGATCGTGGGATTCGCGCCCACCGCGGGCAGAGCCCACTTCCACGGCTGGTGCCCTGTGCCGTCCACGGGTGCCAGGGTCGCGGCCGCGTTCCTGATCACCGCCGGATCCGGCTTGCACTCCGCACCCGTGCCCGCGGCCGGGGCGGTGGTCCCGGCCGGGGATTGCGTGGTTGTTCCCGGAGCGCTCGACCGTGTGGCCGTGGCCGTGGTGGATTGCGCCACGGGCGTGCCCGCACTGCCGCAACCCGCGAGCAGGGCGACCGCGCCGAGCGCCGTCAGTACGAGACACGGTTTCCGGAACACTGGTGTCCTTTCGATCGTCGTCGAGCCGGGGCCGCCCCATCCCGCACAGCATGCGCCCGCCGACCGACTCCGGCCACCGATTCGGCCCTACCGGTACGGGAATGGCGAATTGCCCGAATGAGGCCGAGGGCGGGGGAGCGAAGGGTAACCAATAAGATGCTTGCGTGAGTCTTGTGCTGCTACCCGCCGTCGATGTCGCCAATGGTGAGGCCGTGCGCCTCGTGCAGGGGGAGGCGGGCAGTGAAACCGGGTACGGTTCGCCGCGCGACGCCGCGCTGGCTTGGCAACATGCCGGGGCGGAATGGGTGCATCTGGTCGATCTCGACGCCGCGTTCGGCAAGGGCTCCAATTACGAACTGCTGGCCGGGGTCATCGGGGAACTCGATGTGAAGGTCGAGCTGTCGGGCGGGATCCGGGACGACGCGTCGTTGAAGGCGGCGCTGGCCACCGGGTGCGCGCGGGTCAATATCGGGACCGCGGCCATCGAGAACCCGGAGTGGTGCGCCCGGGCCATCGGCGAATACGGCGACAAGATCGCGGTCGGGCTGGATGTGAAGCTCATCGACGGCGAGTGGCGGCTGCGCGGGCGCGGCTGGGTCACCGACGGCGGGGACCTGTGGGAGGTGCTCGAGCGGCTCGAGCGCGACGGCTGCTCGCGCTACGTGGTCACCGACGTCTCCAAGGACGGCACCCTGACCGGGCCGAATCTGGAGCTGCTGAGCCACGTCGCCAATGCCTGTGAGGCTCCGGTCATCGCGTCCGGCGGCATCTCCGTCCTCGACGACCTGCGCGCCATCGCCACCCTCGTCGAAGAGGGCGTGGAGGGCGCGATCATCGGCAAGGCCCTGTACGCGGGGCGGTTCACGCTGCCCGAAGCCCTCGACGCGGTCCGCTAGCGCTGATGGCCGACCTCGCCGAGCTGCTGAGCATCGCCAGTGATGTGCTCGACTCCGCCGCACCGCGTTTCGTGGAGGGCATCGGAGCGCCGAGCGCGGTCGAGAAGGGGCGCAACGACTTCGCCACCGAACTCGACCTGGAGTTGGAACGCACCGTCTCGCGGCGGCTGAGCGAGCGCACCGGAATCCCGGTGCACGGTGAGGAATTCGGCGGCCCGCAGCTGACCTCGGGCACCGCCTGGGTGCTCGATCCCATCGACGGGACCTTCAACTATTCGGCCGGCAGCCCGATGTGCGGCATGCTGCTGGCGCTGGTGCGCGACGGCGTCCCGGTCATCGGCCTGACCTGGCTGCCCGTGCTGGGTCAGCGCTACTCGGCGATCCAGGGCGGTCCGCTGCTGCTGAACGGAAAACCGTTGCCGCCCTTGGCTCCGGTCAAGCTGGCCGGGGCGATGATCGGCTTCGGCAGCTTCAATCTCGATGGGGCGGGCCGGATTCCGGGCATCTTCCGCTTCAATCTGCTGGGCGCGCTGTCGCGGCTGTCGGGACGCCAGCGCATGTACGGCTCCACCGGCATCGACCTGGCCTACACCGCCTCGGGAATTCTGGGCGGGGCCGTGGTGTTCGGACATCATCCCTGGGACAACGCCGCGGGCGTGGCCCTGGTCCGGGCCGCGGGCGGCGTGGTCACCGACCTGCTGGGCCGGGACTGGACCATCGAATCCGGTTCGGTGCTGGCCGCCGCGCCCGGCGTGCACGAGGAACTACTGGACCTGATCGCCGACACCGCCGATCGGGTCCGAGGAGAGGTAGAGCAATGAGTTTGGCAGTGCGAGTGATCCCCTGCCTGGACGTGGACGCGGGCCGGGTGGTCAAGGGCGTCAACTTCGAGAACCTCAGGGACGCGGGCGATCCCGTGGAACTGGCGGCCGCCTACGACGCTCAGGGCGCGGACGAGCTGACCTTCCTCGACGTCACCGCCTCCACCGGCGACCGCGGCACGATGATCGACGTGGTGACCCGCACCGCCGAGCAGATCTTCATCCCGCTCACCGTCGGCGGCGGCGTGCGCACCGTCGAGGACGTGGACCGGCTGCTGCGCGCGGGCGCGGACAAGGTGTCGGTCAACACCGCCGCCATCGCCCGGCCCGAGGTGCTGCGCGAGATGTCGGAGCGCTTCGGCTCGCAGTGCATCGTGCTGTCGGTGGACGCCCGCACCGTGCCCGAGGGACAGGACCCCACGCCGTCCGGCTGGGAGGTCACCACCCACGGCGGCAAGCGCGGCACCGGCATCGACGCGGTCGAATGGGCCGTGCGCGGAGCCGAATTGGGCGTCGGCGAGATCCTGCTCAACTCCATGGACGCCGACGGCACCAAGGCCGGCTTCGACCTGCCCATGATCAAGGCCGTGCGGGCCGCGGTCTCGGTGCCGGTCATCGCCTCCGGTGGCGCGGGCAAGGTCGAGGACTTCGCCCCCGCCGTGCAGGCGGGCGCGGACGCGGTGCTGGCCGCCAGCGTCTTCCACTTCGGCGACCTCACCATCGGTCAGGTCAAGGACGCCATGCGCGCGGAAGGAATCACCGTCCGATGAGCACTCTCGACCCCGCCATCGCCGCGCGCCTCAAGCGCAATGCCGACGGACTCTTCGCCGCCATCGCGCAGGAGAAGTCCACCGGCGACGTGCTCATGATGGCCTGGATGGACGACGAGGCCCTGGCGCGCACCCTCGAAACCCGCAAGGGCACCTACTATTCGCGCTCGCGGCAGCAGTACTGGGTCAAGGGCGAGACCTCCGGCCACACCCAGTACGTGCACGCGGTGCGCCTGGACTGCGACGGCGACACCGTGCTGCTGGTGGTCGACCAGGAGGGCGCGGCCTGCCACACCGGCACGCACACCTGCTTCGACACCGATGTGCTGCTGTCGCAGGGCGATTCGCTGCGTTAACCCGTTTCGTGGGAATTGACTTCCAGGTGCGAGATCGGCCGCCCCGAGCGGCCGAGTCCGCGGGCCATGCCCTTGTCGAGCTGGGCCACCAGCGTCTCGCCGAGTTCCAGCAACTCCTCGGTCTGCTCGGCGTCCAGGCCGTCGAACACCAGGCCGCGCACGCACTCCAGATATCCGGGCGCGGCCTCGGTGACCTTCCGGAATCCGGCGTCGGTGAGCACCGCCTGCGCACCCCGGCGGCCGCTGATGGAGACGCGTTGCGCCCAGCCGAGGCGTTCGAGTTTGGAGATCACGTGCGAGAGCCGCGATAGCGATGCGTTTGCCTTTTGCGCAAGCTCGCTCAGTTGCAACCGGTGACCTGGTTCTTCGGAGAGCAGAGTCATCACGAAGTATTCGAAATGGGTAATCCCGGACTCACGTTGGAGCTGAGTATCCAGCGCGGCGGGCAGTCTGGTCGTGAGCGCGACAAGGGTACGCCAAGCTCGCTGTTCCATAGGATTCAACCACTTGGTCACCGTGCGCGCCCTCTCTTAGCAGCCAAGTGACTTCTCGCGCCGGCCGGTTGGAGAGCCTGCGATACAGCATCGAACGAGTCACTCGCACGTCAAAGTTTGCCACGATTTCGCTCGTCAGTCACGGTGTTGCTGAATGACGTGACATCGATCACGCGTGTTGCGGGGATAAATCAGTTCGCGCCGACTTCTGGAGGATTTGACGGAATTTCGGGCGACACGCGAGGCTTTTCCGGTTCGGTGCGCTGCTTGTCGGCACGATGGCGGCGGAATCGCCTGCGCACCAAGAGAAATGCCACCAGCAGGAACAGCACCGCGGCCACGACCGCCCCCGCCAGGGCGGCCCCGCGGAATCCGGGACCGTCGACATCGAGAATGCGCTGACCGGCGTGTGCGGCATTGGAATCGCCGAGCACGACGGTCAGCGTCATCAAATTCGGGATGGCCACGATGAGGGCGAGAACCGCTGCGGCACCGGCGATAAACCTACCGCCCCGTTTACGCCAGCTGAGGCCCGCGACCAGCAAGAGGAAAAGTGGCACAGCCGTGCACACCGCGCCCATTATCAGGCCGTACCAGATCCCTTTTGCGAAACTCGAACTCACCATTTCGGCGATGCGCTGCGCCCACCATCGCGGAATGAACGCGGCCAGGATGAGATACGCCAGCCACAGCACCACTGCGGCGATGACACCGGCAATGATGCGATTACGCCACGTGACGAAGGTTGAACTCGTGCGCTCGGACTGGTCGGTCGTCGGCGTAGTCATACAGCCAGCGTATGTCCGATTTGTCGGCACGCGAAGTACCGACGCGGTGGGTCAGCGTGAGCGCAGGAACTTCAGCGCCTCGTCGGCGTGCACATTGGCGCGCACCTCGCTCGCGATGACCTTGGCCACGGTCCGGTCCGGATCGATTACGAACGTCGTCCGCTTCACCGGAATCAGCGCCCCGAGCAGACCGCGCTTGACCCCGAACGCATCGGCCACCTTCGCCCCCGCGTCCGACAGCACCGGATACCCCAGCCCCTGCTTCTCCGCGAATCCGGCCTGCACCTCGACGGAATCCGCGCTGATCCCCACGCAGGTGGCCCCGGCGTCCTTGAATTCCGTTGCCAGATCCCGGAAGTGGCACGCCTCCGCCGTGCACACCGGCGTGTTGGCCGCGGGGTAGAAGAACAACACGACCGGCCCGTCCGCCAGCAGCGACTCGAGCGAACGCACGGTCCCCGACTGATCCGGAAGCTCGAAATTCGGCGCAACCTGCCCAACCTTCATGCCCCGTACGATACCCCGAATCCATCGCCCACGAGGTATATGGATTTGCCTGGGGTTCCGGGAGTTTCGGTCGCGGCGGCTTCGGGTGTGACGTTCCGGCCCGCGCGACCTGCGGGTCATCTGTTTGCTTTGGGGTCCGGGGGTGAAACCCCCGGAGCCCCAACCACCCCCGACACGGGGTGTCGAGATCACACGCCGATGAGGGCGGCGACCTCCGGGTTCTTGATCTCCATGACATCGAGGATGCCGTGCGCACGAAGGAACGGCTTGAGTTCCCGGATGCGGTCGGTGTGCTCGGCGTACTCGTCCGGGAAGCTCCGCGGATCCAGCGCTTCCAGGGCCTTCACATACGTGACGAACGAGGCGATGGCGGAGTACTTCCCGCCGGTGTTCATATTCATCATGCGAGGCGGCTGGCCGGGCATCATGCCCGGGCCCAGCTGCGGTGCTGCGTGCCGTGGACCCTCCGGCGCTACCGGTTGCGAGGGGTACATCTGTGTTGAACTCCTCTCGAAAATGGGGATACCGCGTGCGACCTCTCCATCTTGCTGCCGGAGCAGTGACGGCCTCCTGCGTGTGGAGACCGGCGCGAGTGTAGTGATGACCGCTTCAGGTATTCGCCGCAGGTGCCCGCTCGGCTTGGCGGGGAGCGCGATTTAGATCGTGTCGGGCGGGCCTGGAATGATGGGTGAATGCACGGCGCGCATGGTTTGCCTCTGAACGCGGCTATCGACACCACCACCTCCCGGGAGAAGTTCCGGGCGCTCGCGGCCGATCACCGGGTGGTCCCGGTGGTCCGAAAGGTGTTGGCGGACTCCGAGACTCCGCTCTCGGCCTACCGCAAACTGGCCGCTGACCGGCCCGGCACCTTCCTGCTGGAATCCGCCGAGAACGGCCGCTCCTGGTCGCGCTGGTCGTTCATCGGCGCGGGCAGCCCGAGCGCCCTGACCGTCGTCGACGGCCAGGCGGCGTGGCTGGGCCAGACCCCGGCCGACGCGCCGGTGGGCGGTGATCCGCTGGCCGCGCTGCACGAGTCGCTCGAGGTGCTGCGCACCGAACGCCTGCCCGGTCTGCCGCCGCTGACCGGCGGCCTGGTCGGCTACCTCGGCTACGACACCGTCCGCCGCCTCGAGCGCCTGCCGGTGCTGGCCGTCGACGACCTGCGGGTCCCCGAGATGGTCCTGATGCTGGCCACCGATCTGGCCGCCTTCGACCACCACGAGGGCGCGATCACCCTCATCGCCAATGCCGTCAACTGGAACGGCACCGACGAGCGCGTGGACGAGGCCTACGACGACGCGGTGGCCCGCCTGGACCGCATGACCGAGGCCCTGGCCGCCCCGGCCGACTCCACCGTCTCGGTCTTCGACCGCCCCGAGCCCGACTTCCGCCGCCAGCGCACCTCCGAGGAATTCGGCGCGGGCGTGCGCCGCCTGGTCAAGGAGATCGAGGCGGGCGAGGCGTTCCAGGTGGTGCTCTCGCAGCGCTTCGAAATGGACTACAGCGGCACCCCGATCGACCTCTACCGCATGCTGCGGGCCTCCAACCCGAGCCCGTACATGTACCTCATGCACATCCCGGACGGCTCGGGCGGCACCGCGTTCTCGATCGTCGGCTCCAGCCCCGAATCGCTGGTGACGGTGAAGGACGGCATCGCCACCACCCACCCGATCGCGGGCACCCGCTGGCGCGGCAGCACCGAGGAGGACGACATCCTCCTCGAGAAGGACCTGCTCGCGGACGAGAAGGAGAACGCCGAGCACCTCATGCTCGTCGACCTCGGCCGCAACGACCTGGGCCGCGTCTGCGAGCCGGGCACGGTGAAGGTCACCGAGTACCGCCACGTCGAGCGCTACTCGCACGTCATGCACCTGGTCTCCACGGTCTCAGGTCGCTTGAAGCCCGGCAAGGTCGCCCTCGACGCCGTCCAGGCGTGCTTCCCCGCGGGCACCCTCTCCGGCGCTCCCAAGGTCCGCGCCATGGAACTCATCGAGGAACTCGAGCCCACCCGCCGCGGCGTCTACGCGGGCGTCGTCGGCTACCTCGACTTCGCCGGTGACGCCGACACCGCCATCGCCATCCGCACCGCCCTGCTCAAGGACGGCACCGCCTACGTCCAGGCGGGCGCGGGCATCGTCGCCGACTCCCAGCCCGACTACGAGGACACCGAGTCGCGCAACAAGGCCATGGCGGTCCTCAAGGCCATCGCCGCCGCGGAAACCGTTCGGGCCTACCGCCCGAACGGCGCGGACCAATGAGCGACCCGGAACCCGATCGCGCATCGGAGCCCGGCACCGCAGCGGGTGGTGCGACGCGGGGAGACGGTGCGGCACAGGCCGACTCGAAACCCGCGGTGGCGGACGCCGCGAAAGCCGGTGCCGCCGTGCCCGAGTCGGGCGCCGCGGCCGCCGCCGGGGCGATCGGCGACCAGAACGACGCTGCCGCTTCCGAACCCAGCGTGGCTCGAGCCGAAGCCGATCCTGGCCGTGCGGCCCCACCGAGCGCGGTGACCACGGATCCCGGTGCCGCCGATACGGACGGGGCCACCCGTGCGACCGGTGCCGCGAGCACCGCGGAACGTGCGATAGCGGCCGATCTGGCCGAGGCCGAGGCGATGGCTGCGGCCGAGGACGACGACCGGACCGCCGGGGGACGAGCCGGCGAAGGGCGGCGCAGGCCGCTGGCCGCGGTCGGATTGCTCGCGGTGGCGGCCGGACTGCTCTGGGCGTCTTCGCGCATGACCTGGGTGACGCTGCACGTCACCCGCGAGGACATGGGGGTGGGCCGGACGGTTCATCTCAGTGGCAGCACCTGGTTCGGGGCGCTCACGCCGGTGGCCCTGGTACTGCTGGCGACCATCGCGGCGGTGTTCGCCACGCGCGGGTGGGCGCGGCGGTTGGTCGGCGTGGTGGTGGCCGTGCTGGCGGCGGTCGCGGCGGTTCCGGCGTTCTGGCTGTTGCAGCATCGCGGCAATACCGTGGAGCGGGCCGCGCAATTGGCCGAATTGCGCGTCTTCGAGCACGGCGGCGGGGTGGACGTCGCGGTGCTGCCGGAGTGGCTGTCGCTGCTGGGGGCGCTCGCGGCCTTCGTCGCGGGCCTGCTGCTGGTGCGCATGCCCGCGGACTCCGCGCGCATGTCGGGCAAGTACGACAATCCGGCCGCCCGGAAGTCCGCGGCGACCGCGCAGGTTGCCCAACATCACGCCGGTCAACGCGATGCGGAAGCCGGATCACAGACCGCCGCGACCGGCCGGATGTCGGGCCGGGTGCTGTGGGATGCCCTCGACGAGGGGGTGGATCCGACCGATGATGAAACCAATGACCCTGCCGCGCACGATGATCCGGGTAGTGGGGAATCACACGACCAACGTCACTGAGCTGGGTGGGGGAGCGGCAGCGTCGCCGGTTCCTGCCCCGCTGTCAAGCACGGGAACATAGCCATTTACTCTTTATCAGCATCGGTGAGACAGCGCCTGGGGGGATTCTCAGGCAGCAAGTCCGTCTCCCCAGAAAGGATTCGAGCCAGATGACGGTACTCGACTCGATTCTCGACGGGGTCCGCGCGGATGTGGCCGCTCGGGAAGCCCTTCTGGATTTCCAGGCAGTGAAGGCGGCCGCCGCGAAGGCCAAATCCCCGCGTGACGCCAAGGCCGCCCTGCACGCCGAGGGCATCGGCGTGATCGCCGAGGTGAAGCGGGCCAGCCCCTCCAAGGGTGCGCTCGCGGACATCCCGAACCCCGCCGACCTGGCCCGGGCCTACGAGGACGGCGGCGCGCGCATCATCAGCGTGCTGACCGAGCAGCGCCGCTTCGGCGGTTCGCTGGCCGATCTGGACGCCGTCCGCGCCGCGGTCGACATCCCGATCCTGCGCAAGGACTTCATCGTCGGCCCGTACCAGATTCACGAGGCCCGCGCCCACGGCGCGGACGTGATCCTGCTGATCGTGGCCGCCCTGGAACAGGACGTGCTGGCCTCGCTGCTCGACCGCACCGAATCGCTCGGCATGACCGCGCTGGTCGAGGTGCACACCGAGGAGGAGGCCGACCGCGCCCTGCAGGCCGGCGCCAGCGTGATCGGCGTGAACGCCCGCAATCTCAAGACCCTCGAGGTGGATCGGGATGTGTTCGCGCGCATCGCCCCCGGCCTGCCCAGCGAAGTGATCCGGGTGGCCGAGTCCGGCATCCGCGGCACCGCGGACCTGCTGGCCTACGCCGGTGCGGGCGCGGACGCCGTGCTGGTCGGCGAGGGCCTGGGGACCAGTGGCGACCCGCGCGCCGCGGTGGCCGAGCTGGTGACCGCCGGAACTCACCCATCCTGCCCGAAGCCGGTTCGCCGGGGACGGTGAAAGTAGCGATGACTCAGACCGAAAAGCTCTCCGCGAAGAACACTCTCGGCCTGCCGCAGGCCAGCGACGACGTCACCAACAAGAGCCACGAACCCGATCTGGGCGGGCACTTCGGCGTGTACGGCGGCCGCCACGTGCCCGAGGCGCTGATGGCCGTGATCGAAGAGGTCACCGCCGAATACGACAAATGCCGGGTGGATCCCAACTTCCTCGACGAGCTGGACCGCTTGCAGCGCGACTACACCGGGCGTCCCTCGCCGGTGTTCGAGTGCAAGAACCTGGCCCAGCACGCCGGTGGCGCGCGCATCTTCCTGAAGCGGGAAGACCTGAACCACACCGGTTCTCACAAAATCAACAATGTGCTCGGCCAGGTCTTGCTGGCCAAGCGCATGAACAAGACCCGCGTCATCGCCGAGACCGGCGCGGGCCAGCACGGCGTGGCCACCGCCACCGCGTGCGCGCTGCTGGGCATCGAGTGCGTCATCTACATGGGCGCGGTCGACACCGTGCGCCAGCAGTTGAACGTGGCCCGCATGCGCCTGCTCGGGGCCGAAGTCATCAGCGTGACAACGGGTTCGCAGACGCTCAAGGACGCCATCAACGAGGCGCTGCGCGACTGGGTCACCAATGCCGACCGCACCTACTACTGCTTCGGCACCGCCGCGGGCCCGCATCCGTTCCCGCTCATGGTGCGCGACTTCCAGCGCATCATCGGCATGGAGGCACGCCAGCAGATCCAGGCCCACACCGGCCGGCTGCCCGACGCGGTAACCGCCTGTGTCGGTGGCGGTTCCAACGCCATCGGCATCTTCCACGCCTTCATCGACGATCCGGACGTGCGACTGATCGGCTACGAGGCCGCCGGTGACGGCGTCGAAACCGGCCGCCACGCCGCCACTTTCACCGGTGGCACGCCGGGCGCGTTCCAGGGCGCGTACTCGTACCTGCTGCAGGACGAGGACGGGCAGACCATCGAATCCCATTCCATCTCCGCCGGTTTGGACTACCCGGGCGTCGGGCCCGAGCACGCCTACCTCAAGGACATCGGCCGGGCCGAGTACTACCCGATCACCGACACCGAGGCCATGGACGCGCTGCTGCTGCTCAGCCGCACCGAGGGCATCATCCCGGCCATCGAGTCGGCGCACGCGGTCGCGGGCGCGCTGAAGCTCGGCCGCGAGCTGGGCGAGGGCAAGATCATCGTGGTGAACCTGTCCGGCCGCGGTGACAAGGACATGGACACGGCTGCCCAGTGGTTCGGGCTGTTCGACAAGCCCGAGGGGGAAGCCAAGTGAGCCAGCAGTCCCGTCTCGCGAGCACCTTCGCGGCCTGCCGCGAGGAGAACCGCGCGGCCCTGATCGGCTACCTGCCCGCCGGCTACCCGGATGTGCAGGGCTCCATCGACGTCTGCCGCACCATGGTCGAATCCGGTTGCGACATCATCGAAGTCGGCGTCGCCTACTCCGACCCGGTAATGGACGGCCCGACCATCCAGCACGCCACCGAGCAGGCCCTGGCGGGCGGCGTGCGGGTGCGCGACGTGTTCAAGGTCGTGGAGGCCATCTCCCAGGCGGGCGGCAAGGCCGTCGTCATGACCTACTGGAACCCGGTGCTGCAGTACGGCGTCGACACCTTCTCCCGCGATCTCGCCGCGGCCGGTGGCCTGGGCCTGATCACGCCCAACCTGATTCCGGAGGAGGCCGACGACTGGTTCGTGGCGTCCTCCACCCACAACCTGGACCGCATCTTCCTGGTCGCGCCGTCCTCCACCGAGGAGCGTCTGGTCAAGACCCTGGAAGCCAGCAAAGGTTTCGTGTACGCGGCCTCGACCATGGGCGTCACCGGCGCGCGTGACGCGGTCTCGTCCATGGCCCCGGCACTGTGCGCCCGCATCCGCGCCCACTCCGACATTCCGATCGGTGTCGGCCTGGGTGTCCGCAATGGCGCGCAGGCGGCCGAAATCGCCTCCTACGCCGACGGTGTCATCGTGGGCTCGGCCCTGGTGACCGCCGCCGCGCAGGGCCTCGCCGCGGTCCGGACGCTGACCGAGGAACTGGCCCAGGGCGTCCGCTCGACCCCGGTCTCCTCGTAACGGACAGAACCTTCGAAAGGGCCCGTACCGAATTCGGTACGGGCCCTTTCTTTCTATTCGAAACGCGTTCGGCGAATTAGTTCGGAATATCGGGATC
>NZ_BJWY01000100.1 GCF_007990715.1 Nocardia seriolae NBRC 15557 | reverse complement strand
GTATTAAGCGAAGGCGAGGAGCACATCTTCGCTCGCAGTCGAGAGATCGTGTGAGAGCACGAATCCGAACGGAGAGCGATGAATTCTTCCGCGACGGGGTCGGTCAAGTGATCGTCTGATGTGGCATGCGACGACGAAGGCTACGGCATGGAACGGCGAGCTCAGGGTTGCAGGCAGCAGTTCCCTCCGTTCTACCTGCACTTTCCCCTCCTGTGTTGACACTTTCCGTCGCTTAAGTCAAGCTGTTGCCAGCGGTACCGTTGTGTACTTCGTCGGGGAGAAGCGTTCCCCTCGCAGAACATCATCTTCGGCACATATCTGTCCGACTTCTCCCGCATGACGCCGCGCTACATCGCAGGCATCGGCCGCAGAGCACACAGAAGCCGCATCCGCTCAATCGATCGGTCGACCTCGTTAGACGTGAAGTGCCCGAGGCGTTGATCGCATTTGGCGTGACTACCCGGCGCCACACCGCCATCGCCAATTCAGCACTGATTCGCTCGATCCTGTCGAGTGAGCTTATTCGGTTGCCTGCCGACAGCTGAGACGCCGATCCCTCTTTATCCCAAGTCTGGTAACGGGCTTGGGATTTTTCATGCCCAGATTTGGAAGGACCTTCGATCCCCATGTCCAGCACAGAATTCACCGAGCCCGTCGGTGTTAACCATCTTCGGCTTCGATTGGAGCCTACAGAACCTGTTATGGCGCAAAAGATTACGGATCTCAGCGGGAGTTGGTTGTGATGGCCCTCTCCCCCGAGTCGGGGTGGGTGCCGGGATGGACCCCTAGCGCACCTGCGGATCAGACGTCGGAGGGCCGGTCCGGTAGTGGGGCCCCTCGTGTACACAACTACACCGTCAAGAACGCCGCAGAGGCGGTACGTATCTACCAGCGCATCCGGGCACGCGAGGACATGGTCGCGGCATCGTTCGCGGATCCAGCGGCACCGCAGTCCGGAATGACCAGTGCGGGAAGAGTTCTCGCGCAACAGCACGGAGGCGAACCCGCGCCGGTGGCGGCGCAGGCGAAGCCGATCGCTGATCCCGAGGCGTCTTCGGTGCTCGACGACGACGGCTTCGTAGTGCCCCGGCCGGGCACGGTCCCGAATCCCGGTGCCCACACCCGCCCTGTACCGGAGTCGCAACCGCAGCCGGATGCTCCAGCCGCACCCGCGTCGCCGCAGCCGGACAACGCGATTCCGGCTGGTCCCGTAGCGGTTCCACCGGTGACGTCGGCGGGCACATCCGAAGAACCCGCAGTTGCTCTGCCTCGACCGGAGGACGTCCTCGCCCTACGGCCAGAAGGGGTGCCGTGGGATACACCGACCGGGAATGGCGGCGTCGCGACCAGTGTCATCGTGCCCGGCACCGGTGGCCAAACCATCGACACCACCATCCGCAACGCCGACGGGACCATCACCCAAGTGCGGTCGGTCTCCGATGGGAACGGCGGCGTCACGACCTGGACGGCCAACGCAGACGGCTCCTATTCGGTGCGTTACCCCGATGGCACACACGGTGCGGCCCCGGGACAAGCGAAGACCTACACCGTTCCCGTCGGCCTGAACCCGGCCGGGCCCGCGCCGATCGAATCCGCCATCACCGCCGACGGAAAGCAAGTTCGGACGACCTCGCTGAATTCCGACGGTAGCGTTTCGACCGCCGACACGACCCTCAATCCCGACGGCAGCGTCAACACAACCTACCCGGACGGACTGGGCGGAACCTATACCACTACCTCTCGATTCGACGAGAAGGGCCGCGTCGATCAAGCGGTGACCGGACGCCATAATGCCGACGGATCCGGGTATCAGATCGAATACGACGGCATACGAATCGATCGTGGCTCCAACGGAAGCGTTCTGGTTACCGGCACACAAGACGGAACGAGCTACGAGAAGGGCATCGACTCCTTCGGGCGACCGTTCGAGATCGTCACCGACCTGCTCCGCGGATACAGCTTGAAAACCTGGACCGACGAGTTCGGCCGACCTCACTATGAGCTCACCGACATGGTCGGCAAGACAATCACCACCACTGTCCCGCACGGAGGTAGCGACGGGGCGGACCGGCCATGGACTGAAGTCACTATCACTGATCTGCAGGGCAATCCGATTACCCACTATTCGAAGGGCAGAGACGGCGGCATCCGTACCGACGACGGGCTGATCCATTTCGTAATCGACGGCCAAGATGTCAAGTACAACAGCGACGGCACCGTGTATGTCCCGGACGATCACAGCACAGCCTGGCAACGATTCATCGGCACCGATCCCCAGCCCAAGGTGTACTTCGATCGTCACGGCAATCCGCAGCTGTACCATTCTGGACCGTCCGTGCCGGACCCGCTGTTCCAGATCTATCCCCCCAACAATGTCCCCGGCGAAGCGTTCTACAAAACCTTCGACGGCACGCTGATCATCAAGGACAAGAACGGATACCACTGGGGCGTTGCCTACGACGGTCCGCAAATCCTTCAGAGTGGACCGCCGATCCGTCCACCCGGGATCGGGCCGAGCATTCCAGGCGAAGGTGTCCCGCCCTCGCGCCAGAAACCCGATACCACCCCAGGTCTCGGACTCAATGCTGTCGAAGCCGAAACCCCGGGACTGGCAGGACGATTCCGCGCTGCCCCGGCCGCCGCTGCACAATCAGTCGAGGCCAACCTTTCCCGCGCGACTGCTACCGCGCCGACCTCGGAAGCGGCTTCGGCTGCGCGGTCACGGGCGGCATCGGCCACCCCACCGGAAAGTCCGGTTCCGGCTACAAAACCACAAGCTTCTGCGGCAGCCACAGAACGGACTGCGGCTCAGGTTGAGGTGGAAGCGCGCATCGAGCAGGGTCTGACCACCCAGCAGTCCGCCGGGCGCGTACCAGCGGCGGTTCCCCCGCCTCCTGTTTCGCCACCGCAGCCGATCACGCCACAGGCAGCAGGCGCAGCGGCACCGCGAGTCGAGGCGCCCTCTTCTCGCATCGAAGTCGGTGGAAACGGAAAGGCGCGAGCAAGCGTAGATCTATCCTGGCCGCCGGAAAGACCGAGTGGTCCAAAGCCGGCGATCGGCGCGGAAGGCGCAGACACGTGGCGTTACCAACGCCACCGCTTTGACAAGTACAGGAAAGGCGGATTGCAGGATGATGTGCTCCCGTTCGACCAGTGGAGGAAAGAGCGTTTCGAACCTGTCGAAAGGGGGGACAGGCCCGGTCGGCGCGGCGGCGCACAGCAGGTAGCTACAAAGAAGTACCTCGCGGAACACGAGGGTGTGCTGGAGGTTGAAAATGTAAAATTGGGCAGCAGGTTTCCCGATGGAATACGCGCCAACAGTCACGGGGGGACTGACTATTTTGAAGTTGGCAAGATGCTTCGGACCGGAAAGCCCGAAGCTCGGGAGCGAATCAAGTTGCAGGAAGAAATTGACGTGCTCAGGCCTAATGATACGATCACATTTGTTGACAAGGTCGATCCGTCGAGGCGAGTTACGTATCGACTCGGCGACAAGATCGAATGACAATTGGAAGGCTGTGACTGTTGTCTCTGTTCATAAACATACTCTGCAAGAAGAGTGTCGATCTGACTCGGCGCGAGATTGTAAGCGGCACGGAAGAATTCTGGTACGAAGACGCGCCGATTGTGTTTGCGCCATCCGAAGTTGATTCTGAAATCGATGACCCGAGCTGGGCTGTGTTGCGTCTGACTTTTCCCGGCGTCGACCGACCCGTGGCAATTACCCGATTCGATACCGGCAAACTAATCTCGGATCTAATTAGTGACATTCGATCTGAGATCGAATCGATACCCTCGGATGTTGCCAACCATCTGGATAATGTTAGTGCCGTGATCAGCATTGAGGTATTTCCTGAAACGCTGAATGATGACCTGTGGGAATTCCTGGATCTCGTCGAGTCGTTCCTTGCAACGAAGTTGAATGGAATCATTGCAACCGATGACGGCATCTACGATGAGAAACTCAAATTGATCGCCAGTTGACCCATGACTCACTTAATCACTATCCCACGTGCGGATTCCGATTTCGATGTCGTCATCACCAGTCGTATATGGAAGTTCGGGGGAGCATCCGTCCACGGGCGATGCGGAGTGCGATGCCTTTCGGGTGTTGAAGAGGTCACGGACTTGTGGGTCATAGTGGTCGAAGGCCGCCTCAGTGTAGGGCTGGCCGGGGTCGGCATGGTGCGCTATACATGGCCCGCGTTCGGGCAGGTCGGTCAGCCGAAGCCGTTCGGTTACCGTGTCGCCATCCTCGGCCGTCCACAATGCCCACCCCGGCCCTGCCGGGCCGTACGGGCCGACGAGGTTGGCGGCGGTGGTCGCGATCACAATGCCGGGATCCCATCCGCCCAGCGCGCGGCGTAGTGCGGTTCGTAGGCCGGTTTCGCGGCGGAAAGAGTGCAGCCAGAACAACAGGATGCCGAAACTGTCGGTCGGGAAGCTCTGGTAGTCGGCGAGTTTCCCGGTGACGGTGCTCAATGTCTCTGTGCCGGTGTCGTATTCGAGGAAGAATCGCACCGTGCGCCCGTCCTGTTCCCAGCATCCGTATCCGTCGGGACGGATGTGATCGTCGTTGGCAGAGTAGGTATTCCAGAAAACGTCGGTGCACTGCTTCTCCGACCACCACTGTGTCAACCCCTCCACTGGGTTCGGGCTCGCTGTGGCACGGTGGCGGGCGGGGTTGCGGTGGGCGGCCAGGGCACAGAAGAACCCGTTGACGCCGAGGCGGTGTCGGAGGGTCGGTGAGCAGGCCAGGCGTTCGAGTCCGAGGGCGTGCGCGGCCGGGGTGGGTGGTTTCTGGGCGCGTGCGGCGGCGATCAGGCGTGCGCCGGGATAGCCGCGGGTGTGGCGTGTTTGGCTGGTGCCGCCGCCATAGAGCGACTCACGGAAAGCGAACAGCATGCCCATCTCGCGCAGCTTGGCCAGCCGATCCTGCGCGCGGCGGATCGAGGTGAATTCCAGGCTGGCGATCTGGTGGGTGGTCAGCACCTTGTGTTCGGCCAGGAGGGAGAGAAGTCGACGGTCACGATCGAGGAGACGAAACCACGGACCCGCGTCCGGATGCCCGCCGCGGTGCACGCCACCAGGCCCGCCGCGCCGTTCCCCACGTGAGAATGTCCCAGTATTGATACTGAGTCGGGATTTCGACCCCACCCCCGGATTATGGCGTTGAGCGGCACGGATGCCGATTCCGTGTTCGGCGTTTGGGGTGGCGGTTATAGGACGCCGAGCAGACGCCGACCCACCCGCGCCACCATCCGCCGACCCAAACGCCGCGCGGCGGTCGTCCCGGCCAGTCATCGGGCACCACCGCCCGCGACCAGGCGGGAACCCACGGCCCGGATGATCACATCCGGCCCGTCGACCAGCACTGCCCGGTTCGTATGTTGGTCCGTCAGGTCCACTCCACAAGAGAGCCGCAGGTCAATGACCTGTGGCTCTCTTGTTTTTCCAGCAATGCGCGAACTCGAGAGATGCCCTACGTAGTACCCTACGTTTATGAAGGCCAAAACGAGCGTGTACCTGGAACCTGAGCAGGCTGCCCGTCTCAAGGAGGCTGCCGAAGCGGCGGGGCGATCGGAAGCGGATTTGATCCGCGAGGGGATCGAGTTGGTGTTGTTGCGGTCGCACCGGGTCCGCCGAACCCGTCCGTGGCCGTCGTTCGATTCCGGTGATCCTGGGTTCGCCGCCGCCGGTGAGGACTTGCTCGGCGGGGCATACGGCGAGTGAGCTTCTTCATCGCCGACACCTCGGCCATCATCGCCGCCTACGACCGCGCCGCGGAACTGCACGAGCGGGCGCGCGAATTCCTGTCCACCTCTGTTGCGGTTGTCTCGCCGCTGGTGCTGGATGAGGTCGATCATCTGCTCGTGGCGCGGTTCGGAAAGGACCGCCGCACAGCCGATCTCGTCCTCGATGACTTGCTCACCTCGGCCGAGGAGGGCGCGGTGCTCGTGCCCCCGGTGGACCGTGATGACCTCCGGGTCGCCCAGAAGATCATCGAGCAGTATCGCGGCCTGCGCCTCGACCTGGCCGACGCGGTCACGGTCGTACTCGCCGAGCGTTACCTCACCAGGGACATCTTGACGTTGGATGAGAAGGATTTTCGCGCCGTGCGACCCCTGACGCCCGCTCATCCGTCGTTCCGGCTCTTGCTCCAGGGCAACTGAACCACTGACAACCGCGGTCGGGTGCCCACCGCCTCTGATCGCGATGTCCGGCCCGTCGACCAGCACCACCCGGTTCGTATGCTGGTCCGTCAGGTCCACAACCCAAGGAACCACTCGTGACCTCGTCAGAGGTCGCGGGCGGTTTTTGTTTCGGAGCGATTCGGGATTTCGGCTGGCTGCGCCGGTCCGCGGTTTGTCCGCGGCGGCGGCGTCGAGGGCCTCGGCGAGAGACGCGCCCACGGTGCCGCTTGGACTCCTAGTCTGTTGCGATGAGCGGGCAGGGGAACGGATCGCGGCAATCCGGGGACGATCGGAAGGGTTTCCGGGAGCTGGGACCGGTGTGGATTTCGGCGATCGCCGCCCTGATCACCGCTGTGGTGGCGGCGGCCGCGTTCTTCCTCGGACACTCCACCGCACCTTCGGCCCATGACTCGGCTCGCACCCCTGGGCGCACCTCGACGGAACCGGCCAGGCCCGAATCCGGGCCGAAGCCCGCACCGCCCACCTCATCCCATGGAACCGAATTGATAACCTGTCCAATCGATCTCGCATATCAGTACGGACTCGTGCTGAAACCGGTGGCCAGGTGTCCCATGCCGGTGAATCTGATGCAGGCGGCCAACTCGGGCGCGGTGTCGCTCGTATTCAGCGACGAGGGACTGCAGGTCGCCAACGGACGTATCGCAGAGCTGGATTCGCAGGCGAGCTACGCCGCGTGCAAGGGTGCGACGCGATATCTGGGCCTGGGTCAGGCCATCAAACCCGAGAATATCGACGCCACCGCGTGTCTCACCGGCGACGGCATCGTGGTGGCGGCAACAATCGTGTCATTCAGCCGATACCCCTCGAGCTATGCCTCTCTCAGGCTGACCGTATGGACCGATTGACCGGATCCACTCGGCCGATGTGCTGGCGTTGTCGCTTCGGCGGATCAGCCGGTCGGATGGAACACCCTGCTGATTGCGGGGCAACATATTTCGGTGCGCGACGGTGTCAGGGGCACCTGGCAATATCACCTTGTGGACTTGCGATTCGGGATTCAGTGGGCGCCTGCGGTGAGTAAGTTGCCGCGGTTGCCGGGGATGGCGCAGGTGGCGGATCGGGAGGGGCTGGATCTGCTTGGGATACAGGATCATCCGTATGCTGGCGGGTTGGCGGATACGTTTGCGGTGATCGCTACCGTGTTGGCGGAGACCGAGCGGCTGCGGGTGTTTCCGGATGTGGCCAGTTTGCCGTTGCGGGGGCCCGCGGTGCTTGGGAAGCAGGCCGCCACACTGGATTTGCTGAGTGGGGGGCGGTTCGAGCTGGCGTTGGGGGCGGGGGCTTTCTGGTCTGCCATCGGGGCCATGGGTGGGCCGGTTCGGTCGAATTCCGAAGCGTTGCGGGCGCTCGAGGAGGCGACCGCGATTATTCGGGCCAAGTGGCGGCCCGGCGCGAAGGCGAAAGTCGAAGGAGCGCATTACGCGGTGCAGGGGGTGCAGTCGGGGCCTGCGCCCGCGCATCCGGTGGGATCTGGTTCGGGAGCGTCGGGCCCAAGGCCAATGCGCTCACCGGGCGCATCGCCGATGGGTGGGCCGCGCCTATTCCGCACTTCTGCCGTATGAGAAATGGCAAGCGACACAGGACATTATCTCGGCTGCCGCCATCGACGCGGGACGAAAGCCGGGGGATATCATGCGAATGGCGCAGCTCGTCGGAACGATCACCGAGGCTGCGGGGGCGGTGACGCTGCGTGGCGAGGAACCGATTCGCACCGATGCCGCGGGGTGGGCTCGCATATTGTTCGATCTCGCAACGGAAACCGGGTTCGACACCTTCGTGTACTGGCCGGAAACGAGCGATGAAACTCAACTCCGGCGCTGGATCGGTGATGTCGTTCCCGCTACTCGCGCACTATGGACCCGGCGGTCGAGCCGATCTTGATGCTTGTGCAGAAGTGTTGCGGCAGTACATAATTCCTGCGTCAAGATCGTTTTGCCGCCCGCAGGCGGCACGGGGAGGAACCATGAAGGTCAAGAGCGCCGTTGTCCGTACCGCGCTGGGCACGGCCGTTGTCGCCGCCGCCATTGTGACCACCGCCGGCACCGCGAGTGCCGACGTGCAGCTGCAGCCGAGCAGCAATGACACCACACAGAACGCCGACATCAACGGATACGGCTCGGGGAGCGCCGCCGGGTCCGGCCACGCCCTCGGCTCCCTGATCGGGCGACTGCTGTTCCACAACGACAACTGACGCCGAGAAGAACGCCCGCGACCTCAGCCGAGATCGCGGGCGTCTTCCGTTTCCGGCGCACCCATGACATGCCGGTGCAGGCCGCGCCGAAGGTCGGTCAGCGCTGGTTGGGCTTGTGGCCGTGGTCGGCCTTCTTCTTGCGGCCCGCGCGCTTCTTGCCGACTCGTTTGGACATGTCGGTTCTCCTTCGGGAAGAGGTCAGGCGGTGAGCTGGTTGCTCCACGCGGCCAGGCGGGTGCGGGCGCGCGAATTGCGCACCAGCGCTGCGGCGTTCGTCGGGTCGGTGCCCTCGTAGTAGCCGCCATTGGTGACCGGTACGGTCGGCGTGGCCAGTTGGACCAGCAGGGCGGCGGCGGTGTCGAGGGGTGCGGCGCGGTGGCTGCGCAGGCGCGGGAGGTCGATCTCGAAGTCGGCCGGGTGCACGCTGACCGAGGTCAGGCCGGCGGGGCCGGTCTCGGCCAGGGAGCGACTGAACATGGTCAGGGCCAGCTTGGACTGGGCGTAAGTGGCCAGGGGCGTGTAGATCCCGCGGCGGCGGTCCAGGTCCGAGTAGTCGATATTGCCTGCCGCGTGCAGCTTCGAGGTGACCGTGACGACCCGGCCCCGGGCCGCTTCCAGAGCGGGGAGCAGGGCCGTGGTCAGGCGGTGCGGCGCGAGATAGTTGACCTGGAGGGTCAATTCGTGGCCGTCCTCGGTGTGGGTGCGGGCGTCGGGGGCCGCGATGGACGCGATATTGATCAGGGCGTCCAGGCGGGTGAGCTCCGCGGCCAGGGTGCGGCCGAGTTCGTCGACCTCGCCCAGCCGGGTGAAATCGGCCTGCACCATGCGGACCCGGCCGGGCCGCGCCGCGGACTCGAGCCGCTGCATCGTCTCATCGGCGTGGTTCTTGTCCAGGATGTGCGCGATGACGGTGTCGCCATCAGCGATCACCCGCTGCGCCGTCGCGAATCCGAGGCGGGTATCGGCCCCGGTCACGAGGACGGTGCGGGGGCTGGACAGGGTTGCGGACATAGCTCTCCGATCATGCGGGGGCGGCTCGCGACATGCGGGCGCGCGGAATTCGCGACGAAGGGTCGCGGCCAGGGGCGAACGTCGCCCGAGGTACGCGAAATGCGCTGGGCGGCACAGGAAGTGAGCGAACGGTTCTACGCCGGACTCGGCGGCTCGTCCTCACTCTGGAAACCGAAGAGCTCCAATGCGGAAGGCATCTGCTCGACTCGGTTCACCCTTGGATATCACCGCATCGAGCGATCCGGCGGCAAGACCCCCGGACCCGGTTTGACGGATCCTTGACAGCCCCGAAAGTCAGTTGGCCAACCAACTAAGTATGGACAACGCGGCGGGACATGCCCTAAGGTCAAGTTAGTCATGCAACTAACTCAGGAGTGGGACAGATGATCGTGGTGACCGGCGCGACCGGCAATGTCGGCGGCGTTATCGTGCGGCTGCTCGCGCAGAGCGGCGAGAAGGTGGTGGCGGTTTCGCGTGGCGAGAAGCCGGTGGATCTGCCCGAGGGTGTCGAGCATCGGCGCGGCGATGTGGGTGATCTCGACAGCCTCGCGGAGGTGACGAGCGGCGCGGACGCGCTGTTCCTGTTGATCACCGGGGACCAGTTGATGAGCGGGCCCGAGCCGAGCGAACTGCTCGAAACCGTTGCGGCCCAGGGAGTCCGGCGGGTGGTGTTCCTGTCCTCGCAGGGCGCGGTGACGCGGCCCGGGAACCCGGGCTACGCCCGCACGGTCGCCTTCGAAAAGGCTTTGGCCGCTTCGGATCTGGAGTGGACGGCGATCCGCCCCGGCGGATTCGCCAGCAATACCTTCGCCTGGATCGAGCCCGTGCGCACCCAGCGCATGGTTCCGGCACCGTTCGGCGATATCGGATTGCCGGTGGTGGCCCCGTTCGACATCGCCGCGGTGGCGGTGGCCGCCCTGCGCGAGGACGGCCACCACGGCCAGGCGTACACGGTGACCGGACCGGCCGCAGTGACCCCGCGCGAACAGGCGCGGGCGCTGGCCGACACATTGGGCGAGCCGCTGCACTTCGTCGAGCTGACCCGCGCGCAGGCCCGCGCCGCCATGCTCGAATTCATGCCGGAATCCGTTGCGGATCACACGCTTACGATCCTCGGTGAGCCCACCCCGGAGGAGCGGCGGGTCAGCCCCGATGTCGAACGCGTCCTCGGCCGCCCCGCGACCAGCTATGCGGAGTGGGCGAAGTACGTCGTCGACGCCTTCCGCTGACTTCCGAACCGAAGCCGCAGGTCACGGCATGATTGTCCGGAATGCCCTGACCGCGGGGGACGGTGCGGAGTAGCGTGCGAAAAGAGTTGTCTCCAGCTACCGGCACTGCGTCTCGTCCAGGTGGAACCCTGCGGATCGAGAGGAGCACGGTGATGGCTGTATCAATCGTTCGAAGCGTCGCGGCAGTGGTGTTCGTGGCCGCGTGCGCGGCCGTGGGAAGCGGACCGGCGCTGGCCGAGCCCGGGCCGGACGGTCACATGTACGGCGCGTTCGCGGTGTCGAACCCGCCGGTCGGCGAGGTGTTCGACGTCGGATCCTCGTGGAACTATCCGGATCAGGCGGGCGCCGACGCCCGGGCGCTGTCGGAATGCGGCAAAGACAGTTGCACGGTCGCGCTGCGCTACATGGACGGCTGCGGCGCGATCGCCTTCCGCGGCGGCCGGTACGCCGGCGGCATCGGGCCCACCGGCGACGACGCGTCCCGCAGCTCCCTGAATGCGGTGGGCCCGCCGTTCCCGTCCTCGATCAGCGCCGACGCCGTCGATCCCTCGGAAGTGGTCGGGCCGCAATGCAACGGCCGGGCCTGACGGCAGTGACCTAGTAGTCGATGCGGTCGGTCTTGGCCAGCCACGCCTCGAAGGGGGCGTTGCGGTTGGGGAGGTCGAGGCGCTCGAGGGTGGTGGGCCAGTTGCCCTCGGTGCGTACCTCGAACAGCTCGTAGAAGACGCGGTCGTCGAAGCCGGCGGTGGCGGCGTCGTGGCGGTCGGCGGCGAAGATGATGCGGTCCACGCGGGCCCACAGGGCCGAGGACAGGCACATCGGGCAGGGCTCACACGAGGTGACCAGGACGCAGCCCTCGAGGGAGAAGGTGCCCAGGGCCTGGCAGGCTGCGCGCATGGCGGTCACCTCGCCGTGGGCGGTCGGGTCGAGCGTCGAAGTGACCTTGTTGTGGCCGACCGCGACGATTTCGCCGTCCTTGGCCACCAGTGCGCCGAAGGGGCCGCCGCCGTTCGCGACGCTGTTGGTGGCCAGCCGGATCGCCTCGTCCAGCCAGTCGCGTTCCAGCTCCTGGAGGCTCTTCACGTTGACGGTCACGGTCACTCCTTTACGGATAAGGCGGGGACTCCCCCAGATGCTGGGCCTTGGCGGCTCGGCTCCGCCCGTAGGGGCGGATCGGCGTCCACGGCGCTCATCCCTTGCATTTGCAACTTGTGAGGAGGAGTACACAACCAACCGGACGGTGTCGGCTAGGGGTAGAAGACATGAACACGTCCGGGCCTTGGGACCGGCTTTTCGTAGGGATTCACAAATCGAGCCCGACTTTTGGTCGGCGCGGGCGGGCGATCACCGCAAAATCGTCGTCTTATGCATGAGAAACCCCGGTGCGATCGCCGTTGTGCGGGGGCCTGGAGCCATCCACTGGGTCTGATGGCCGCCTCCATATATATGTTAGCGCCGGTCGACCCGCCGCGCCGTCGGAGATCAAGTCCGGGCCGGCTGCGACGACAGCGAGGACACCCTTTTCGGCAACTGTCTCCAGAGGGCATTCGCCATCGCTTTGCCACGCCAACGGAATTCCCGCCAACGCTGTTGATTTATGTTGTTGCGCAATGCCTTTCATAGTCGGCAAGCGTCGTATGACTCTACGAAATACCCGTTGAGTCGCCACGCGCGGTTCGTGCCTTCATGCCCTGGCCGACCCGGCGCGGCCGCCTGTGTACTTCATTACGAAGTCGCGATCTCAGTCAATCACCTTGCCGGACAAGGATTTTTCGTGGCGGTTCAGCGCAAACACACCATGTATCACTCGAGTGTCATCGATGCCGACCCAGCCGCCGTGTGGGCCGTCGTCCGCGATGCCCTGCGGCTGGTGTCCATCGTCTCCGGGCCCGCGGCCAAGGATGTGCACTGGGTCGGAGACGCCGGTCCGGAACGGGTTCCGGCGCTCTACAACTTCACGCTGGTGTTCAGTGACGGCCTGGTGCAGCAGGAGATCGCGGGGCGCGACGAGCTGAAGCGGTTGCAGACCTACCGCTCCATCGAGCCGACCATGGGCGTGCAGCGCTATGTCGCCGCCATTCGCGTCCGGGAGATCACCAACGATCCCAACCGCTGCTTCTTCGACTGGACCCGCGAGCTGACCATCGCCGAGGACGCGGACACCGAGGTCGTCGAGACCATCGTCGCCATGATGGCCGAACAGGTGGATTCCGTGCGCGACCACTTCGCGCAGCGGTAGCGGCGACATCAATGGAGGAGAAGATCTTGTCAGAGCCGTCCGCCCGGCATATCGAAATCGCCTGGCCGGAGTTGGGTATCACCGTGACCGCGGAACTCGACGGTCGCGATCCGGAACTGGCCGACGCGCTGTGGGAGGCGCTGCCGTACCGGAGTTTGCAGGGGCACGCACTGGTCGCGGGACAGCACCTGTACCACGTCGCGCCGATCCCCTCGCTGCTGCACGTGCACGCTGAGACCAAGATCCCGGATCGGCGGGACGCGCCCGACGGACGGTATTCCTTTCCGCGCTCCAGCATTTGGGCATCAAGTACGGCGAGCTGACCGAACCGATGCCAGCCGCGCCGGTGGGACGGATCCGGCCGGAGGACGTCGAAGCGCTGCTGGAAGCCGGTCGCGCGGTGTGGGATTCGGTGTATTCCACCAAGCGACCCGTTGTGGTCGAGGTCCGGAAGGCGGGAAGCTAAGGCGGCCATCGCATTCCACATCTGACCGCCGCCGACGCGGAGGCGAATCGCCTGATCCACGATGTGCACGCCGAGACCGAGCGGATCTGGCTGACCGAGCCCGCCGAACTCGCCGGTCTGCATCGCGGCCTGATCCCGTCCGGGGCAGGCAGTTTCGACACGGTGCTGCCCACGCTGCTGTTCGTCAACGGTGAGATCCGCCCGCTGGGCTACGCCTCCTACGGCGGCCTGGTGCGGGCCGCCGTGCAGGGCATGCCGATGGATTCGCTGCGCCATATGACCCGCCTGCTGGTCGGTGTCCCGGCCGCGTTCCTGGGCTGCTGCGGGCTGGAGCCGCTGTGGGCGTTCACCCAGCGGTTCCTGGCCTGCCTCGAGCACCTGGACCGCGACGACTTCCTGGCGGTGGTCAGCCAGCTCGCCCTCTACGTCAACACCCTGGGCGCGTGGAACCTGCACCTGTACCCCTGGGACACCGGCGACCACCTGCGCCAGCAGCGTCCGGCCGAAGTGGCGCGGCAGTCGTGAGCGAGCGGGCGGAAGTCCTCGTCATCGGCGGCGGGGTGATCGGGACGTCGATCGCATGCCAGCTCGCCGAGGCCGGGGTCGGCGTCGTACTGCTGGATCGCGGGGCGCTGGGATCGGGGTCGTCGGGAACCACCGCGGGCGTGGTCCGCACGTACTTTCCCGGCAGTCCCCTCTCGGCGCGCCGCCGGAGTCGCTGTTCCGTATGGAACTGGCGGCGACTTCGGTCTCGGCCATCGCCTACTTCGGCGATGGCAGCGCGTCGGTGCGCTGGCTCAACGACACCTCGCACCTGCGCTGAATACGGAAGGGCCCCGGTTCTCGCCGAGAACCGGGGCCCTTCCGTTCGTTGTTCTACGCGCTGTCCGCGATCGAATGCACCTGGGCCACAGTGTTGTTCGCGTGGCGTTCGGCTTCGAAGGTCCTGATCAGATCGGCCGCCACGCTGACCGCGATGATGGCGGGTTCCTTGCCGGTAATGTCCGGCAGCCCGATCGGCGTCTTGATCCGGGCGATGGTGGCCGCGTCGAAACCGCCCTCGGTGGCCAGCATCTTCTGGAACCGCGCCCACTTGGCGGACGAGCCGATCAGCCCGGTCGACCCGAGTTCCGGTGTGCGCAAAGCGGTGTCGCACAGTGCGGCGTCCTCGGCGTGATCATGGGTCATGATCAGCACGTGGGTGCCAGGCGGCAGTTGCGCGATGACTTCCTCGGGCAGCATGAGCGGACGGTGCACGTGCACCCGCGCCACGCTGTCCGCGAGGACCGTGAGCCGTTCCTCGGCGAGCTGTTCCGGCCGGGTGTCGATCAGGTGCAGGTCGAGGTCCTGGCGGGCCAGGATGCGGGCCAGCTCGTAGCCCACGTGCCCGACCCCGAACAGTGCCACGGCGGGCACCACCGGCAGCGGTTCCAGCAGCACGCTGACCGCGCCGCCGCAGCACTGCACGCCGTGCTTGTTGGTGACCTTGTCGTTGAGGGCGAAGTCCATGATCTCCGTTTCCGGATCGGACGCGGCGAGCAGCTCGCGCGACCGGTCGATGGCGACGGCCTCGATATTGCCGCCGCCGATCGAACCCCAGGACTCGGTCTGTCCCACAACCAGTTTCGCGCCCGGCTTGCGGGGCGCGTGGCCGCGCACGGTCGCGACGGTCACCAGCACGCCGGGCTCCCGGCGGGCTCGTAACCGTTCGACCGCGGCGATCCAGGTCATGTCAGACTCCGCTCAGCACGGTCGCGTCCACGACGGACTGACCATTGCCGACGTGGCCATTGCCGTTGTGGCCGTTGGCATTCACGGCGTGCCCGTTGGTCAGCGCCTTGGCGGCCACGTCACCGCGGCGCGCGCCCTGGATGGCCCAGTACACCGCCTCCGGCGTCGCGGGCGAGGCCAGATCGACACTGGTGCCGTCCGGGCCGAACGCCGCGGCCGCCTGCCGCAGCGCCTCACGCACCGCGAAGGCCAGCATGAGCGGCGGCTCGCCGACGGCCTTGGAGCCGTAGACCGCGCCCTCTTCGGTGGCGTCCTCGAGCAGCGTGACGTTGAACTCCTCGGGCATCTCCGAGAAGGACGGCAGCTTGTAGGTGCTGGCGGCCTGGGTCAGGAACCGGCCGCGGTTGGGGCCGTCGCTGGTGTCCCAGCGCAGGTCCTCGAGGGTCAGCCAGCCCGCGCCCTGCACGAAGCCGCCCTCGACCTGACCGATGTCGATCAGCGGGGAGAGGCTGTCACCGACATCGTGGACGATGTCCACGCGGCGGATCTGGTAGCCACCGGTGAAGCCGTCCACCTCGACCTCGGTCGCGGCCGCGCCGTAGGCGAAGTACTTGAACGGCGAGCCCTGGAAGATCTTGGCGTCCCAGTGCAGGCCCTCGGTGCGGTAGTAGCCCGACGCCGACAGCTGCACCCGCTGGAAGTAGGCGGTATGCACCAGGGTGGCCCAGTCCAGGGTCTTCTCGCTGCCGAGAAGCGTTGCGACACCGTCGATGATGCGGATATCCGACGCGCTGCCGCCCAGCTGAGTCGCGGCGACCTGGACCAGCCGCGCACGCAGCTGCTCACAGGCGTTCTTGATCGCGCCGCCGTTGAGGTCCGCGCCGGAGGAGGCCGCGGTGGCGGAAGTGTTGGGCACCTTGTCGGTTCGCGTCGGGGCCAGCCGCACCTTGCGCAGCGGGATGCCCAGCGTGGTCGCGGCGACCTGCATCATCTTGGTGTGCAGGCCCTGGCCCATCTCGGTGCCGCCGTGGTTGATCAGAACGGAGCCGTCCTTGTAGATCAGCACCAGCGAACCGCCCTGATTGAAGGCGGTGAGGTTGAACGAGATGCCGAACTTGATGTTCGTGATCGCCAAGGCGCGCTTGGTGTTCGGGTGCGAGGCGTTGAAGGCCGCGATGTCGCGCTGGCGCTCGGCCCAGTCCGCGTTGTCCTGGGTCTGGTGCCAGATCCTGCCGATGCGATCGGTCTGGCCGACCGGCTGGCCGTAGGGCGTGGTCTGGTTGGGCTGGTAGAAGTTGCGCTCGCGCAGCTCCGCCGGATCCAGGCCCAGCAGGGGCGCGCATCGGCCCATGATGTCCTCGATCACGATCATGCCCTGCGGGCCGCCGAAACCGCGGAATGCGGTGTTGGAGACCGTATTGCACTTGGCGATCCGACCGGCGACGTGCGCGTTGGGGATCCAGTACGTGTTGTCGATGTGGCACAGCGCGCGGGCCAGCACCGGCTCCGAGAGGTCCAGGCTCCAGCCGCCGTCGGCGGTCAGCGTCGCGTCCAGCGCCTGGATCTTGCCCTCGGCATCGAAGCCGATCTTCCACGAGGAGTGGAAGCCGTGCCGCTTGCCCGACATGGTGAGGTCCTGGGTCCGGTTGAGCCGCAGGCGAACCGGGCGACCGGTGAGCTTCGCGCCCAGCGCGGCGATGGCCGCGAACCCGTGCGGCTGCATCTCCTTGCCGCCGAAGCCGCCGCCCATGCGCAGACACTGCACGGTGACCTCGTGGCTGTGCAGCCCGAGCACGTGCGCCACGATCTCCTGGGTCTCGGACGGATGCTGGGTGCTGGACTGGATGAAGATCTGCCCGGCCTCGTCGACCTGCGCCAGGGCGCAATGGGTTTCGAGGTAGAAGTGCTCCTGGCCCTTGAACTCGAACTCGCCCTCGAACACATGCACCGAGTTGGCGAAACCCTCGTCGATATCGCCACGGATCATGGTCGGGCGCGCGCCGTGGAAGCTCTCGGCCGCGATGGCCTCGCGCACGGTGATCAGCGACGACAGCTCCTCGAGCTCCACCTCGACCGCCACGGCGCCGAGCCGCGCGGCCTCCAGGGTGTCGCCCAGCACCCACGCGACCGCGTGGCCGTTGAACATGACCTCTTCGGGGAACAGCGGCTCGTCGTGCTTCATGCCCGCGTCATTGACACCGGGCACGTCGTCGATGGTGAGCACGCGCACCACGCCGGGCACCGCGTAGGCGGGCTCGGTGTTGAGCGCATTGATCCTGCCGTGCGCCTTGAACACCTGCACCGGGTAGGCGTGCAGGCAGTCCTTGGTGCGGTACACCAGGTCGTCGGTGTAGAGCGCGGTGCCGGTGACGTGCAGCGACGCGCTCTCGTGCGGCATCGGTACGCCGACGACCGGCTTCTCGGGACGCTCGGACAGATGGCTCATGACAGCACCGCCTCGGTGGTCTGCGCGTACAGCTTCTTCAGGCTCTGGCCGAGCATCGCGGCGCGGTACTCGGAGCTGGCGCGGTGATCGTTCATCGGGGTGCCCTCGCCCTGCAGGATCGCGGCGGCGGCCTCGACCGTGTCGGTGTTCCAGGGCTTGCCGATCAGGGCGGCCTCGGTGTCGAGGGCGCGGATCGGGGTGGCGGCCACACCGCCCAGGCCGATGCGCACCCGGCTCACCCTGCCGTCCTCCAGCTCGATCGCGAAAGCGACGGCGACACTGGAGATGTCGTCGAAGCGGCGCTTGGCGATCTTGTGGAACGCCGTCACCGGGGCCAGCGGCAGCGGGATGCGCACGGCGCGGATCAGCTCGTCCGCGCGGCGCACGCTCTGCCGGTAGCCGGTGAAGTAGTCGGCCAGCTCGACCTCGCGCTCACCGTCGGCGGAGGCCAGCACCACCGACGCACCCAGTGCGAGCAGCGCCGGCGGGGAGTCACCGATCGGGGAACCGGTACCCAGGTTGCCGCCGAAGGTGGCATTGTTGCGGATCAGACGCGAGGCGAACTGCGGGAACAGCTGCGCCAGCAGCGGCACGCTGCCGTCGAGGCGGCGCTCGATCTCGGTCAGCGGCACGGCCGCGCCGATCTCGATGTGATCGGATTCGACCTTCAGGCCGCGCAATTCGGGCAGGCGATCGATCGCGATGGCGTAATCCGCACGGCGCGAACGGATATTGACCTCGACACCCCAGTCGGTGGAACCGGCGACCAGCACCGCGTCCGGGCGCTCGCGCAGCAGCTGCACGGCCTCGGCGAGGGTCTCCGGGCGGCGGAAGGTGCGGCCGTCCTGCGAGTACTCGGTGGCGACCGGCGCGGGCGCGTCCTGCTCGCGGCGCTGCGCGAACTTGTCGTCGGCCGCGGGCTCGCCGAGCGCGTACGCGGCATCGCGGATCGGGCGGTAACCGGTGCAGCGGCACAGGTTTCCGCTCAGCGAGTGCAGGTCGAAACCATTGGGGCCGTGCTCGTGATCGTGCGACTCGGCCTCGGTGTCCTCGGCCGCGTGCGCAACAGTGTCTTCGTCCGCGTGCGCAGTGGCGCAACGGGTCGGCCGGTAGTACTCCGACGCCATCGAGCAGATGAAGCCCGGGGTGCAGTAACCGCACTGCGAGCCGCCGCGCACCGCCATTTCCTTCTGCACCGGGTGCAGCTCGGTGGGCGCGCCGGAACCGTCGAGCTCGCCGAGGCCCTCGGCGGTCACGATCTCCTGGCCGTCGAGCGAGGCGACGGGCACCAGGCAGGCGTTGATGGCGATCCAGTCGGTGGCCTGCTCCACGCCGGGACGCGCCACCATGATCGAACAGGCGCCGCATTCACCCTCGGCGCAGCCTTCCTTGCTCCCGGTGAAACCGCGGTCCCGGAGGAAATCCAGGACGGTGGTGTGGGGTGCCGCCGGGGAAATCGGGGTGACTTTCCCGTTGACCGTGATCCGCGCCTCTACCATTGCACAACCTCATTTCGCTGCGCGGTCGATCTGATAATCCTAGTCGCCATTTCAGGAGCTTTCTATTTCGGTGACGCCGCCCGAGAACCCGGAGCGCGAAACGGCACGCAGGCATGCCGAAGGCCGTGACAGAGATCGAAAGGTGCCGGGGCCGCGTTCGAGGCACGCCGGAAAAGGGCTGCTCAGAAGCCGTGCGCTACACGACCCGGAACCCAGGCGGTCCGGTGAGCCAGGTGACGCAGGTCGGCGATGTCTTCGCGGGGACTGTTCGACATCCGACTCGCCTCCTTCGATCAGCTCACATGTGTCGGTAACCCCGAAAGTACGTGGCGCGCAGCACATCGGTCAAGCCGATCCGGGGTGGTCGCGAACAGTTTGCACGAACCTATGACCAGCGGTTCGAGGACCTCCGAGCGAATCGGTATATCGCACAAATAAGCCCGCTTCAGTAAAAAGCTACGAAAAGCGGCTTCGCATCGGCGTCAGTCTTTGTGGCTTCGAACAGGCGGGCGTCGGCGTGCTCGCGTACATTGCGGCGCATGGGTTTTCTGGGTGGGGTGTTCGGCGGGCGCGACCCTGGACGCGCGGCGGCCGTTGCTGCCGTGCCTGATGGAGACGCTGGTGGTCGATCATCCGACCTCGATGCAGCGGGTCCATCCGTCGCAGCTCGCCGAGTGGGGCGTGGACGCCGAGACCGTGTACGCCACCGCCCGGGCCGATCTGACCGGCTTGGCGCTGGACAGCGTCGCGCGCTACGACCCCGGCGCCAAGGGCGGGCTGTTGCACATCCCCGATACCGACGGCAATCAGTACGCGGGCGCGCTGCCGCTGGTGGACGGGTGGCTGGCCGGGATCGGCCGCAAGGCCGGGGCGCGGCCCATCGTCTTCGTGGCCGAGAACGTCGGGGTGCTGGCCGGGGCCGAGTTCTCCGAACAGCACGTGCTGCACCTGGTGAACGCCGCCCGCGAACGCTTCGACAACGCGGTCCGCGAGGTCTCGCCGGTGCCGTACACACTGGACGACGCCGGGCGGCTGGTGCCGTATCGGGTGCCGCGAAACCATCTGGCGTGGAAGGAGATCCGGGCCGCCGAGGCGCTGCTGACCGCCAATGTCTATGGGCAGCAATACGGTTACCTGCGCGGCAGTCGATCGACGTATTACGGTTTCAGGCAGCCTGTCTCGTGGCTTTCAGGCTTGCGAACTCGGCCTTGAGACCGACAACGGCATCCACCAGGGTCAAATTCTCGCCCTGAGCATTCTGCCCCAGCTGCGCCCAGCCGTGCCCGCGCAGCTGTTCCCAGATCTCCTGCACCTTGTGCAGCAGGTCCACCTGCTGTTCATCGGTCAACGCCATGAATCCTCCATCCGAAGTGGACAGCGTCAGGCCCAACATGGCCCGCAGCTGCTCGTATGTGCCCGCGAACGCGTTCGCGTCCACGAGATGCCCCGCGACCAATGCCTGGTCGGTGAACTGCAAGAGGTCGACGTCCTTGCCGCCGAACCCATTCCAGAATCCGGTCCCATCACCGGGGTACAACGCCGATGCCGGACCCGAACCCGCGACATAGCTGGACTGGATCAGCCCGGGCACCTTGGACAGATCCGGGCACCCGATCTGCTGCCAGTACCATCGCGGGATGTAGGACAGATTGATGGACCGCCCGAGCGAGTTCACGGCCTCGACGAAACTCCAAAAGGTCTCGATACCGCCGGAATTCGCCTCGAAGTCGACCATGGTCGCCGCGTCACCCACATGCGACACGAACAACTCGGCCTGGGCCGTCACATCGCAGTCGGCCCGCAGATAGTGATAACCCGCGACCAGCAGCCCATTGGCATGCGCCGCATCCCGATACGCGGGCCAGGTGTAGTCGACGAAGCCATCACCCTCGGACACCTTCGCGAACACGAACCGAAAGCCTTCGCGGGCAACCTGGGCCAGATCGATATCCGGGCCATTGTTGTTCGATATGTCGATACCAAAGATCGTCAAGCCGACCTCCAAAGAATTGCAGTAATGGGAATGGACGCTTCAGTAGCTGATGAAGGCGCCGTCGAAATAGGTGTTGGGGCCGGTGATGGTGGCGTTGCCGGAGAGGTAGTAGCCCGGGCAGACGACAGAGCCGGCGGCCAGGTAGACCGTGAAAGTCTCCGCGGCTGCGGAGTTGGTTACGCCCGAATTGAAGCCCGAGCGGAGCAGGGTCCAGGGGCCCGCGGGCGTTGGGGACCACCAGAGGTCGGCCCCGGCGACTGCACAGGCCGGGTGCAACGATCGCGCCCTTCGAGAGGTAGACGACGAAAGAGCCCGCAGTGCTGTAACTGATGTAGTAGACGTTGTCGGCATCGGTGCCGTAGGTGATGCCGACCGCCTCGGCCCGCAGCATTCCCCAGCTTCCGCCGAGGCTCGGCGCACTCCACAGGTCGGTGCGCATCGAGTAGTCCGCGTTGACCACGTTGAAGGTGGCCGAAATCAGATACCACCCCGCACGGTTGACCTGCACTTGACCGGCACCCAGATTGACGACCGTCACATTGCTGGCCTGCCGTACGGTGTCGAACACGCCGTTCAGGCGCACCGTCTGCGCGGCGGGCGGGGTGATGCCGACCGTGCTGCCCCGCACCAGGCTCCACCCGATCCCGGTCGCGGTAACCGGGTCCGGACGGCACCGTCCCGGTATTGTCCGAAAAGCCGAGGACCGGAACGTTGTTCACCAGCACCTGATAGTCGGTACCGACCGCGGTGAAAGTGACCGTGTCACCGCTCCACACGTTGAATGCGGTCGAGGTCCAGTCGTTGTAGGTATTGGCTCCACCGCCGCGGACACCCGCACCGATGTAGATCTTGTTCGAATAGATCCAGGCGTAATCGAAGGTCGCCAGCTGGGGATCGGCGCGCAGGATGAGACCGGTGGCCGCGCTATCGGCATTGTCGGCGGCACCGACGACCAGCGACACCGACTGACTGTCGGTCCGTAAAACACTGGTGCTCAAGGCGATAACGGACCCGGTGCCCGAGTTGGTTCCATTGGGATCCAGCTGGACCATTGTTGACAATGGCCAGGTTCGCGACCGATCCGGACTTGAAGGTGTTGTAGTTCGGCCCGAGTGTCGTGCGGGCGAAGTTGTCGCTGCAGCTGATTCCGGGCGTCGCCGTCGGTGGGCTCGGTGGTTGCAGCGAGGCGATTGCCACGGAGTCGGCCGCGGCCGTGTTCCGCGCGGCCGACGCCGTCGACTGGGCCGTGCCCGAACCGGACGTGGCGGCCTGCGCCGCTGCTCCCGACGTTGCGTTGGCGTCGTTCATGTTCTGACTCGCGTTGGTGACGCCCTGGAACGAACCGGCCAGGTTGGCGACCGTCGACTGCTGCACGATGGCCCAGTTCACAGCCTGTAGGTTCGCGACGTTGTTCGGCGCCGACGACCCGACATACGCGCCGGAGGGGACCTTTCGGTCGGGTGAGGTCATCGAATGTCCTTAGGGTTCAGTAGCTGAGCAGCGTGCCATCGAAATACGTTGCGGGACCGGTGATATTCGCGGCGCTGTTGAGGAAGTAGCCCGGTGCGACCACCTGACCTGCGGTGAGATAGAGCACGAAGGTAGCGCCGGTGCTCTGGTGCCGCGACCGGAGACGCGCGGCAAGCATCCACGTTCAGGCGTCGCTACGCGACGGTGATGGCGGGCGGCGTCGCGGTCGCCGTCGAGGCCGGCCAGCCCGAAGGCAGGTTCAGAGCCACGTTGACCGCGCCGGTGCCACCGGTGCCGTCGGCGGTCGGGGTGACCAGGCCGGCCGGGGTGACGGTGGCGGTCAGGGCGGTGACGCCGGTGCAGTTGAGCAGGCTGGGCGCCACGATGCCGCCCCACTGGTCCTTCACCACGACCTGGGTGGACTGCGAGGTGTTGCCCTCGGCCAGCGTGGTCGGACCCACGATGGACGCGGTCAGCGCGGTGATGGTGTACGGCATGCCGGTCTGGGCCAGCACCTGCTGCCAGCCCTTGCCCGCGTAGGTGTGGGCGACGGCGAAGCCCGCGGCGTCGTCCTCGAAGGCGACCATGGTCAGCTTCTGGGACAGCGCGCCGGTCGGAACCCACTGCTCGCCAACGAACTTCGAGACGGCGACCTTCGGCAGGATCTTGATGACGTACCGATTCTCGGAAGTCGCCCCATTCGGGCCCGGCGCACCATCCAACTGCTTTCGAGTACCGCATGCGCGACACCGTGCGCGACCGCCTCGTTGTGCTTGATCGGAGGCAGATCTGCCTGGACGATCACCGATCGGATATCGGGCACCCACATGACAATCGGTTCCACCGACGGCAAGGTGCGCACGTGAATGCCGAGATCGACGGCATCCTCACCGGCGTCGCGCCCTAGCGGCTGAGACATCGTGATGCCCCACGTCGCATGTGGAAGGGAGTCACCGCCGTCCACTCGCGAACATCCACCGAAATCGATCGGCCACCTGCACGCTTCCACACGTCGTCGAACTCGTCGGGCGTGGAAGCACCCCGCTGGCTGATCATGCGGCAATCGTACAGTCGACCAGTACACGACAAACTCATCGACCCTCGCTGAATCGCACCGGCCCGAACGGCTTTCATGGCCGGGCGGGCCGTAGCCCGCACACCGAACCTACCGTCGGCACCCGAATTCCGGTCGGCGGGTCACCCGGCCCGCGGGCCCTCGGTCGCGTCAGTTGCCCTGGGCGGCAATGGAAATCGGCTGCCATTCGCGCCAGGTGGCGAGGCGGGATTCGTAATCGGCGGTGGCGATGCCCAGGGGGATCTCGCCGAGGAAGATGCGCAGCGGCGGCTCGTCCGCGTCGACGACGGCCAGGACGGCGGTGGCGGTGGCGGTGGGGTCGCCGCGGCGCACGGCATTGCGCTGGGCGGCGCGGGCCGCGCGGGCCGGTTCGTAGGCCGGGTTCGGGGTGGCGTGGCGGGCCGAGGGGCCCGCCCAGTCGGTGTCGAAGCCGCCGGGCTCGATGAGGGTGACGTGGATGCCGAAGGGGGCGACCTCCTGGGCCAGGGACTGGGAGAAGCCTTCGAGGGCCCACTTGGAGGCGTGGTAGGCGCCCAGGTTCAGGAACGCGGAGATGCCGCCGATGCTGGAGACCTGGATGATGTGGCCGCTGCCCTGGGCGCGCAGGATGGGCAGGGCGGCCTGGGTGACCCACATCGCGCCGAAGACGTTGGTTTCCAACTGATCTCGGAATTCCTGCTCGGTGAGTTCCTCTATCATGCCGAACTGGCCGTAGCCGGCATTGTTGACCACCACGTCGAGGCGGCCGAAGTGGGCGGCCGCCTGCTCGACGGCGGCGAAGTCGGCGGCCCGGTCGGTGACCTCCAGTCGCAGCGGGAGGAAGGTCTCGGGGTACTTGGCGGCAAGGTCGTCGAGGGTGCTCAGATCGCGCGCGGTGCCGGCGACGCGGTCGCCGCGTTCGAGTGCGGCGAGGGTCCATTCCCGCCCGAAACCTCTCGAAACACCGGTAATGAACCACACTTTGCTCATGCCCCGACCCTAGTGAGCTGGAGTGCGCTCCAGGCAAGGGCGAAGATCCCCCGGCCGATTGGCCATTTCCGCCACGAATGGATATTGCGACCCGGGTCACAGCCGTGGAATAGTAGGCCGCAATATTGAGACTGAGTAGTCTCACACTGGGATCAGGGTGAGGAAGTGGGTCGATGAGGACCAGGCGACTGACCGGCCGGATAGTGCGGCTCGGGACGGTGTCCATCAGCGTGCTGACGGTCGCGGCGCTGACCGCGGGCCCGGCACCGGCCGATCCGGCACCGCCGTCGATTCAGCCCGCGCAGATCGTGCCGCTGCCACCCGAACTCGATCCGAGCTTCTACAACCCGCCCGCGGGCGTGGTGGCCGCCGCCGCGCCCGGCGAGATCATCGCCGCCCGGCAGGTGAATGTCGCCAACCTCGGGCTGATCCCGCTCAATGTGGACGCCTGGCAGGTCTCCTACCGCTCCAACAACTCTCGCGACGAGGCCATCGCCGCGGTGGCCACCCTGCTCAAGCCGCGCGGCGTCGCCCCGGCCCCGCGCAAGCTGCTCTCGGTGCAGATCGCGGAGGACTCCACCCAGGGCTATTGCAGTCCTTCCTATGCGCTGCAACAGTTCTCGGTCGCGCCCTTCGTCGGCCAGATCGTCGCGCCCGCCGAATTCGTGATGGCGCAGGCCGCATTGCAGAAGGGCGACGCGGTGGTGATCCCCGACCACCAGGGTCCGCACTCGGCGTATGCGGCGGGCCCGCTGGGCGGACGCATCACCCTCGACGGCATTCGCGCGGCCACCTCCTTCGCGCCGCTGGGCGTCGGGGCGGGCGCGCCGGTGGCCCTGTACGGCTATTCGGGCGGGTCCATGCCCACCATGCACGCCGCCGAATTGCGCAAAACCTATGCGCCGGAACTGAATATCGTCGCCGCGGCCTCCGGCGGCACCGGTGCGGATCTGGGCGCGGCGCTGCTGATGGCCAACAATCAGGCGACCTCGGGCCTGGTGCTCGGCGCGGTACTCGGCCTGGCCCGCGAATACCCGGACTTCAACGCGCTGCTGGATCAGCGACTCAATCCGCTCGGCCAGCTGCTGCGCACGGTGAAGGCCCCGTTCTGCGTGCAGTACCAGACCGCGCTGCTGCCGTTCCTCAATATCACCGGCATGATCAATTCCCCCGACCCGCTGCGGGAACCGGCCGTGCAAGCCATGCTCGAGGACACCCGCCTGGGCAAGTCGCTGCCGGACATGCCGGTGTTCATGTGGCACTCCAAGTGGGACGAGATCCTGCCGCTCGGCTCGGCCGACCGGCTCGTCGACACCTACTGCCAGGACCCGGCCGCCCAGGTGACCTACACCCGAGACTGGGCCAGCGAGCACATCGTCGCCGAGGTGACCGGCGGACCCGCCGCGCTCATGTGGCTGTTCGACCGTCTCAATGGCGTTGCCGCCCAACCGGGTTGCTCGACCATCGACTCCCCCTCCATGCTCGGCACCCCCGGTGAGCTGCAGACTCTCACCGAAACCCTGGGCGAGACCCTGGCTTCCTTCTTCGGCAAGCCGATCGGAGCCCGAGCTGTGACCCGCGCCACTTTCGGGTGGCGCACTCGAGTCCCGCTGCGGTAGCGACTCATTCGCGAAAGTAACGCTCGGATCTCCCGGGACGACGTGTCCGGTGGTAGATGGCCCGACTGCACAGGGGGCCTGACGGTTCACTGTCGGGGTGAAATGGGGATTCGGGCATGGAAATACGCGAGTTCATGAAGCGACATCGGATTGCGTCTGCGGTCGCGGCACCTGCGGCATTGGGTATCGCGGCGGCGGTCGCGGTCACGTTCGCGCTCACCGGGTCGCCGGATTCGAAGCAGGCCGACCCGGTGCTGACGGCCTCGGTCTCGGATTGCCATGACATGGTCACCATCTCGGTGGCGGGGCGCAATGACTCGCCGCAGTCCGGGACCACGAAGATGCTGGTCGACGCCAATGGCAACGAGCTGCCCGCGGCGCTGTCGGACGACTATCAGAGCCACTGGGTGGATCCGGTGGTGAACGCGCCGGGCGGGTCGGTGGACTCCAATTCGTACTGGGCCGTCTACGTCTCCTATCCGGCGAATCTGAACAGCTACGAGGACGCCGTCAATACCGGTGTCGCCAATACCGAGAAGGTCATGCGGGATATCTCCGCGGCCTGCCCGAATACCAAATTCGCCATTGTCGGCTACAGCGAGGGCGCGGATGTGACGCGCCGCGTGGCCATGGAGATCGGGCATCAGAATGCCGGGGCGGACGGCAAATACGCGATCGTCGATCCGGGCAATGTGGCCGGTGTGGTGATTCTGGCCGACGCGGGACGCTCGGCGGGTGAGGGCCCGTTCATCGGGGCCAAGGACCCGAACCACCCCGACAACTTCGGGCAGAGCTACCAGACCGGCAAGGACATCGCCGGTGGTCAGGGCGCGCTGGCCGATCACGCCGGTGATTTCGGCTCGCTGAACGGGCGGATCGCGTCCTTCTGCTCCGACGGCGACCTGACCTGTGCCGCGCCCAAGAACATCTCGCTGTTGCAGCTGGCCGTCAATGTCGGCCGCCAGATCAATGCCGACCAGTTGCAGAACGACGGCCTGGACCTCAACTCCGGCATGAATGTGGCCGTGGTGCTGGGCAAGATCGCGGGCAATGCCTTCGCCGACATCGCGCACAATCCGGGCTGGTGGACCAGCAAGGAGACCTTCCTCGACGTGCTGCTCAAGGTCTCGGCGCCCGACTACAAGCCGAATCAGGACAACCCGGCCCCGGTGGCCGCGGACAATATCGCGGCCGAGAACATGTCGCCGCTGGCGTACCTGCCGCAGAAGGTGTTCAACGAGGTCATCGGGCTGATCACCACCAACCAGAACACCATTCCGGTGATCATGAACGACCCGTACAACCTGACCCTGGGCCCGAACGGCACCGGACACCACTTCGACTACTGGCACGACCAGAATCCGGACAACGGCAAGCCGGTCAGCTCCGCGGACTACGCGGCGGCCTGGCTCACCGAGCTGGCCAAGGAGGCGCAGGCGGGGACGCTGAACCCGAAGACGCTGACCTCGTCGCCGACCAGCACCACCAACCCGAAGGCGCTGGCCAACGCGCCGCGGGCGAGCGCGGCCGGAAGCAGCACCGCCGCAACGGGTTCCACCACGGTCACCGGGACCAGCACCCCGGCGGTGACCAGCACGACGGTGCCTGCCACCACCACAACGGTGCCGCCGACCACCACGGTCACCCCGGACGCGACCACCACGCCGCCGGTCACCACCACTCCCCCGGTGACGACGACGGTTGCGCCGACCACGACCACCGTGCCGCCGACCACCACCACCGTGCCGCCGACCACTACACCCACGCACTGAAGGTCGATGACCAGTTGTCGCCTCGGCAGGTACGTATGCCGAGGCGACAACTGATTTCGCGACGATCGGGGTAACTCCCCGGGTACGCCCAGAATTGGACCCGGCACCCGACCGCCGGCACGGATGCGTGAATGGGCGACGGCTCTCAGCCGCCCGCTGAAGGCTCGGGGAGGCGGGTCAGATGGTGAACCAGACCAGACTGCCCAAACCGCCGACCAGGCAGTAGATCGCGAACGGCGTCAGCGTCTTGGTCTCGAAGTACGCCGTGAGGAACTTGACCGAGATGTAGGACAGCACGCCAGCCACCACGCTGCCCGCCAGCGCCGGGCCGAGGATGTCGTGGTTCTCCTGCTTGAACAGCTCGGGCATCTTCAGCACGCCCGCCGCCAGGATGACCGGGGTGGCGAGCAGGAACGCGAAGCGGGCGGCGTCCTCGTGCCGCATGCCCTTGAACAGGCCCGCCACGATGGTGCTGCCCGAGCGGCTGATGCCGGGGAAGAGCGCGGCGATCTGGGCGGCGCCGATCAGGGTGGCGTCACGAATGCTCAGGCGCGACAGGCGCACATCGGAGGCGCGGTCCGGGTCGGTCATCGGCAGCACGATGGTGTCCTCCATGGACAGGTCGCCGGTGCGGCCGGTGGGGCTGGAGAACTGGAACTCCGGTGCGTGCTCGCGCTTGCGCATGATCTCCGCCGACAGCAGCACGAAACCGTTGATCGCCATGAAGATCGAGGTCGGTACGGGCGTGCCGAGATAGTGGCGGACGACCTTCTCCAGCAGTAGTCCGGCCAGGCCCACGGGTATGGTCGCGATCACCAGCAGGACGCCCAATCTCGCTTCGGGCGTTCGGATCTGGCGCGTCGTCGCCACGTCCCAGAGGCCGCGCACAATGCGCACCCAGTCGCGCCAGAAGAAGATCACCAGGGCCAGCGCGGTGGCGACGTGCATGGCCACCAGCAGCGCCAGGTACGGGGAATCCTTGGCGGACATGCTCAGATCCTCGGCCCACTGGCCGCCCACCAGGGCGGGCAGCAGAATGCTGTGCCCCAGGCTGGAGACCGGGAACAGCTCACTCACCCCTTGCAGTGCGCCGACGACGATCGATTCCAGGTAACTGATGGCCATTCGAATTCCTGTCGGAGGGGGCAGCTCGCTTGGCGAGGCTACTCGATCCGATGCCGAGGCGCGTACACGCGGTGTGCCCGTGGGGGATGGTCGGGCAGTGCGGACCCGGCTGGACGCAATCGAATTGCGCGACGCGGAGTGCGGCTGCGTGGAATACTTCCGCGTTATGCAGTACAGGGGATTCGACAATCCCGACGCCGGCGAGGATCCCGAGTTAGCTCAGGCTCGCATCTTCCTGGATGAATTGGAAAGGCATGTAGTCAAACTGACGCGCCGATTGCAGACCGCACCCACCCCCGAGGCCCGGCAGTCGATCAATGCCGAACTGTCCGCGGTGCGCCGGTATGTGGAGCGTATTCACCGCAGATTCCCGGGAATCGCCGTCGCGCATCCGTTTCGCGGCGCACCACCCGGGGCGCCCGCGCTCTAGTAC
>NZ_BJWY01000099.1 GCF_007990715.1 Nocardia seriolae NBRC 15557 | reverse complement strand
AGTACTAGGCGGAGCCGGTCGGCGGGAGGGGGAAGGGCTGCTGCCGGGGCTGGTCGGGGCCCTGGTCACGGTCGCCGGGGTGGGCGCGGTCCTGGTCGCCGCGGTCGTGGTTACCGCCGGCGCGGTCGCCACGGTCCTGGTCGCCGCGGCCGTGGTTCCAATCCGGGTCGGCGATCTGGCTGACGGCCGGCGCGCCGTTGTCGGTGGTGGCGGCCGAGGCGGGGATGGCCAGCGCCGCGAGCGGAACCGCGGCCAGGGCGCCGGCCACCGCCACGCGGGCGGTCAGCCGCCGCATACGGGAGGGAGTCGTCGAGGAATTCGTGCTGGACGAGGAGTTCAAGACGCGAAACCTTTCTCGGAGGTAGGACCGGCCGCTCGGCCGACCCGACGACCATCAAAATGTGCGCGGATCGGAGCGCGATGGGTCTCGCCTATGTCCCAGCTGGGAATTCCGAACCGCCATCGCGACCCCTCTAGGCTGGGACACCGTGGGACGACAGGCCGAAGACCGAACAGCTCGCGCCGCGCACAGCGGCGAACCCCTGCAATTCGTCGCCGACCTGCGCGATATCGGCACCCCCGACCCGCGGTCGCGCCGGGTGACCGACCCCGCGCACGCGGCCGCACTGGTCGCCGCCGAAACTCGCGATCGCCTGCGGGCGGTCTTCGCGGCCATGCCCGGCGACCCGATCCTGCTGCTGTCCGGCGGCGTCGACTCGATCCTGCTGGCCGCCACCGCCGTCGAGCTGGGCCACCGCCCGCACGCGATCACGGTCGCCACCGCCGACGGCACCGACCGGCCGCACGCGGCCGCGGTGGCCGCCGCGCTGGGGCTCACCCACGACATCGTCGAACTCGACGGACCCACCGTGGTGGCGCTGGCCACCGAGGCGATGGCCCGCCTGGAAGTGCCCGAGCTGTGGGAGGTTTCGTATGCCGTCCCCATGCTCGCGATCCGCCCCGTGCTGGACCGCCTCGGCACCCCCGGCCCGATCCTCACCGGCAGCGGCGCGGACGCGATCTTCGCGGGCGGCAAAACCCTCGCCGCCCCGATCGATTCGCCCGCCGCCACCGCGGAACTCGACCGCGTCGTCCGCACGGAGTCCGCGCACAACTTCACCCGCGCCCGCCTGGTCCCGGACTTCTACCCCCGAATCCTGGGCGCCCGCGCCGCCCGCGTCGTCCATGCCTTCCAAACGCTCCGCTTCTGGGAAATGGCCGAAACCTTCGCGCCCCCAGCGCTGTTCGGCACACACGACGGCACCCCCGTGGACAAGCTCTGTGTCCGGATCGCCTGCGAAGGGCTGCTGCCCGCCTCCGTGCGACCCCTGGCCTGGTCGAAGAAGTCCGCGATCCAGCGCTCCGCGGGCATCATGGGCGCACTCGCGGACGCCGCCCGCCTGGCCGCGGCGAACCTCCCCGGCGCGCGCACCTACACCGACCCCCTCACCGAGCCCTTCGAATCCGTCGCCACCCGCCTCTTCCTGGCCCGCCTCGCCGACACCCGCCGCGACTGACCGAGATCAGGGAGCTCTCACCGAGGGAATCCGGACGATTCTCCGCAGTGAGAACTCCCTGATCTTGAATGCACGTCAGGGCTGGATGAATTCGACGGTGGCCGCGGCCGAGCCCATGAGCATGTCGCGTCGGGCGTGGACCTGTGCGCGCAGTGCCTCGACGATGGCCGCGACCTCGGGGCGGCGCAGCGTCTCGGCGCGGGCGACGAGCCAGTAGGTCAGGCGGACGGCGATTTCGGGCAGTACGCGGATCAGATCGGGGTGCAGCTCGGCCATGTAGCAGGGCAGCAACCCGATGCCCGCGGCCGCGCGGGTGGCCTCCACGTGCACGAAAACATTGGTGGAGGAAATGGATTCGCGCATGGCGGGTGCGAAGGTCGGGGCCAGATCCAGATCGTCGACCTGGAGCATGGAGTCGATGAAGTACACCAGCGGATGGCCCGAGAGCTCGCCGACGGTGCGCGGGGCGGGATGGTCGGCGAGATACCCGCGCGAGGCGTAGAGCGCGAGGGCGTAGTCGCCCAGCGGTATGGCGCGGGCGCGGCGCAGCTGCGGTGTGCCCACCACGATCTCGATGTCGAAACCCGAGCGCTGCACCGAGGCCATGCGGGTGCCGGTCACGATCTCCACCGTGAGCCCGGGGTGGCGGCGCTGGACGGCGGCGATGGCGGGCGCGGCGAGATACGCGCTGAAGCCGTCGGTGGCCGACATGCGGACCACGCCCTCGAGTGTCGGGGTGTCGGAAGTCAGTGAGCGGACCGCGGATTCGATGGCCTCCGCGGCGCTGAGCGCCTCCCGGCCCAGGTCGGTGAGCTCCCAGCCGCCCGTGGCGCGGGTCAGCACCCGCCCGCCCAGGGCCTGCTCGAGCGCGGCGATGCGGCGCGCGATGGTGGTGTGGTTGATGCCCAGCTCTTCCGCCGCCGACACGTAGCGGCCGGTCCGGCCGACCGCGAGCAACACCAGCAGGTCATCCGGGCTCGGGCGGTGTGTGGCGGGATTCACGCTCATTTCTGCATTTTTGCAGATTGTGGCTGCGTAACTGGGCATTGCCCGGGGGAAGGGTGTGCATGAATATTACGTGGCATCAAAGTTTGTGGGCCACATCACAGAAGCGGGTGGTGCGGCCCGAGCGTGAAGGAGTTGCGCGATGAGCGTCCGGGAAACACCGCCGGAAGCGGCCGGAACCCAGCCGGAAGCCGGTGGCGGACTGGCCGGTCTGCGGCGGGTGGTCGCCGCGTCCATGGCGGGGACCGTGGTCGAGTGGTACGAATTCTTTCTCTACGGCACCGCGGCCACGCTGGTGTTCAGCAAGGTCTTCTTCGCCAAGGGCGGCAATGACCTCGACGCCATTCTGGCGGCGTTCATCACCTACGCGGTCGGCTTCGCGGCCCGGCCGTTGGGCGGCATCGTCTTCGGGCACTACGGCGACAAGCACGGCCGCAAGAAACTGCTCCAGCTGAGCCTGGTGCTGGTCGGCGCGGCCACCTTCCTGATGGGCTGCCTGCCGACCTTCCACCAGGTCGGCTACCTGGCCCCGCTGCTGCTGGTGGTGCTGCGTTTCGTGCAGGGCTTCGCCATCGGCGGCGAGTGGGGTGGCGCGGTGCTGCTGGTCGCCGAGCACAGCCCGAGCCGCCGGCGCGCGTTCTGGGCGGCGTGGCCGCAGGCGGCGGTACCGCTGGGCAATATGCTCGCGACGGTCGTGCTGCTGGTGCTGACCTCCACGCTCTCGGACGCGGCGTTCCTGTCCTGGGGCTGGCGGGTGGCCTTCTGGCTGTCGGCGGTGGTCGTGCTGATCGGCTACTACGTGCGTACCAAGATCACCGACGCGCCGATCTTCCTGGCCGCGCAACAGCTCGCCGAACAGGAGAAGGCGGCCTCGATCAGCGCGCTCGAGGTGCTCAAGCGGTATCCGCGCGGAGTGCTCACCGCCATGGGGCTGCGCTTCGGCGAGAACATCATGTACTACCTGGTCGTCACCTTCTCGATCACGTATCTGAAGGTGCACGTCGGGGCCAATACCAAGGTGATCCTGTGGTGGCTGCTGGTCGCGCACGCGGTGCACTTCCTGGTCATCCCGCAGATCGGGCGGCTCTCGGATCGCTTCGGCCGCAAGCCGGTCTACCTGGTGGGCGCGATCGCGGCGGGCACCTGGGGCTTCTTCGCCTTCCCGATGATGGACAGCAAGAACAACGCGATCATCCTGTCGGTCATCGTGATCGGCCTGATCTTCCACGGCTTCATGTACGCCGCGCAGCCCGCGATCATGGCCGAGATGTTCCCCACCAGGATGCGGTATTCCGGTGTGTCCCTGGGCTATCAGGTGACCTCGCTGGTGGCCGGTTCGCTCGCGCCGATCATCGCGGTGCGGCTGCTCGCGGACTACAAGTCCTCGGTCCCGATCGCCTGGTACCTGGCGGGTGCGGCCGCGGTCACCGTGGTGGCGGTGCTGTGCGCCCGGGAGACCAAGGGCGTGGATCTGGAGGACATCGACCGGGCCGACGCGGAACGCGCGGCGGCGCACAACGATTCGAAGGTGACGGTGGCATGACGGAGACGACCGGACCCCTACTCGGCGAGCTGGCGGGGCGGACGGCGCTGGTGACGGGCGGCGCGAGCGGCATCGGGGCGGCCTGCGCCCGCGAGCTGGCCGCCCGCGGGGCGGAGGTGACCGTCGCCGATATCGACGGTGACGGTGCGGAGAAGGTGGCCGCCGAATTCGGCGGCCACGCCTGGCAGGTGGATCTGTCGGAGGTGACCGCGCTCGAGGAGCTGAGCCTGCGCACCGACATCCTGGTCAACAACGCCGGGGTGCAGACCGTCAGCCCGCTCGCCGACTTCCCGCCCGAACGGTTCCGGTTCATGCTGGCGCTCATGGTGGAAGCGCCGTTCCTGCTCACCCGTGCCGCCCTGCCGCACATGTACGAGCGGGGGTACGGCCGGATCATCAATCTCTCCTCGGTGCACGGATTGCGGGCCTCGGCGTTCAAGGCGGCCTATGTGACCGCCAAGCACGCGCTGGAGGGCCTGTCCAAGGTGACCGCGCTCGAGGGCGGGCCGCACGGGGTGACCAGCAACTGCGTCAATCCCGGCTATGTGCGAACCCCGCTGGTGGACAAGCAGATCGCCGACCAGGCCCTCGCGCACGGCATTCCCGAGCAGGAGGTGATGGAGCGAATCATGCTGACCGACAACGCGATCAAACGACTGGTGGAACCCGACGAGGTGGCCTCGCTGGTGGGCTGGCTGGCCTCCGACGCGGCCCGCATGGTGACCGGGGCCTCGTACACCATGGACGGCGGATGGAGCGCCCGATGATCGAACTGGCCGAGGCGGCGGGCGTGCCCCAGTGGGTGCCGAGCGAGCGCGATATCGCGGCGGCCCGGATCACCGACTTCACGCGATATGTGGAGCGGCGCTACGGGATTCGGGCCAACGACTATCACGAGCTGTGGCAGTGGTCGGTCGACGATATCGCCGGGTTCTGGTGGATGGTGTGGGAGTACTTCGAACTGGGCGCGGCACCGGTCGAGGTGCTGGGCTCGCGTGAGATGCCGGGGGCTCGGTGGTTTCCGGGCACCCGCGTCAACTATGTCGATCAGGTGGCGCGCCACGCGCGCACCGATCGGCCCGCCATCATCGCGTTGAGCGAGGACACCCCGGTCCGGGAACTGTCGTGGGCGGAAATGCTCTCCCGCACAGCGGTTCTCGCCCGCTCGCTGCGCGATCTCGGGGTCGGGCCCGGTGACCGGGTGGTTGGTTACCTGCCCAATATTCCGGAGGCCGTCATCGCCTTCCTGGCCACCGCGAGCATCGGGGCGATCTGGAGTGCGTGCGGCCAGGATTACACGGCCGCGGCGGCGCTGGACCGCCTCGGCCAGCTGGAGCCGGCGGTGCTCGTCACCGCCGACGGCTACCGGTACTGCGGCAAGGCGCACGACAAGCGCGCCGAAATCGCCGCGCTGCGTGCGGGTCTGCCGACGCTGCGGGCGACCGTGCTGGTGTCGCGGCTCGGCGGCACCGCGCCGGAGGTCCTCGACTGGAACGACACCACCGAGAACTCGCTCGCACCGGAACCGCCCGAGCTCGCCCCGGTGCCGGTCGATTTCGAGCATCCGCTGTGGGTGCTCTATTCCTCGGGCACCACCGGCAAACCCAAGGGCATCGTGCACGGCCACGGCGGCGTCCTGCTCGAGCATCTCAAAGCCATTGCACTGCAATCGGATATCGGGCCCGGCGACACCTTCTTCTGGTACACCAGCCCCAGCTGGATGATGTGGAACTTCCAGGTCTCGGGCCTGCTCGCGGGCGCGACCATCGTCTGCTACGACGGCAGCCCCACCCATCCCGCCCCGGATGCCCTGTGGGCCTTGGCCGCCCGCACCCGGACCACCGTCCTGGGCACCAGCCCCGGCTACGTCCTGGGCAGTGAGAAGGCGGGCGCGCGCCCGGCGGTGGCGCACGATCTGAGCGCCCTGCGCCAGATCGGCATCACCGGCTCGGCCTTCCCGGCGACCTCGTCGATCTGGCTGCGCGACAATGTCGGTGACATCCCCGTCTCCTCGATCAGCGGCGGCACCGATGTGGTCTCGGCGTTCATGGGCGGTGTCCGCACCGTCCCGGTCCGTCCCGGTGAGCTGTCGGCCCCGTATCTCGGTGTGGCACTGGAAGCCTGGGACGCGTCCGGCCGTGCCGTCGAAGGCGCGGTGGGCGAACTGGTGATCACGCGGCCGATGCCGTCGATGCCCGTGGCCTTCTGGAACGATCCGGACGGCACCCGCTACCGCGACGCCTATTTCGACATGTACCCCGGCGTGTGGCGGCACGGCGACTGGATCATCCGGACGCCCCACGGCGGCATCACCATTCACGGCCGCTCCGATTCCACCCTCAACCGCAATGGCATCCGCATGGGCAGCGCGGACATCTACCAGACCGTCGAATCCCTGCCGGAAGTCGCCGAAGCCCTGGTGCTCGGTGTCGAGCAGCCCGACGCCGGGTATTGGATGCCGCTGTTCGTGGTGCCCGCCCCCGGCGTGGAGCTCACCGACGAACTGCGGCACCGGATCGTCGCGGCCATCCGCACCGAACTCTCGCCCCGGCACGTCCCCGACGAGATCATCGCGGCCCCCGGCATTCCGCACACCCGCACCGGCAAGAAACTCGAGGTTCCGCTCAAACGCCTGCTCCAGGGCGCGGATCCGGCTCGCGTGGTCGACCCCGCCGCGGTCGACGACCCGTCGCTGCTGGCGTGGTACCTCGACCACCGGCCGCCCGCGCGCTGACCCGGGTCGGTCATGATGATCGAGTGGAGGAGAAGCAGTTGGTGTACTGCCGGATCGAACGGTCCGGCACGGTCCTGGTAGTCCGCCGCGCGGCGGGCGTATTCCTGGCCGGGCGGTGGGAATTGCCCGGCGGCGGAGTCGATCCCGGCGAGCACCCGGAGGCCGCCGCGGTGCGGGAGGTCGGGGAGGAGACAGGTCTGGCGGTCGAGGTGCTCGGGGAGCGCTCGGCGCATTCGTGGATGGATGTGGCCGGGCGGCCCCTGCGCATCCACGCGCGGGTGTACGAGGTGGCCGAGCGCGAGCCCCGGACCGTGACCCTCAACCCCGAGGAACACGACGACCACGCCTGGGTCACACCGGAACAGGCGCGCACTCTCGGCCTCGCCGACCACTTCCGCGCCGCGGTCCTGGGCCTATGACGAAGTGACCGGGCGCAGCTCCGCGGGCTGCCAGCCCGGCGGGCCGAAGGCGTAGCCGAGCCGGTGCCGGATTCGCCCGCTGGAGCGCAGGTCCCGCCACAGCGAGCCGAATTCGTAGTACTGCAGCGTGAACACGTTGGTGCTGTCGATGTTCTTGGTGAGACCGTAGGTGGGACGGGAGGTTTCGGCCCGGAAGGTGCCGAACATCCGGTCCCACAGGATGAGGATGCCCCCGTAGTTCTTGTCCAGGTAATGCGGGTCGCTGGCGTGGTGGACGCGATGGTGAGACGGGGTGTTGAAGACGAATTCGAACCAGCGGGGCAGCAGCCCGATGGTCTCGGTGTGCACCCAGAACTGGTAGACCAGGTTGAACGACCACGCGGTGAACAGCATCCACGGCGGCACTCCCAGCGCCGGCAGCGGAGTCCACACCAGCAGCTCGAACCATGGATTCCATTTCTGCCGCAGTGCGGTCGCGTAGTTGAAGTAGCGGCTGTTGTGGTGCACCTGATGTGCGGCCCACACCAGCCGAACCCGGTGCGACACACGGTGATAGGCGTACCAGAGCAGATCCACCGCCACCATGACCGCGACCCACGCCCACGGATCGTGCGGATCCACCCGCCAAGGCGCGTGCACGCACAGCACCGAGTACCCGAGGATCGCGACCAGCTTCGCCCCGCCGTTGACCAGCACCGAAACCGCCCCCATCACCAGGCTGTTCCGCGCATCCACCCGGTCGTACCCGACCCGGTCGTGCCGCTCGGCCCGCAGCGACCACGCCTCCACCACCAGCGCCAGCACGAAGAACGGCACCGCGTAGGTCACCGGCTGATTGATCTGATCCCAGAGTCCCACGGCGTCTTCACTTCCACATCCTGCGATGCGACCGCACCGTCACACCTCGTGAATCGAGCGTAGGCGCAATCCGCCGCACCGCGACAGACCGACCGGATGGCAAGGCAGGCCTCGATCAACTCGGATAGGAGGAGTAGCTGACCTGGCCGACCGAGACGGTGACCGGCGCGTCCCGTGCGATCGTGGTGCCGGCGGCCGGATTCTGATCGGTGATCTTGCCCGACTTGGCGGTGTCGGTGGTCTTGACGTAGGTCGGGGTGATCGTTCCCTTCCAGCCGAGTTTCTGTAGTGCGCCGGTCGCGTCGGCGACCGACAGGCCGACCAGGGTGGGCATGGTGATGGTGGTGGCCGGGCCGCTGGAGACGTACACCGTGACCGTGGAGCCGACCGGGTGCGAGGTTCCGGCGGCCGGATCCAGCGCTACCACCGTGCCTTTCGTGTGCTTGTCCTCGCGCTGGACCTCCTTGACGACGAAGCCTTCCTTCTCCAATTGCGTCTTGGCCGTGGCGATCGGGCTGCCGACCACATCGGGCACGACGATGGCTTTCGGCGGCGCTGCCGTGGTCGTGGTCGGGGAGGTCCAGGTCGTGGTGGTGTAGGGCGTTTCGGTGGTGGTCAGGGTGGTCGGGCTGACCACGGCGGTCGTGGTCACCGGCACCACACCGGTGGTGGTGGCCGACGACAGGCTCGGATGCCCATCGCCGAACTTGAATACGAAATACGAGACCAGGGCGAGGGCCGTCACCACGGCCAGGCCGATCATGATTCGGAAGGTGGTGTCGCGCTTCGGAGGTGGGGGTGGCCCGGTGCCGATGCCCGGGCCGGTGTCGCCGCGACCGGTCCGCTCGGGCGGTTCGGGCGGGGGTCCGGACGGTGCGGCCTGGCGTTGCGGTGGTGCGGGAATCGTCGGGGGCGGCCCGGTAGGAACACCCGGTGCGGTACGGGTGGTGGCGAACCTCGGTCCGCTGAGATGGTCGCTGGTCCGCGCCGGTCCGGTTTGCGGCGGAGGCTTCGGGTGCGGCGGGGGTCCGGTGCGCGGTTGGGGTCCGGGCTTCGGCTGTGGTCCGGTGCGTGGGGGTGGAGGCCCCTGGCGAGTCACTTGCGCCGCGCTCCGCGCCAGCTCAGCGCAGTTGGCGAAGCGGTGGTCCGGTTCCTTGGCCAGGGCGCGGGTGATGACCTCGTCGAAACCCCTGGGCAGGGCCGGGTTTCGGTGCGACGGCAGGGGGATCGGCTCGTAGGCGTGGCCGTAGATGATCTGACCCACGTTCTGCCCGGGATACGGCGGCTGCCCCGTCAGCATGTGAAACAGCGTGCAGCCCAGTGAGTACACGTCGGCGCGCGGATCGACCTCGCCGGGGCGGGTCAGCCGTTCGGGAGCCGCGTATTGGAAGCTGGCCAGGATTTCGCCGCCCTGGGTCAGCTGGCGGCTCTCGTCGAAGGCCTTGGCGATTCCGAAATCGGTGAGCAGCGCGCGTTCCGGCCGCCCCTCGGTCAGCAGAATGTTGGCGGGCTGGACATCCCGGTGCAGGATTCCGGTCTCGTGCGCGTGGTCGAGCGCCGCCGCGGTCTCGGAGATGATCCGCACCGCCCGCGCGGGATGCATCGCGCCCTCACGCAGCGCCCGCGCGACATCGCTCCCGTCGACGAAGGTCATGGCGATCCACAGCTGATCGGCCTCCTCGCCGCGCGCGTACACCGTGACGATGTTCGGATGCTGGAGCCGCGCAACGGTATCGGCCTCGCGCCGGAATCGCGCCCGGGAATCGAGCGCGCCGTCATCGGGCAGGCTCAGCAACTTCAATGCCACGAAGCGCGGCAGGTCCCGGTCCCGCGCCTGATACACGGCCCCCATCCCGCCGGCCCCCAGTTTCCGCAGAATCTGGTAACCGGCGAAGTACTCGCCCGGCCGCAGCGTCGCGCTCACCGCCACCTCCCCTCGGTGCCTCGGAGTAGATATCGCCGCTGGCGCCGACTCCGAAACGTGGGGCCAGCGCGTCGCGGGCCGCGCCGCGGCGTCAGTAGCCGGGGGCGGTGGTGATCGAGATGCGCTGGGCGGCAGTGGTCAGCGGGACGGTGGTGGTGGGCGGGGGCGTCGTGGTGGTGGGCGGGACGGTGGACGGACCGCGTGTTGTCGTCGGTGTGGTGGACGGGGCGAGCTCGCCGACGGAGACCGTCACCGACCCGTCGACGGCGACGGAACCTCCCGATGCGGGACTCTGGGTGATGATCTTGCCGACCTTCGACGCGTCGGTGACCGTCACCTTGGTCGGCTGCAGCGTCGCGATCCAGCCGAGTTTCTGCAGTGCGCCGTTCGCCTCCGCCACCGACATGCCGACCAGGTTGGGCATGGTGAAGGTGGTGGCCGGGCCGGAGGAGACGTAGACCTTGATCGTCACCCCGACGGCGAGCTCCTTGCCCGCGGCCGGATCGGTCTCGAGGACGGTGCCTTTCGCGCGTTTGTCCTCGCGCCACAGCTGCTGCGCGTAGAAGCCGAGTTTGTCCAGCTCCGCTTTCGCCTGCGTGTACTGGGCGCCGATCACATCGGGCACGGTGGCGGTCTTGGCCGGCTGGACAGCCTGGGAGGTGACCACCGGCGGCGGTTCGGACCGACTGCTCGGCGGGGGATCGCTCGTCGTGACGGGAGGCTGGCTCGTCGTGGTGGGCACCGCCGTCGCGACCGCGCTCGGCGGTGTGGCCGCGCCGGAATCATCGCTCCGATCGGCCAGCATGATTGCGACGAGCGCCAGGGCCACCAGCAGCGCCGACCCGAGCACGACCCGTGCTGCGTTGCCGCGCTTGGGCGCCGGGGCCGTGCTGGTCGGGGCTCGGTCCACGAGGTCGCGGGGGCCGGTGTCGTCGTAGGGCCGGGTGCCGGGATCCGACGGCACCGGAAGCGTCGGCGGGAGCGGTGGGCGGGTGTTTCCGCTCGCGGGCGCGGGCGCGGTTCCACCCTGCCGTCCGAATGCGGTTCCACCGGTCCGTCCGGCCGTGTTCCCAGCGGGCGGCATCGTCGTAACGCCGACCGGTGGCACCAGCCGGGTCCCGGTGGGAGGCGTGGACGGGGGTCGCCCCGTCAGGGTGGCCACGTTCTGGTCGATCCGGGTCGGCCCGGATCGCACCGCGCTGTAACGGAATTCGGGATTCGGAGCGGCCGCCTCGGGACGGGGCGGCTGCGGTTGCCGCAACAGTTGTGCGGCGGTCGCGGCGAGGCGCGTGCAGGTGTCGAAGCGGCGCTCGGGTTCCTTGGCCATGGCCTGCGCGACGATGTCGTCGAAAGCCCTTGGCAGCGTGGGGTTGTAGTGCGAGGGCACCGGCACCGGCTTGTAGGCGTGCCCGTAGATGATCTCCCCGACGTTCTGCCCCGGATAGGGCGGTTCCCCGGTCAGCATGTGAAACAGCGTGCAGCCCAGCGAGTACACGTCCGCGCGCCGGTCGGCCTCGCCCGGGCGGGTCAGCCGCTCGGGTGCCGCGTACTGGAAGCTGGCCAGGATCTCCCCGCGCTGGGTCAGCTGGCGGCTCTCATCGAGGGACTTGGCGATGCCGAAGTCGGTGAGCAGCGCCCGTTCCTGCCGCCCCTGGCTGAGCAGGATATTCGCCGGTTTCACGTCGCGATGCAGGATTCCGGTGTCGTGCGCGTGATCGAGCGCGGCGGCGGTCTCGGCGAGGATGCTCACCGCCCGGGCCGGATGCATGGGCCCCCGGCGCAGCGCCTGCGCGACATCGCTGCCGTCGACGAAGGTCATGGAGATCCACAGTCGGCCGTCGTCCTCGCCGCGCGCGTATACCGTAACGATATTCGGATGTTGCAGGCGCGCAATCGCATCCGCCTCGCGCCGGAACCGCACCCGGTGCTCGCGGTCCCCGTCGCCGCCGGGCATGCTCAGTAGTTTCAGCGCCACGAACCGCGGCAGATCCCGGTCCCGGGCCTTGTACACCGCCCCCATGCCACCCGCGCCCAGCTTCTGCAGGATCTCGTAACCAGCGAAAACCTCGCCGGGTTTCAGCGCGCTGCCCATCGCGTCCTCCCCGTCGGCAACGTCGGGCCCGCTCACATCGCATTACGCGCCGCGACCGGACCGTCCGCCAATATTCGTGTCTTGGATATCGCGGTAAACGCGAACTCCGAAACGTTCCCGCCGGCACCCGAATTCGTTGGTCACCGATTGGTTTTTCATTGGTCGGCTGGTCGATCTCGCCGCGCCGGGCATCCGCTAGGAGATGTAGGCGATGAGTTCGTCGATGTAGCCGCGGAACAATGTCGCCATGTCGACGGTGTCCGGGTCCACCAGCCACTGGAGTTGCAGGCCGTCCATCATGGCGAAGACCTGGCGCGCGATGGCCTCGGGATCGATGTCGGCGCGGATGCTGCCCTCGGTGATGCCTGCCCGCAAGGCATCCGAGAGGTAGGTCTCGAGCATGCGGTACCGGTTCTGGGCCCAGTCGTGGGCGGGGTGGTCGGCGGTGACGGCCTCGCTGGTGAGCACGGTGAACAGCCGGACCAGGCCGGGGACGTGCATATTGTGGTCGACCAACTGGGCGAGCCGCAGTAGCGCGTCCTTGCCGCGCAGCTGCCGGTCGAAGCCGAGGCGGTCGTAGTCGAGCCGGTCGCGGTAGTCGAGAACCGCCGAGAGCAGGGCCGCCTTGTTGGGGAAGTAGTGCAGCAGGCCGGGCTGGGACATGCCGCAGCGGTCGGCGATCTCGGCGATGGAGGTGCTGCGATAGCCGTTGTCGGCGAAGGCTTTCAGGGCCTCGTCGATGATCTGCGCGCGGCGGTCGTCACCCCGGCGGCGGCGTCGAGGGTGGGGCGTCATGAGGTGGGAGACTAGTCAAGCGTGTTGAGCAGGCAAAATCGGTACATGATAACGAAATGGTAACAGTACCTAATGGGTGCTCGGTAGACTGGTTTCGCACTGGCACACTCGTGCCAGCCGTACCGGGCAGTACGAGGGAAGGGATGTGCCGTGAGTCAGGCCCCGATCGAGCCGATCACTTTGCGAGGCGCCGCCGGAAAGCTGGCCGGGTGGCGGGCCGAACCACCCGCGGGCGAACCGCGCGGCACGGTGCTGCTGGTACCGGGCTTCACCGGTTCCAAGGAGGACTTCGAAGCCCTGCTGCCGCTGCTGGCCGCCGCCGGATATCGCGCCTTCGCCTACGACCAGCGCGGGCAGTGGGAATCCGACGGCCCGGACGAGGTATCGGGTTACACCCTGGCCGATTTCGTCGGCGACCTGCAGGGCGTGGTGGATCAGATCTCCCCGGACGAGCCGATCCACCTGGTCGGGCACTCCTTCGGCGGCTACGTCTCCCGCATCGCGGTGGTCGAGCGGCCCGCCCGCTTCCGCAGCTTCACCCTGCTCGCCTCCGGCCCGTCCTCGGTGGAGGAGATCAACTTCCCGCCGCCGCTGCTGGTCGCGCAGATGGTGGAAGCCGGTGGGCAGGAGACCATCTGGCAGCAGATGAGCGCGGTCATGGCCCAGGCCGACCACGCGCCCGCGCCCGAGCGCATGGAGTTCCTGCACCGGCGCATCCTGGCCACCAAGAAGGCCAATATCATCGGCATCCTGACCGCCATGGCCGAGCCGCCGCTGAAAGATCCGGCGGCGCTGCGCGATTCCGGCGTCCCGCTGCTGGTCGCCTACGGCGACACCGATGACCTGTGGGCCCCGCAGGTGCACGAGAACTTCGCCAAGCAACTCAATGCCGGGACCGTCGTGTTCCACGGCTCGGGCCACGTGCCGAACGAGGATGTCCCCGACCAGGTTTCCGCCGCGCTGGTGAACTTCTGGAAGGAACACCCGTGACCGACCGCATCGACGACCTGCTCGCCAAGCTCGACCTGTCGGCCAAGATCCGCCTGGTCTCCGGCGCGAACTTCTTCCGCTTCGCCGGTGATCCGGACATCGGGCTGGCCGAAATGCCGGTCTCCGACGGCCCTTCGGGCGTGCGCGGCGAACAGTGGGACGAGCGCGACCCGTCGGTGAGCCTGCCGTCGGGCACCGCCCTGGCCGCCACCTGGGATCGCGACCTGCTCACCGAGATCGGCGCGCTCATCGCCGCCGAGGCCCGCCGCAAGGACGTCTACGCCGTCCTGGGCCCCACCATCAACCTGCACCGATCCCCGCTGGGCGGAAGGCATTTCGAATGCTTCTCCGAGGACCCGATGCTCACCGCGGAGATGGCCGACGCCTACGTGCGCGCGGTTCAGGCGCACGGCGTGAGCGCCTGCCCGAAGCACTACGTGGCCAACGATTCCGAGACCCAGCGCTTCACCGCCGATGTCATCGCCGACGACCGCACGCTGCGCGAGCTGTACCTGTACCCGTTCGAGCGTTCCGTCGAGGCGGGCGCGTGGATGGTCATGGCCGCCTACAACTCGGTCAACGGCGTCACCATGACCGAGAACGACCTGCTCGACGAGCCCCTGAAGGGCGAGTGGGGATTCGACGGCGTGGTGGTCTCGGACTGGACCGCGGTGCGCTCCACCGCCGGCGCGGCCAAGGGCAACGACCTGGCCATGCCCGGGCCGTGGGAGCTGTGGGGTGCGGCGCTCGAGGAAGCCGTCGGCAAGGGCGAAGTGCCCGAGGCGGCGATCGACGAAAAGGTGCGGCGCATCCTGCGATTCGCCGTCCGGGTCGGCGCGCTGGACGGCTCCCCGCAGCCGGTCCCGGCCTACCCCGACGCGGCCGCCCAGCGCCTGGTGCGCGCGGCCGCCGCCAAGGCCATGGTGCTCGCGAGCAATGACGGCACCCTGCCCCTGCGCGCGCCCGCCTCGGTGGCGCTGCTCGGATCCGCCGCCGCCGAACCGCGTTTCATGGGCGGCGGCAGCGCCACGGTGATTCCGGCGCACACCACCTCTCCGCTGCAAGGGTTGTCCGAGGTGCTGCCGGTGGTCCACACCCCCGGTGTGCACCTGAGCGAGAACATGATTCCGGTCCCGCTGGAGCTGGTCACCGACCCCGAGACCGGCACGCCGGGCCTGTCACTGCGCTACCTCGACGGCGACACCGTGCTCGACGCCGAACACCGCACCGCGGGCGGCCTGATGCTCTTCGGAAACCCGAATGCCATGCGGGCCAAGGTGATCGAACTGCGCGGCCGGTTGCGTGCCGACGCGGCCGGGGAGTGGCGCATCGGCTTCGCCGGTGTCGGGACCCTGAGCCTGAGCCTCGACGGCGAGCAGGTGCTCGAGGAGAACGTGGTGCCCGCGGGCGCGGATCCGGTCGAGATGCTGTTGAATCCGCCGCAGCGCTTCGTCACCCGGGAACTCGCCGCGGGGCAGGAGATCGACGTCCTGGTGCGCATGGCGCCCGGTGGCGGCTTCCCGGCCATGGGCATCACCTGCGCGATCGGCCGCCCGCGCCGTGCCGCCGACGAAGAGTTCGCGGCCGCGGTGGAATTGGCGCGCACCTCCGATGTGGCGGTCGTGGTGGTCGGCACCACCGAGCAGATCGAATCCGAGGGCTTCGACCGCACCTCGCTGTCGCTGCCCGGACGCCAGGACGAGCTGGTGGCCGCCGTGGCCGCGGTCAATCCGCGCACCGTCGTGGTGGTGAACTCCGGTGCCCCCGTGGAGATGCCGTGGCGCGAGGACGTCGCGGCGGTGCTGCTGGCCTGGTTCCCCGGGCAGGAGTTCGGCGCGGCTCTGGCCGATGTGCTCACCGGCGCGGCCGAACCCGGCGGCCGGTTGCCGACCACGTGGCCGAAGACCATGGCCGACGTGCCGGTCCTGGACACCGTGCCGGGCCCGGACAATGCCCTGCCCTATACCGAGGGCATTCACATCGGCTACCGGGCCTGGCTGAAATCCGGTGTGGCCCCGGCGTATCCGTTCGGTCACGGCCTCGGCTACACCAGCTGGGAGCTGTCGGACCTGGCGGTCACCGGTCGCGTCGCCGCCGTCACCGTCCGCAATACCGGCGACCGCCCCGGCCGCCAGGTGGTGCAGGCATACCTGTCGCGCGAGCACAGCGCCGTGGATCGGCCCGTGCGGTGGCTGGCCGGTTTCGCGGTGGTCGAAGCGGGCGCGGGTGAATCCGTCACCGCCACCATCGAATTGCCGAAACGCTCCTTCCAGCATTGGACCGAGCAGGGCTGGGCCGTCGAATCGGGTGCCTTCACGCTGCATATCGGGACCTCGGTGACCGCGCTTCCGCTCATCGCCGACATCGGCTGAATCACCGCCATGAACAAAGGACTCCGGTCGGCAACGGCCAGAGTCCTTTGCCGTCCGGGGCGGTGTGCTGTGCGGCTTTCTGACATTCAGTGCCGCAGATTCGCCTCCGCTATCGAATCGGCTGCTGACAGGACAAGATCAGGTATCATCCTTCGGCATTGAAAGAGGCTGCACAGCAACCTTTTTGCATTCTCGGTACTAGGGGGTATTCGGGCGAAGTCAGAACTCGTGACTTCAATGAAGCTGTCGAGGCGCAGGGGCCGTTCGTCGACACGGTGAGGGTGGCGACGGGAGAAGCGGTGGCCCGGCTGCGCCGTGCACCAAAGGAATCTAGAGTGTCCGAAAATTTCCCGGATCATCCCGCCGCTCTGTCCGCCACTCCGACCGATCTGTCCCTGTTGCTGCGTCCGTCCCCGCCCGGGGCGCCGACCGATGTGGTGCACCTGCACCCGCGCAACGGGTTTCTGCTGTGGGCCGACCTGCCACCGGTGCTCGTACTGGGCAGCTCCGGCGGCTCGGGCGCCACCACCACCGCCCTCGGCATCGCCGGTGCGGCGGCCTACGACTACGGCGAGCATTCCCCGATCGTGGTCGACGCCACCACCACCGGCGGCGACCTGGCCGCACGCGGCTGCGACACCATCGACGCCGCGGGCACGGTGCAGTCCTGGCTGAACATGACCCACCGCAGCCTGCCCTCCACGGTGATCGACAGCTGTGGCGAAAACAGCTCCGGCGTAGGCGTATTGCCGCGCGGCCCGGAAGCCCTGCCCCGCCGCGAGACCTATTCGTCGGTCCACCGCGACCTGGTCGAAGCGGGTTGCCTGCCGATCTACGACGGCGGCGCCCCGGTCACCAACCGCATGGTCGCACCCCTGCTGTCCGACTCCCGGATCTCCCTGGTGATCACCCTGGCCGCCCGCCCCGACGCCGTGAACCGCCTCAAGCCCGCCCTGATCTGGCTCGACGACAACGACAGCCAGTACCACTTGGCCGAGGCCGTCATCGTGGTCACCCGCCAGCACCCCAAGGACGGCCCGCTGGTGACCGAACACGTCCGCAGATACCTCGGCGATGTGGTGCGCGCGGTCGCCGAAATCCCTTACGACGCGCATCTCGGCCTGGGCGGCCCGGTGTCGTGGCGACGGCTCGCGCCGCCGACCCGCGCCGCCTACCGCCAGCTGGTCAACCTGCTGCGCTGAATACCGGAATCCGCTGTCAGAGCGCCATTTTGCCATTGTCGACGGTGTACACCGCGCCGTGCACCATGGCGGCCTCGGCCGAGCACAGGAAGGTGATGACATTGGCGACCTGGGCCGGGTCCATCAGGCCGCGGGCCGCGGCGGTCTTGAGAATCAGGGTGTAGTCCGGGTTTTCGGGGAAGGTGAAGTGCTCCAGCATCGGGGTGGTCATGCCGCCGGGGCAGACGGCGTTGATGCGGATGGGGCGGCCGTCGAATTCGAGGGCCATGGCGCGGGTGAGGCCGATGAGGCCGTGTTTGGCGGCGCAGTAACCGGCCGAATAGGCCTGGCCCTCGAGGCCCGCGATCGAGGCGACATTGACGATGCAGCCGTTGCGGTCGAGCAGGTGCGGCAGGGCGGCGCGGGAGAGGAAGAACGGGGCGCTCAGGTTGACGGCCAGGTCGTGCTGCCACTGGTCGTCGGTCACCTCGCCGGTGTGGCGCATGGTGTGCGCGCCCGCGGCATTGACCAGGATGTCGATGCCGCCGAAGCGGTCGGCGCATGCCCGCACCACCTCGGTGCAGGCCGCGGGGTCGGTGAGATCGGCTGCCAGCCAACCGGTTTCGGGCCCGTCGAGGGTGGCGCGCAGTTTCGCCTCGTCGCGCCCCGCGCCGAAGACCCGGGCCCCGCCCGCGCGCAGCGACCGCGCCACCGCCTGTCCCAGGCCGGAGGATGCCCCGGTCACCACGGCGACGCGGCCTTCGAATCGCCCGGCATCATTGCCCGCCATACCCGTCTCCATTCTTAGAACGGGTTCCAACTTAGCCCGATTCGGCTCCGGCGTCAGTCGACGCCGGAGCCGGGCGAATCTCACGCGACGGTCGCGGTCCGGATGACGATATTGCCGGTCGAGTTGCGGGCGATCACCTCGACGATGTCGTGCGCCTGCCCGGCCGGAGCCAGCTGGTTGGACACCGACCCGTTGGGGGGGCTCGACTCGAGCCGCACGCCGCTGGCCGGGTTGATGCCGACCTCGATCTCGCCGGTGGCGGTCTCGAGGCGCAGCACGCCGCGGGTGGCCTCGCCGATGTGGATGTCGCCCTTGGCGGTCTTGGCGGTCACCGAACCCTGCGGCCGCTCGACCAGGATGTCGCCCATCGACACCTCCAGCTCGCTCTCGCCCAGCGCGCCGCTGCCCACCAGCCGACCCAGCGCGGCGGTGGCGTGCAGCCGTGACCCGGTCGGCACCTGCACGGTCACCTCGATGGAGGAGCTGCTGCCGAAGGGGGAGTGGCTGCGCCAGCCCTTGGGGGTCTGCACGGTCAGCGCGCCGTCGGCGAAATCGACCCGGACCTGTTCGGCCGCACGGATATCGGCCTTCTTGGCGGCATCGCTGGGCTTGACCTCGACGACGGTGTCGGTGCGGTCGGAGGCGACGACGGTGACATTGCCGGCGGCGATGTCGATGGTCACGGCGATGGCCTCGGGGGTCTGGAAGGTGGTCATTGTGGTCTCCTCGGTGAGTGAGTCGTTCGATGTGAGAACCACTTTCACCGGACCCGCGGATACCGGGCTGACAGCGCACTGACGCGCCCGCTGACATCGCTGACGCGCCCCCCATACCCGCGCTCAGCCGGAGTTGCGCTCCAGCAGCAGGCTCAGGACCTGCGGATACGAATCCGGGAAATCCATCGGCACGATGCCGAAGTGGGCGGGCTGCCCGCGATGCGCGGTCAGATACGCGTCGACCTTCGGCATGATGGCGGCGGCATTGTCCTTGGGCCACGCGTCATCGGCGAAGCTGGTGAAATTGATGTACTGCAGGGTGTTCGAGGGATCGGTGGCCGCCTTGTCGAAGCAGTCGCGGACATAGCCGAACTTGTCACCGCCGGAGGACCCGAAATTGGAGGAGCCGGAATCCAATCCGGCCAGGCCGTGGTCCTTGTAGCGGTCCTGGAGGTAGAAGCGGTCAGTGGTGAAGACCCCGTTGTCGCCGCCCGGCCATTGCAGGCAGCCCAGCGAATTGGCGAACTGGGCGATGAGGATGATCCGCCCGCGCGCCTCGCCGAGCGTGGGAATCCGGTTCTCCAGGAAGAACAGTGGGCGATAGCCCTTGGTGTCGAGATACCCGTTGAAGATGCGCTCGAAGTTCGTGCCGACGTCGTTCTTGGTGCCGTCCTCCTTCTTCACCCGCATGATGATGACCTCGCCGGGATTGCGCGACAGGAAGGTCCGGCACTGGTCGAGCACGCCATCGAAGGTGATGCCCTGATAGAAGGCGCTGTGATAGATGCCGAAGGAATCGGCGGTGTGGTCCTGCAGACCGTTGCAGCGGATATCCAGGAAGCGGATGCCGTGCGCGAATTGATCGGGCAGCGACCAGTTCTGGGTGTGCGCCCATTCGGTGCCGTTGGCCGGATCGGTGCAGCAGGAGTCATGGGTGCCCGGAATGGTGAGCCGCAGCATCGAGGTGGCGTCGGGCAGCGCCGACATCCACGCCTGGGGCGGCGCGGCGACGGTGCGCGGGTGCGGAACCGCCCGGGCCGCGGGGCCGGTCAGGGCGGTGGCGGCCAGGCCGAGGGCGGCGGCCACGCCGGTGCGGGCGAAGTCTCTCCGGGTCAAGCTCATAGAGCGGGGAGCCTAACCTGGACGGAAGACCAAGATCGGTGGTTTGCCGGATTTGCCCGTCAGGCTTGCTCGCGGCTCACCGTGATCGTGGTCCAGCCGCCGACGTGGATGCGATCGCCGTCCCGCAGCGGGACAGCGGTTTTGGGCGGGATCGGGTCCGGGCTGTCATTGAGGCAGGTGCCGTTGGTGGAACCCAGATCGGTGACGGTCGCGCCGTCCGCGTCCAGGTGCAGGATGGCGTGCGAGCGCGACACCGCCACATCGGCGGGGGCGATCGACAGGTCGATATCGGGGTGCACGCCCTGCGAGACGCTGCGCTTGCCGATCAGGACATTGGGCCCCGCCAACAGGATTCGCCGATCGGGGTAGTAGTCGGGAAAGTCGACCCGGTTCAGATCGGGGCCCTTCTGCGCCCGCATGCGCGCGAAATACGCCGGATCGGCGGACACGGTGGCGATCCAGACCGGCGAGGCCACGCCGCCGTTGTTCACCACCGTCGGTGCGGGCTCGGCGGGGTTGAGCATGGTGGGAGCCGGTTCGCCGGGATTGACCACGGTCGGTGCCGGGTCGCCCGGATTCGGCATGGTCGGCGCGGGCTCGACGCGCCGCGCGAGCGGTGGCGGCGGCATTTCCGAATCGTGGCCGCAGTTCTCGCAGAATCGGCCCTCGAACGGCGCGCCGCAGTCCGGGCACACCGTGGTCTGCGGACCGGCCGCGGCGGACGGACCGCCGATCGGCGTACCGCAGACATCGCAGTAAGCGGTCGCGGTGGACGGGTGGCCCTCGGGGCAGTACGCCATCACGGCTCCTTGCGGACGCGGGCGGTCTTGGTCGAGCGCACGTCGAGTTCCATCTCCTCGTCGCGCTCCACCTTGTTGCGCAGGCGGATGGTGCCGGTCCGCTCGTCCACCACGTCGACCACGCGGAGCAGCAGCTTGGCGGTGTTCTCATTGCCGGACTCGGTGGCCAGGTGGTAGGCGCGCTGGAGTTTGGCGGTGGCCGTGGCGAAGTCGCCGTGCTTGCGGGCGGCCAGGCCCTCCTGCACGGTCTGGGCCAGCTCGGCCTGGCCGGTGTAGTGGGCGACCCGGCGGCTGATGCGTGCCGACTTATCGGTATCGGTGGTCCAGGTGGCCTTGACCAGACCCTGCCCGAGCACCTCGCCCGCGGCCAGCACGCTCACCCGCGCGGCCAGCTTCTCCCGATCCGGCGCGGCCGGTTCGACTTCCAGCTGAATGTGATAGTCGCGATCCTCCGCGCCCCACGAACCCAGCGAGTACTCGCCCACCTGCGGCCCGGTCTCGGCACGGCGCGCGGTGAAATCCTCGATGAAGGGCGAGACCTGCTTGATGAACACGATCTTCGCGCCCACCGGCGTCCAGACCCGCAGCGTCAGTTCGGGAATCGCCTTCTCCATGGAAGCCTGCATCATCCCGGCGAAGTCACCGGCGAGCTGATCGGCCGACTTCACGATGTCCACGGTGCCGTGCAGCGCGGAGGCGATGGCGCGCAACTCGTTCACCTCCCAATCCGCGCCGACACCGCGGCAGTCGCAGGTGAACAGGCCCTCCGAGGCCCGGATCTCGCGGGCCAGCTGCTCGGGCTTCTCGTGCTCGTTCTTGCCGTCGGTGAGCAGGATGGCGTGCACCATCGCCCCCGGATGCTGTTGCGCGATCAGCCGCGACAGACCCAGCCAGGTGCCCATCGCGGTGCCGCCGTGCGGGACCAGCTTGTCCAGCGCACGGCGGGCATCGGCCCGCGCGGAGCAGCCGGCCACGGCCGAGGGCCCCTGGCGCGGATACACCACCTGTGCCTTGTCGGTGCCCTCGACGATGGCGAAGCGGGTGCCGTCGGGCATGACGTCCAGCGCGGCCAGGGTGGCCTGGCGCGCGCCCGCGAATTTGCCCGCGCCGCCCATGGATCCGGAGGTGTCGATGATCAGGATCTCGAGCCGCTCCGGCGGCGGCGCGGCGACCATGAGCTCGTCGGTGGCCTCGACGCTGACGATGGCGTCGACCGTGCGCGCGCCCTCGGCGAGGAATTCGTTCTGGTCGACGGTGACCGAGAGACCTTTGTTCTCAGCGGAAGTCACAGTGTGTCTCCTGTGGGTACTCGGGACGGGACAGGTACGAGGGCGACGGTGATGTTGTCCTTGCCGCCCGCCCCCCGGGCGTGCTCCACCAGGGCCCGCGCCGCGGGCAGGGCGGGCAGCGTGCCGGTGAAGCGGGACAGGGCGGCCGCCTCCGGGAGGTAGTTCCACAGCCCGTCGGTGCACAGCAGCAGCACGCCGGGCTCGGAAGTATGCAGGGTCCGAACGCAATTGGCGGACCACTGGTGTTCGCTGTCGGCCCCCAGCCAGCGGGTGAGCACGTGGGCGTGCGGGCCGTCCATGGCGGTGGCGGCGTCGAGCAGGCCGTTGTCGACCATGGCCTGGGCCAGGGAGTCGTCCACGGTGAGGCGGTCGGAATCCGTGCCGCGCAGCCAATAGGCCCGGCTGTCACCGACATTCGCGACGGTGATGTCGGCGCCGCCGTCGGGGTCGAACCGCACGATGGCCGAAACATAGGTGCAGGACGGGGATTTGCCCTCGGGTGAGCCCACCGCCTTGACCGCGGCGGCGGCCGCGGTGAGCCCGGCCATCACGGCGTCGTGGGCGGAACGGTCGGCGGCGAGGGCGGCCAGGCTGGCGTCCAGGCCCGCGCGCACCGCCGCGCCCGAGGCGGCCTGCGGATCCTCGGAGGTCGAAACCCCGTCGCACACAGCGATCACCGCGGCGGCCGGACGATCGGGCACCGCGCCGTCGAGCACCGCCGCGGCGACGGCGTCCTCGTTGCGGGCGTGCAGCAGCCCGCGGTCGGTGATCAGGCAGGCGGTGCCCAGGTCGGCCTCGAAGCGATCGCGCTCGGGGCCGAGCTCACCGCAGGTGGAGCAGTAGCCGTCCGGGTCGAATTCGCTGCTGCCGCAACCGCCGCAGTCGGGCGCGGGACCGGATTCGAAGGTGGCCGTGGTGCCGGTGACGGGATCCAGCCGGGCGCTGCGGGCGGCCTCGGCCACCGGCACGGTCGAGCCGGAGCCGGGCCGGAACTCGATGGGCGGCAGCGCGATCAGGCGGATGCCGAGTTTGCTGCCGCAGGCCTCGCAGAAGCGGTCGGTGTCGGCGGCGAAGGTGCCGCACCGGGGGCAGCGGGCCGTCACAGCAGCGTCCTCGGGCGTACGGCATTGGCCTGCTCCACCAGGGCGATGCGTTCCCACATGTCCTCGGTCTCGCGCGCCAGGTCGCGATAACAGCGTTCCAAACCGGTGCGCACCCCTTGTTGATCGAGCGCCACCCCCAGCAGCGGGAAGTGGTCGGCGGGCACTCTGCCCAGGTCCAGCCAGCGCAGGGCCGCGTCCAGGACCCGCATCCGCGCCTGCGCGGCCCGGCGTTTCGAGTCCAGGGTGAGACCGGCGATGCGCTTGCCCGCCTCCCGGACCAGCTGTTCGGTGAGCTGATCGGAATCTTTCACGGCCAGCAGGGCTTCCACCGCGGTGACCCCGGCCTCGGTGTGCACGGCGGACGCGGCGTCGACCTCGTCGAGGATCTCAACCGCGCCGGCTCGGTCATCCACCGCGCGGCGCACCCGCGCCGCGCCGAAGGCCGCGCTGGCGAAGGAACGGTCCGTGCGCCAGACCATGTCGTAGTAGCGGGCGGCGCGATCACGCGCCGGGCCCGGGGCGATCCTGTTCACGACTCCCGGGCTGTTCCCTGCTCCGGACGCCGAACCATTGCCGTTCGCGGGCGCGGATCGGGGGCCGTTGGCCATGGCGTTCGCGGCGTGGACGTCGGCGGCCGGGGGTTGCGGGTCACCGCCGGCCGAGGTAGCGGGTACTCGGGTGCCCGCGGCCATGAGTTCGGCGGTCACGGCCAGGGCCAGTTTCGGGGCGGCCTCGCCGGGCAGGGCGCTGTAGAGGGCGTCGAATTCGGCCGCGGCGGCGGGCCAATCGCGTTGCAGCAGGCGGGCCTGGCCGGTGAACCAGGTCAGGCGCCAGTCGCCGATCAGGGTGTCGCCGACCTCGTCGAGGCGGCGCAGGGCGTCGTCGGGGTCGCCGAATTCCAGTGCGGCGCGGATCAATCGGAGTGGGATCTCGACCGACTCCTCGCGGCCGGTGACCACCGCGGCCAGGCCCGCGGTGATCTCGCGTTCCAGGTCCTCGGGGGTGACGGCGCTGGTGGTGGCCAGCAGGGCCGCGCCGCTGTCGGCCGGATCGACCAGGGGGACCGGGAGGGCCGCGATGATGGCTCGGGGGTCGCCGGGAACCTGGTCGCCGACACCGAAGACCGCGCGCGGCGGGCCGAAGCGGGTGGACAGGCCGGGGCGGGGTCGGCCGTCCTCGCCGGCCAGCACCTCGCGCAGGATGCCGGTGAGCTGATCGCTCATCTCGGTCATGGAGGTGAAGCGGGCATCGGGGTCGATGTCGGTGGCGCGCAGCAGGAATCGGTACAGCGACTCGTGCCGCGCCAGCAGCGGTTCGGTGTCCGGGCCGGGCAGCGGGCCGAGTTCGTGGTTGACCGGCGGGATCCGCATGATCAGCGCGGCCAGCGTGCGGCCGACCGTGTAGACCTCGGTGGCGACCGTGGGGCCGGTATGGGCGATCTCCTTGGCCTGGTATCCCGGTGTGCCGTAGATGGTTTCGGCCTGATCGTGCAGCCTGATGACCGCGCCGAGGTCGATGAGCTTGAGTTGCTCCTCGGTCTGCATGACGTTGTCGGGCTTGAAATCGCAGTAGGCCAGGCCGCGTTCGTGCAGGTACTCCAGGGCGGGCAGCATCTCCAGGATGTAGGCGATGGCGCGCGCGGGCGGCAGGTAGCCCTGATCGGCGGTGCGCTGTTCGCGCAGCAGCTGTTTGAGCGACTTGCCGCCGACGTACTCCATGACGATGTAGCCGACGGGCTTGCCGTCCGGGCCGGTGTCCTCGGCGAAGTTGTAGATCCGCACGATATTCGGGTGATCCACCTGGGCCAGGAAGCGCTTCTCGGCCACGGCGGCGCGCATGGCGTCCAGGTCGCCGGTATTGAGCAGGCCCTTGAGCACCACCGGGCGGTCGTCGACCTTGTGATCGACGGCCAGGTAGATCCAGCCCAGGCCGCCGTGGGCGAGCGGGCCGAGCACCTCGTACTGGCCGCCCACCACATCGGTGCGGGAGAGCTTGGGGGTGAAGGAGAATCGGGTGCCGCAGTGGGCGCAGAAGCCCTCGGGACGGCCGGGCTGGCCATTGCGGCTGCGGCCGACGGGGCGGCCGCATTTGCCGCAATCGCGGTGGTGCTCGGGCACTTCGGGGTTGGTGAGGACGGCCTCGGCCGGGTCGCGGCGGGGGACCGAAGGCACCTTGACCATGCCCGCGCCCAGGCGGCCGCGGCTGCCGCCGGTGGATCCCGACCGTCCGGTGCGGACCGACCGGCCGCTCCTGGATGCGCGGCTGCTTGGAGACGAACCGCTGCCCAGCGTTGCTCCGGTGCTCGAGGATGTCGGGTGTCCGGTGTCGCGGGCGGTGGTGGCCATGGCCGACGCGGGTGCGGGAGCGCTGCCGCAGACATCGCAGTAGCCATCGACAATCGTTCCGGTGCAACCGGGTTCGGTGCAACGGTCGGAAGCCGGTCCAGCGGACGAGGCCGCACCCCCGGAGAGAGTCGAGCCGCCGGATCCGGCCGAACCTCCGGTCACGGATGCGGCCGCGGGGGCGGGATTGGCTGCCACGGCCGGGGCGGTGCCGCACACGGTGCAGTACCCGTCCTCGATGGTCCCGGTGCAGCCGGGCTCGGTGCAGTTCATGATCGCCTCCCCGTTTTCTGCGTGATGAGCTGGCGGTAGTCGGTGATGGCGCGGGTGACCGCGCCCAGATCGCAGGGTCTGCGGTCGAGCAGGCCCGCGGCAATGCGGCTGGCGGCCAGCACATCCTGGTCCTCGCCGACGCCCAGGCGGGCGGCCTTGGCACGATAGGAGGTGAAGCGGCCCTTGAGTTCGACGCGGCGGTCGAGCAGGCCCTGGGCCAGCCGCTCGTTGCGGTCGGCCGCTTCCAGGGCCGATTCCAGGCGGTGGCGCAGGTCCCACAGAGCGGTCGGCTCGGGCGGATTGGCTTCCAGGGTGGTCAGTTCCGCGCCGTAGACGGCACTGTCGTCGGGATGGCGCGGCAGCGGCGCGGCCAGGATGGTGCGTTCCACCTCGACCCGGGCGTGGTCGGCGCGTTCGTAGGTCTTGCGCAGCGCCTCGACGCGGGAGCGCGCGCGTTCGACCGCGCCGTCCCAATCGGCCGACATGGCCCGCAGTTCGGTCAGGACCGTGGTGGCCTCGCGCATGCGCCGGGCCAGCTCGCCCAGCCGCCGGTCGAGGACCTCGGCGGCCAATGCGAGGGGATCGGTGGCGACGTCGGTGGCCAGGGCGTCGATATCGTCGGTGAGCGAACGCAATTCGGGCAGTGTGCCGCCGAGCCGATCCAATTCCGTCAGCAGCGGCGCGATATCGGACATGACCCGGTTGTTCACCGTCTCCACGGCGTCGAGCACGGTGACCACGGTCGGGAACGCCGCGCGCATGCGGTCCAGCATCTCGGTGATGCCGATCAGCTCCACCTGCTCGCGCGGTCCGCTCAGCGAGCGCTGCGACATCGGAATGGTGTGGCGCGCCACCTCGATGGGCTGTCCGCGCAGCAGCCGGGTCAGCTCCTCGCGGTCGAAGGCGTCCAGCCGCCGCCGCGCACGGGCGGCCTTGGCCCGATCCAATACCGTGCCCAGTCGCCCGAAGTCCTCCCACATCGATTCCAGCGCGGCGCGCGCCGGAGCCCAGCGCGCCTCGGTGACGCCGGTGGGCGGGAACCGGCGCAGCAGCACCAGCCCCGGATGTTTGTCCAATTCGACCAGGGTCGCGGCGATGGTCTCGATTTCGCGTGCCCGCTCGGCGATTTCGCGGTCTATTTCGGCGACGCTGAGAATGTGCCCGGGATTCTCGTGCATGGTCGGCTCAATCGCTGTACCGGGCAGCCGGGGGACCGTTGGACGGGCCGAGCACGCTCAGGCGCTGGTTGTAGAGCCGCTGCCAGGTGCCGTCGGCGCGGACCCGCTCCAGCACGCCGTTCACGAAACGCACGAGATCGGTCTTGTCCTGCTGGATTCCGATGGCGTACACGTCCGAGGCCATAGGGTCGCCGACCACCTCGAGATTGTGGTCCTGGATCTCGAGCCCGTACAGCAGCGGCAGGTCGGTGCTGGCGGCGTCGACCTCGCCCCGCTGCAGCGCGGTCAGGCAGTCGCCCCAGTTCTGGATGCCGATCACGATGGGGCGCTTCGGTAGTGCGAACACCGCGTCCAGCGTGGTCGAGTTGGGGATGCCGCAAACCTTTTTGCCGCCCAGGTCGGCGGCCGAATGGATGCCCGAGCCCTTGGTGACCAGCACCCGCTGATCGGTCTCGAAGTACACCGAGGAGAACTGGACGTCCTTGCGGCGCGAGCAGGTCGGGGTGAAGTTCTGGACGACCACGTCGACGTCGCGGTTCTTCAGCGCCGTGGCCCGGTTCGCGGAATCGATGGGGTACAACGCGACTCGGTCCGGGTCGCCGAACAGGTCGCGGGCGATCTCGTGAGCGATATCGATGTCGAAGCCCTCGATCTCGCTGGTGTCCGGATTGCGGAAGCCGAAGAGGAACTGGTTCTGGTCCACGCCGACCTTGATCCTGCCGCTGGCGACGATGGCCGCCATGGTCGATCCGGCCGGCATGGCGCCGGGCTGCGGCCGCGCACCCGGGCGCAGGCTCGCGGCCGGGTCGCCACAGGATTTGTCGGCGCGCTGATTGGGCGCGGTGGTGATGATGGTCGCGCCGACCGGCAGCCGGTCCTTGCTGGGCAACTGGAAGGGGGCGGCGTCCGGCGTCGAGCCGCACGCGGCCGCCAGCAGCGTCACGGCTCCCAGCAGTGCCGTCCGAATCCGCGTCCTCACAGGAACTCCTTCAACCGCGGCCAGACCCCGACCACGATCGCGGCCGCCGCGGCGACCAGCAGCGCCAGCGTGCCGATCGGGCTCAGGGTGAGGGCATTTCCTGCCGTATTCACATCGTCGCGCACCTGCTGGCGTGTCCGCTCGAGTTCGGTCTTCAGGGCATTGTCGAGAGCGGTGAACTGGGCCGCCGAACCGGAGGCGTCGCCCTTGATCGACAGGTCGACGGCCCCGCGATAGTTGTTGCTCCGATAGGCGGCGACCTCGTGCCTGTGGCCGTTCTGCCAGCCCGAGAAGGCCGTAGCGGCGGGCGAATCGGTGCTCAGCAGCCCGGCCAGGTCCGACCGGAGTTGATTGCTGCTCGCGGTGAAGCGCGTCTCGCTCCCCTCGAGGTTGCCGCGGGTGATGAGCTGCAGGGTCTCCTCGGTGCGGGCCTGCTGGGCGAGAATACGGGCCTGCGCGAGCTTTTCGAAGCGGGCGGTGGACCCGGTGTCGATGGCGGCGGAGGCGACGATGGTGGTGGCGAAGATCCACAGCAGCGCCAGCACGGTCAGTCCGGCCGCGCTCACCATGCCCGCGTTGACCCAGCGGTTGGTGCGCCGCAGCAGGATCCAGGAGCCCGCGCCGCAGGCGACGAGCAGACCGGCCAGCAGGCCCGTGGTCCACAGCGGCAGGCCGGTGATGGCGTCCTGATCGGCGTGCAGCTGATTCAGGCGGATCTTCTGGAGCTCGGCGGCGTTCTTCAGGATCGAGCCCTGCATGAGCCCCGACGCCTGCCGCAGATAGGCGGAGCCGACCGGGAGGCCCTGGCGGTTGTTGGCCCGCGCCGCCTCGACATAGCCGGTGTAGCTGGGCAATTCGGCCGAGATCTTGGCGCGCAGGTTCCGGGTCTCCAGGTCCGAGGCGCCCGTCGTCGCCTCCGCGAGCGCGGCGGCGGCGTCGGTGAGCGCGTCCTCGTAGCGGGCCCGCACCTCGGGCGATTCGACACCGCCGGACAGGTAGGCGGTGGAGGCGGCCGCGTCGGCGGTGGACAGCGCCACGTACAGCCGTTGCGCGGCATTGGCGAGTGGTTCGGTGTGCGCCAGCACGGTGTCGTGGCGCGAGATCCTGGCGCTCTGGGCGTTCGCGGACACCAGTCCGGCGATCAGAGCGAACAGTGCGAGGGCAGCGCCCACCGCACCGATGACGCCGGGCGCTGTGCGCGCGAAGCGTCGCGTCCACTGCGCGGCGTTGCGCATGGTCGCCGGAAGACGACTCCTCAACTCCGTTTCCCCCGTTTCGAACCGGCCGGTGCTCCCCGTGCCCAGATCGTACGGGAGGGACCGCACCCTGTCGATCGAGTTCCAACTGGTCGGAATTTATTGGGGATCCGTTCATTCCGAATGCACGTGCATTCGTGACCCGACCGCGAAATCCAGATTTAACGGCGCGTAATCGCCGGGAAACGTTACGGCACAACACTTGGTTCACCCAATGTGACGCTAGTGTCG
>NZ_BJWY01000098.1 GCF_007990715.1 Nocardia seriolae NBRC 15557 | reverse complement strand
AGTACTAACCGGCGCAGCCCGGCGACTCCGGTTGTCAGCAGCCCGATTGCAGGGCCGCGCGCGCGTATCCGACCGTCTGATAGCCGAATTCGTACACCCACCGGTACCAGGCGATATGTTCCGGACTCTCGATCATCACCAGGTTGCCGTCGAAGCACTGCTCCAGGATGTACCGCGCCCGCGAGATGTGCGGGCGGAAGGTCACCACGATCACCGTCTGCCAGCCGTGCTCGGCGGCGAGTTTGCGCAGTTGGCGCGCTTCGCCTTTGGTGGTCGGCGGGTCCGGGACGAAGCACTCGAGTTCGAACCCCCGCTGTGGCGTCCGGCAGACGTCGGTGAGCCAGTCGTCGCGGGTGCCGTACGGATTCGAGATCACCACGGTCGGAGCCCAGCCCGCGCCCCCGAGCGAAAGACCGTACGGATACCGGTGGAATCCCTCTCCGCCCAGGACGAATATCGCGTCCGCATGCCGCAGCCGATCGATCTGCGGCACCGCGTAGACCGGAATCCCGGCCCCCGCCAGCGCCGCGACGAGGACGCAGACAACCGGCAGCACCCACCGGAGCCGGCGTGCCCGCCGGGTCCTCGCGGTGGGGCGGCGCGGCCCCCGCCGCGCCGGTGCCGCGGCGGTGCCCTCGTCCTGAGCGGTCATGCGGGGCCGGTGTCCCTCATTTCGGTCCGGATTCGTCGGCGACAGTCTACGTTTCCTTCTCGACGCACCCGGTCGGCGACGGTGCGCCGAGCAGGTGGACGGCCCGCCGAAAAGGCGGCACGACGGTGGGTTCTTCGTAACACCGGGGTATGGAGTTGCGAAATCCCGGGTGACTCCATCGGTGGTCATCGGCGATCCCTGGGGCCCAGTCGTTTTCGTCTCGTTCTACCTCTTCAGGCCGCAGGCCGGGGATTGCGCAGCGAACCTTCGATGGGACGCACCAAATATGTTGCCATGCAGAAGTATTCAGGATCTACAGAGAATCTCCGGGCTGCGGGTGGATCATGGACCTGCAGCCGGTGAAACCGATAATATTCGGCGCGGGCATCCAACGGGGGAGCGTCGGCGACTTGGCAATTCGGCGTGGGGATGGAGCGCAGATGGCCTTCCAAATTGATCGGATTCGGATCCGGGGGTCCGCGCCCGAGTGGCGTTCCGAACGCGAGCGATGGCAGGCCGAATACGGTCGCCGGGTCCGGGCGGGTGAGGCGCTCGTGCTACTCGTCGCCGTCGGCGCGGCGCAGCTCATCCGTTTCGGCGGAATCGAGAACGCGCAGCTGACGGCGTGGTCGGGCAATGCCAGCATCGGCTACTCGATCATCTCGATCCTGTTGGCGCTGACCTGGTTCGGCTTCCTGGTGGCCGGAAACACCGGCGCGGCGGGCGGGCTCGGCACCGGGCTCGAAGAGTACCGCCAGGTCACCTCGGCCACGCTGCGGCTGTTCGGCCTGATCGCCATCGCCTCGCTGCTGTTCCGATTGGACTTCGCGCGCGGGTATCTGGCGATCGCGCTGCCGGTCGGCCTGTTCGGCCTGCTCGGCAATCGGGTGGTGTGGCGGCGCTACGCCGCGGCGCAGCGCCGAAAGGGCCGCTGCCGCACCGCGGTTCTGGTGGTCGGCGGTCCGGACGCCGCCCGCGAGATGATGACCTGTTTCGCCCGCGACCCCGCCGTCGGATATTCGGTGGTCGGCGTGTACAGCCCGTACGGCAAGGAACACGAGGGCGAGACCGAACTCGCGGACGTGCCCATCGTCGCCGGGTGGGCGATGACCGTGCTGGACGCGGTGCGCGAGACGGGCGCCGACATCGTGGCGATCTCCGCGACCGAACATCTGGGCACCCGCGGCATCAATGACCTGGTGTGGCAGCTGGCGCCGCTGGGCGTGGACGTGGTGGTGACGCCGGGCCTGGTCGATGTGGCCGATCAGCGCATGTCGATCCGCCCGATCGGCAATCTGCCGCTGCTGCACATCGCCAAGCCGCAGTACGGCCGGTCGCGGTCCTTCGGCCGCGCGGTCTTCGACCTCACCTTCGCCTCGCTCGCCCTGCTGCTCGTCTCGCCGGTGATGGTGGCCGCGGCGGTGGCGATCAAACTCGACAGCCGCGGCCCGGTCTTCTATCGCTCCGAGCGGATCGGGCTGGACGGGGTGCCGTTCCGGATGATCAAGTTCCGCAGCATGTTCCCGGACGCCGACCAGCGTCGCGCCGCGCTCATGTCGGCCAACGAGGGCGCCGGTCCGCTGTTCAAGATCCGCGAGGATCCGCGGGTGACCTCCGTCGGGCGCATTCTGCGGCGCTACAGCCTCGACGAACTACCCCAGTTCATCAATGTGATTCGACGCGAGATGAGCGTGGTCGGCCCGCGCCCGCCGCTGCCCGGCGAGGTCGAGCGCTACGACGGCAAGGTGCGGCGGCGGCTGCTGGTCAAGCCCGGGGTGACCGGACTGTGGCAGGTGTCGGGCCGTTCGGATCTGTCCTGGGACGAGTCGGTCCGGCTCGATCTCTCGTACGTCGAAAACTGGTCGATGGTGCAGGACCTGCTGATCATCGCGAAGACGATCACCGCGGTGACCCGTAGTGACGGTGCCTACTGATGGAGGAACACAGCATGACCCAGACCGTTGCCGAGCCGACTGCGGGATTGCGGGTGGGCGATCTCGTCGAGGTCCGCAGCGCGGCCGAGATCCTCGCCACCCTCGACGAGCACGGCGAGCTCGACAATCTGCCGTTCATGCCCGAAATGCTGGAGTTCTGCGGCAAACAGCTGACCGTCCACAAGGTCGCCAACAAGGTGTGCGATCCCTACGGCCGCACCGGCATGCATCGGATGACCGAGACGGTGCACCTCACCGGGGCGCGCTGCGCGGGCAGCTCACACGGCGGCTGTCAGACCGCGTGCAGCCTGTACTGGAAACAAGCGTGGCTCAAGCGCGTCGAGCCCGGCACGCCCCCGGGTTCGAGTTCGGGGGCACCGACCCCGGCCGACGGCACCCGCATCGATCTGGAGTTGCTCGAGATCAATACGCGCAAGCCACCGCTCGAGAGCGGCCGGGAGCGCTACTCCTGCCAGTCGACCGAGATGATGCGCGCGGCCCCGGCCTGCCTGCCGTTCCGCGATGTGCGGCAGTACGTCGAGGACGTCCAGGTCGGCAATGCGACCGTGCGTGCGTCCCTGCTGGCCTTCTTCTTCGTGATGTTCAACCGGCTACAGGCCCTGAGCAAGCGGCTGCTGCCCGCCGCGATGCTGTTCCGCGGCGGCTCGGAGTGGGGTTTCGTGCGCGGCCGCGCGGTCGGGAAAACCCCGGTGGCACACCTGGATCTGCAACCCGGCGAGCTGGTGCGCATCAAGTCCAAGGAACAGATCGAACTCACCCTCAACGAGCACCGGCTCAATCGGGGCATGGGGTTCGAGGAGGAGGCGGCCCGGTTCTGCGGGCGCACCGCGCGGGTGAAGGCGCGCATCACCCGATGCCTCGACGAGACCACCGGTGAGCTGGTGGTCATGAAAACCCCGGCGATCGTGCTCGAGGACGTGGTCTGCGAGGGCGTCTACCACGCCAACTGCCCCCGCGAATACGTCTCGTTCTGGCGCGAAATCTGGTTCGAGCGGGTCTGATTCTCCAGCACAGTTGGGAGGGAACTCACGTGCATCACTCACACACACTCGTCAGCATCGGGCTGCCGGTTCGCAATGGGGCGGATCGGATTCCGGCCGTCGTGGAATCCGTGCTCGGCCAGGACTGCCAGAATCTGGAGCTGGTGATCTCCGACAACGCGTCGACCGACGCCACCGCGGAGGTCTGCCGCGAGCTCGCGGCCGGCGACAGCCGGATCGTCTACCACCGCAACCCGGTCAATGTCGGCATCCTCGGCAACTTCGTGGGCGCACTGGAACTCGCGAACGGCACCTACTTCCGGTGGATCGGCGACGACGACTGGCTGGAGCCGAAATATCTGTCGCGGTGTCTCGAGGTCTTCAAAGCCGACCCCGAATTGCTGCTGGTGACAACCCAGTTGGACTATGTGGGCCCCGAGGGCGCGCACCAGAGCGCGGTCTACGACGGCACGGCGCTGGGCTCGGCGGATCCCGCGGTCCGGTTCACCGAGATGCTGCGGCTGCTCAACGAGAGCTTCCTGCTGATCGATCCGCTGTACGCGGTGGTCCGCCGCGAGCCGGTGCGCCACATAGTGCGCCGCAATATGCTGCGCGAGGACGAGGTGTTCGCCGGGAAACTGGCCCTGGCCGGTCGGTGGGGGCACGTGCCCGAGGTGCTCGGCGGCCGGCACTGGCAGCACGATCGGCAGTCGGTCATGGCGCGCAAGCTCGATGTGCCGGGCTGGCAGGCGCACCTGTCCACCACGCTGCAATGCCGCGAATGGCTGCGCTGGATAGCCGAATCCGACCTCACCCCGGCGCAGCGACGGCAGGCCCGGCGCGCGGTCGCGGAGCTGTATGCCAAACGGCAGCGGATCACCGCGGCGCGTGGCGTGCGCAAGCTGTCCGGATACCTCGGTTCGAACCCGGCGACCAGCGGGTAGCGCGGTGGGCCGGGTCCTACCGCCCGTGACCTCCGCGAATCGGTCGACGCGCCGATGGGTGTCCGGGCCGCTAATGTCGGACGATGTGTCAGGTAGAACGGTCCGGGTCGTGATTCTGGGGATCAACTATGCCCCCGAGCCGACCGGGATCGCGCCCTACACAACGGGTCTCGCGGTGGGCTTGGCCGCGCGCGGCCACCAGGTGCGGGTGCTCACCGGCGTCACGCACTATCCGGCGTGGCGGCGCGATGGCGAGCGCACGCCCTTCCGCGCCGACACCGGCGCGGCCGGGGTGCGGCTGCGCCGGCTCAACCATCACGTGCCCCGGGACGGTCGTGGATTCGGCCGGGCCGCAATGGAACTCACCTTTGGCCTGCAAGCGGTGACGAGCCGGTGGCAGCGGCCGGAGGTGGTCGTGTGCATCACCCCGCCGCTGCTGTCCGCCACCATGGCGGTCGCCCGGGCGCGGCTGACGCCCCGCGCTCCGGCGGTCGGGGTGCTCGTGCACGACCTGTACAGCCGCGGGGTGGTGGAGACCGGGGCGCTGCCCCGGCCCGCCGCGCGTGCCATGCGCGCGCTGGAGTCCGCCGCCTTCCGTCATGCCGACGGTGTCGCGGTCATTCACGACGGCCTGCGCGCGGATCTGGTGCGCGAGTTGGGCGTCGAGCGCGAGCGGATCCGGGTGATCCGGAACTGGAATCACGTGTCCGCGCCGGATCCGGGTGCCAGCGCGGCCTTCCGGGCGGCGCGCGGGTGGTCCGACGAGGAGATCGTCGTGCTGCACGCGGGCAATATGGGGACCAAACAGGGCCTGGAGAACGTCGTGGCCGCGGCCGAACTGGCGGCGCGGGAAGGGCTTCCGGTCCGATTCGTGCTGCTCGGCGACGGCAATCAGCGGCGGCGGATCGAAGCCGCGGGCGCGGGGCTGCCGACCCTCGAGATCCTGCCGCCGGTGAGCGAGGCGGAATTCCCGTCCGCGCTCGGGGCGGCGGACGTGCTGCTGGTCAACGAGCTGCCCGGGGTGGCGCAGATGGCCGTGCCCAGCAAGCTGACCTCGTATTTCACCTCTGGCAAGCCGATTCTGGCGGCCGCCGAGGCGGCCGGGTACACCGCGCAGGAGATGACGGCCTCGGGCGCGGGCGTCCTGGTGCCCGCGGGCCGGCCGGATCTGCTGCTCTCCGAGGCGGTCCGGATCGGCGCCGATCCGGAGCTGGGGGCCGAGTTCGGCGCCGCGGGGAGGCGGTACGCGGCGGCGCTGTTGCATGCCGACGCCGCGCTGGACGGCTACGAGGAGTGGATAATCGAGTTGGCTCGCGCACGGGGGAAGGCGGTCCGATGGCCAAACGCGCATTGATCACCGGAATAACGGGACAGGACGGCTCGTACCTGGCCGAGTTGCTGCTCGGCAAGGGATACGAGGTGCACGGCATCATCCGCCGTGCGTCGACCTTCAATACCAGGCGGATCGACCATCTCTACGTCGATCCGCACGACCCGGATGCGCGCCTGTTCACGCATTACGGCGAACTGAACGACAGCGCCCGGCTCGCCTCGCTGATCCGGCGGATCGAGCCGGACGAGATCTATCATCTGGCCGCGCAGTCGCACGTCCGGGTCAGCTTCGACGAGCCCGAATATACCTCGGAGACAACCGGTCTGGGCACCATCCGGATCCTGGAGGCGATTCGGCAGCTGGGGCTGGACTGCCGGTTCTACCAGGCGTCGAGCTCGGAGATGTTCGGCTCCTCACCGCCGCCGCAGCACGAGCGCACGCCGCTGCACCCGCGCTCGCCCTACGGCACCGCGAAGATGTTCGCCTACTGGTCGACCCGCAACTACCGCGAGGCGTACGGTCTCTACGCGGTCAACGGCATTCTGTTCAACCACGAATCACCGCGCCGCGGCGAGACCTTCGTGACCCGCAAGATCACCCGTGCGGTGGCGCGCATTGCCGCGGGGCTCGACGAGCATCTGTGGATGGGCAATGTCGATTCGGTCCGGGATTGGGGGTACGCGCCGGAGTACGTCGAGGGCATGTGGCGGATGTTGCAGGTCGACGAGCCGGACGACTATGTGCTGGCGACCGGCGCGGGGTATTCCGTGCGGGAGTTCCTGGAGCTGGCCTTCGATCACGCCGGGCTCGACTGGGAGCGTCATGTCCGGTTCGATGATCGGTATCTGCGGCCCGCGGAGGTGGACGCCATGATCGGCGACGCCTCCAAGGCGACGGCGGCATTCGGGTGGGATCCGCAGGTGCGGGCACCGGAATTGGCTCGGCTCATGGTCGATGCCGATGTCGAGCTGCTCAAAGCCGAATCGCAGGTGTGGATCGATCGGCCGAATCTCACCGCCTGGCGTCAGCCGCACTAGGTCCGGCGTCAGCCGCGATAGTTCTCCTGGTTGTCCAGGAACCATTCGTAGGTCGACTTCAGCCCGTCGGCCAGGCCGATGGCCGGCGGGCCCCAGCCCAGGCCGGTGAGCCGCGAGACGTCCAGCAGCTTTCGGTACGTACCGTCCGGTTGCGAAGTGTCCCAGCGGATCTCACCGCGATAGCCGACGATGTCGGCGATGGTCGTCGCCAGCTCGGCCACCGTCGTCTCCTGCCCGGTGCCGACATTGACCGGGCTCTCGCCGTCGTAGTGCTCGAGCAGGAACAGGCAGGCGTCGGCCAGATCGCCGGCGTGGATGAACTCCCGCAACGGTTTTCCGGTGCCCCAGCACTCGACGTAGGGCGCGTCGTCGCGGGCGACCTCGTGGAAGCGGCGCAGCAGTCCCGGCACCACGTGGCTGCCGGAGCGGTGGAAATTGTCGCCGGGGCCGTAGACATTGGTCGGCAGCGCGCTGATGTAGGGCAGGCCGTACTGTCGGCGAATCGCCGTGACCTGGGTGATTCCAGCCAGTTTCGCGACGGCGTAGCCCTCGTTCGTGGTTCCGAGCGGACCGGTGAACAGCGCGTCCTCGCGAATCGGCACGGCGGCGGCGCGCGGGTAGATGCAGCTCGATCCGAGGAACAGGAACCGTTCCACCCCGGAGGCGACCGCGGCATCGAGCAGGTTGACCTGAATGCGAAGGTGGTCGGAAATGAACTCCGCCGGTCGGCTCGCGTTGGCCACGATGCCGCCCACCCGTGCCGCGGCATCGATCACCACGTGTGGCCTTGTCGCGGTGAAGAATTCGGCGGTCGCGGCGGCATCGCGCAGGTCCAGCTCGGACGAGTCGCGCCCGATCAGATCGGTGAATCCCGCGGCGCGCAACCGCCGCCACAGCGCCGATCCGACCAGTCCGCGATGCCCCGCGACGTATACCCGCGAGTCGCGGGACAGGGGGCCGCCGTTCGACCGCATGGTTTCCCCACTGTTCGCTTGCATAGGTGCCATTGTGGCAGAGCGGCGGGTAACGATCCGGGATGCGAAGGCGGCCTGGATCGATATACTCGCTGTCGTACGGTCAGGCCGAAAACTCTTGGAAGGCAATCGGTCAGATGAACGAATGCTCGGCGCTCTGGCCGCGGATGCTCGTCGGACACGTACCCGTCGACCTGCTCGATCGTGACGCGGCACTGGAGTTGATCTTCGCGGCGCTCTCGCACGCCGATCCCATCGCCGTGGCCTCGGCCAATCTGGATCACATCCACCACTTCGCCGGCGATGCCGCGTGGGACGAGCGGCTACCCGTGGCCGCATCCGACGGCGGGCTGCGCTGGCTCACCCTGCTCGACGGCATGCCCCTGGTCCGGACCGCCAATGCCCGCAGCGGACGCAGCTGGCCGAAATTGTCGGGCAGCGACCTCATTACGCCCATTCTCGAGCGCGCGGCCCAGACGCGGGCGCGGGTGGGATTTCTCGGCGGCACCGCCGAAACCCACGAGCTATTGCTCCCGGCGCTGGCCGAGCTGCACCCGCAACTGATCGTCGCGGGCACCTGGGCGCCCGAGCGCGCCGAGCTCACCGATCGCCGTGCCTCGGAAGCGATTGCCGCGCGGATCGCCGCCGCCGAGACCGACATTCTCGTGGTCGGGCTCGGCAAGCCCCGCCAGGAGCGGTGGATCGCGGAGTACGGGACGTTGACCAACGCCCGCGCGCTGCTCGCCTTCGGCGCCGTCGTCGATTTCCTCGCGGGCCGGGTCGCCCGGGTGCCGGAACGAGTCGGCAATGCGGGCGGCGAATGGGCGTGGCGGCTCATGCTGGAGCCGCGGCGGCTGGCCCGGCGCTATCTCGTCCAGGGACCGCCCGCCCTGGTGCGATTGAAGCGTTCGGCCGTGGTGCTAGAGGCCGCGCCGGCGTCGGCATGATCCGGGACGAGAGGGCATGATCCGGGACGGGGCGGCGGTTTCCGTGCGTGCGACGGGTCGTTCGTACCTGCCGGCCGCGGGCGCGTTCGGCCTGGTGCTGGCGCTCGCCGCGGTCATCGCCGCCACCGGGGTGGTGGTCACCGCCGGTGGCAACGATCAGCGGGCCTTTCACTGGCCGTCGGTGGAACAGCTCCGGACCTCGTGTCCGCACCTCGATCTCGTCGGCCTGAATACCGCGACCGGGCCGCTGTATCACCTTGTGGTGGCGGCGATCTCGGGTCCGCTCGGGCTCGGCGAGCACGGCACCCAGGTCGTCGGGGCGTTGTTCGCGGGATGTCTCGCCGCGCTCGCGGTGCGGCACGCGCGGGCGCTGCCGTCGTGGTGGTCGCGCGGGCTCGCCGTCGCGCCGCTGCTGCTGTCGGCGTACTTCTGGCAGTCGGCGCTGTGGATGCTCACCGATGACGCGGCGCTGGTGTTCGCGATGGCGGCGATGATGCTGATGCTCGCGGTCCCGGCGGGCCCGGGGCGCAATGCGATCGGCGCGCTGGTGGCGATCGGGGTGCTCGTCGCCGCGGCGATCGCGACGCGCCAGACCTTCGTGTGGCTGCTGGCACCGGCCGCCCTGTCGGTCGTGGATCCGGCGCGCCCGCTGCACTATCCGCGTTCGACGCTGCGTGATGCCGCCTTGGTCCTCGGTCCCGGCATCGCGGTGCTGGCCGGTCTGATCGCGTTGTGGGGTGGGTTGACCCCGCCCGCCATGCGCCAGTTCAATGCCGCGAATCCGAGCTGGACGGCCATCGCGTTCACCTTCGCGGTCGCCGCGATCTTCGCCGTGCCGGTGCTGGCGGCGACGGCGCAGGTCGCCGTGGTCCGGACGCATCTGGTGCCGGAGCTCGTCACGGGACTGGTGGTCGCCGCCCCGGCCGTCGTCTTCCGCAGCGCGGCAACGAAATTCCCCGACGACTCGCGGCGCGGCGGTGTGCTGTGGACGCTCGTCGGCAAGCTTCCGGTGCTGGACGGCCGTTCGCCGGTGCTCGCCGTGCTCGCCTTCGTCGGCGGATTCGCGTGCGCGGCCTTGTTTTTCGTGCTGGAGCGGCGGACCGCCCTGCTCATGGCGGGTGCGCTGGTCGCACTGGCGGTGGTCACCGCGCCGGGCTCGCAGCTCTACCAGAAATATGCCGAGCTACCGATCGCCATGCTGGCCGTGCTGGTGATAGTCGAGATCGGGCGGACCCGGATTTTGCCGCGGACCTGGCCATTGGCCGGGTTGGCCGCGTTCCAGCTCATCGCGACCGCGGGCATTGTCGGTGTCCCGGTCGTCCGGGCCCTGGGTGGCTGAGTGCGTATCAATCGAGTCGCGGCGATCCTGTCCGTCCCGCTGTCCATCGCGCTGGTGGCCATCGGCTGCACCGGGCCCGATGACCGCAACCCCAGTATCTGCACCGCCACCAACATGACCGCCGCCACCTGCACCCCGCCCCCGGCGGCGGCCGCGCCGGGCAAGCAGTGGAAGCTGATCTTCGAGCAGCAGTTCGACGGATCCGACTACGACCACTCGAAGCTGACGCCCTGCTTCGACTGGAACTACGGCGGCTGCACCAGCAGCTTCAACTCCGGCCGCGAGACCTACCGGCCCGAACAGGTCCGGGTCGGCGGCGGAGTCGCGAAACTCGTTGCCGAGCCGCTGGATCCGCCGTCGCCGGATCCGTCGTGCTTCCAGCAGCTCTGCACCTACAAGAGCGGGCTGCTCTCGACCGCGCGGGCCGACGCCCGTACCGACAAATACCTGTTCTCCTTCACCTACGGCTACACCGAGGCGCGCGTCAAATTCCCGGCGGTGCAGGGCTTCTTCACCGCGTTCTGGATGCTGCCGACCAACCCGAAGTACGAGTACCGCAGCGAGATCGACATCGTCGAGGTGCTCGGCGGCCATCCCGAGAACATCTACATGACCTACGCCTACGGCGGACGTCAGCAGGCGTACCGCGTCAACAACACCCCGGGCGGCAACGGAGCCTGCCCGGTGCGTGACTATTCGCAGGACTGGGTGCGATTCGGCGTCGATTGGGAACCCGACCACATCGCCTGGTACATCAACGGTGTCCGCTGCGGCGAGTTCGCCGATGCCAAGGCGATCGAGAACGGTCCGATGCAGCTGATTCTGAACATGACCGTCGACAACGACTGGGAGCGCAACGAGGGTTCGATGCTGGCGAACCCGAAACAGAGCGCCGAGCTCGATGTCGACTATCTGCGGGTCTATCAACAGAAGTAGCGGACAGGGGGAGCTACATGAACTCGACCGAGCATGTCGCGGTCGCGATCGTCATCGTGACCTACAACAGCGCCACGGATATCCCGTTGCTGCTGGCGGATTTACGCGCCGAGGCGCGGGGCATCGCGCTGCGAATCGTGGTCGTCGACAATGAATCCGCCGACGGCACAGCCGAAGTCGTGCGCGGATATCCCGAGGTCGTGTTCGTGGCGTCGGGCGGGAATCTGGGCTACGCGGGCGGGATCAATGTCGGTCTCGGCCATATCGGCAGCTGCGACGCGGTCCTGATCCTGAACCCGGACCTGCGGGTGCGTCCCGGGGCCATCGCCCGGATGGTGGCCACCCTCGACGCCGACGACCGCATCGGGGCCGTGGTGCCCTTGATCCTGAACAACGAGGGTCACCCCCACCCCTCACTGTCCCGAGAGCCGTCGGTGACGCGGGCCTTCGGGGACGCGCTGCTGGGCAGCAAGCTCTGGCGGGACCGCCCGGAGTGGCTGTCGGAATTCGACTATCGCCCAAGCAGTTACGAGCAGGCCCACGATGTCGACTGGGCCACCGGCGCGTGCCTGCTGATCCGGGGCTCCCTGGCCGTGGCACTGGGCGAGTGGAACGAGTCCTTCTTCCTCTACTCCGAGGAGACCGAGTACTTCCGCCGCATCCGATCGAGCGGTCACACGGTTCGTTTCGACCCCACCGCCGTCGTGCAGCACCGGCTCGGCGGCTCCGGAACGTCTCCGGCACTGGCGACCCTGCTGGAAGTCAACCGGATCCGCTACGTCGAACTCCATCACACCCGCTGGTACGCAACGCTTTTCCGCGCCATGGTCGCCCTCGCCGCCGGGTTGCGCGGCTACGACGCCGACCACCGCCGCACCCTGTCGATCGTGCTGAACCGCCACCGCTGGAACACCCTGCCCAGGGCGACGAAACCCGCTGTGCCGGAAACCCTCTCCGGCCCCTTCGGCCGCGGCGCGGTCATCGTCCCCGCTTACAACGAGTCCGCCGTCATCGAACGCACCCTGCGCCCCCTCGGCGCGGCCGCCGTCGCGGGCTACTTCGAACTGATCGTGGTAGCCAACGGCTGCACCGACGACACCGCCGCCCGAGCCCGCACCATCCCCGGCGTCCACGTGGTCGAACTGCCGACCGGCTCGAAACCCTTGGCCCTCAACACCGGCGACAGCATCGCCACCTCCTGGCCCCGCCTCTACCTCGACGCCGACATCCAGATCACCGCCACCACCATCCTCGCCGTCCTCGACCGCATCGACCGCGGCGACATCCTCGCCGCCCGCCCCACCTTCCGCTACGACTCCGCCACCGCGACCCCCCTCGTCCGCGGCTACTACCGTGCCCGCCGAAAAATGGCCGCCCACCAGAACGCCCTGTGGTGGGCAGGCGTCTTCGGCCTCAGCGCCGAAGCCCACAAACGCTTCGGCGAATTCCCCGACGTAACCGGCGACGACATGTTCGTAGACACCCAATTCGACGACACCGAAAAGACGGTCGTCGAAACCGACCCCTCGGTGTGGACCACCCCCACCACCCTCCCCGGCCTTCTCACAGTCCTCACCAGACACCACAGAGGCAACACCGAACTCAGAGAACGCGACCCGCACCGAACCCCGAACACCACCCAAACCACCGCCCGCGCAATCCTGCGCACAATCACCGGCCCCCGCTCGGCCCTCGACGCCGCGATCTACCTCGGCATCGCGATAGCCGCGAGACGCCGTGCCGCACACAGCGATTCCCGCTGGGAACGAGACGACACCAGCCGCACCTCCTGACCCGGAGACCGGCGATGCCGTGCGGGGCAGTCCCTTCATCACGGGACTTACTTCAGTTCGAAGGCGGCGCGGACGGCGTCGGTCAAGTGCTGTTCTTGTCCGGGGTGCAGGTGGCCGACGCGGCGGCCGAGTGCGGCGGAGGGGATGGTGGTTATTTTGTCCAGAAGGGCTACGCAGTCGTGGTCGAGTCCGTTGGTGGAGTCGAGTCGTACCTCGGTGGGTATGCCGCGGACGATGCTGGTGATCGGGGCGACGGTGACGGTGTTGAGCACTGTGCGGGCGATGTCGCGGGTCAGTACGAGTACCGGTCGGGGTTTGGCGCCCAGCTCGGCGATGTGGATCGGCCTCACCCATCACCCCATACGGACTCGTTCGCGGCGGAGAGGAATTCGTCGAGGTGCTCGTCGCGGCCGTCGGGGATGGCGGTGTACCCGGCGACGATGGCTTCCCCGATGACACGTTCGCGGTAGTGCTCGAGAGCGGCGGCGACCAGGGCAGCACGGCTGCCGCAGTGCTGGGCTGCGACCTCGGCGTCCACGAAATCGACTAGCTCATCCGGCAGGCGGATGGTGATCTGCTTGCTCATACCATCGAGCATACCAATATCGGTATGCTCTCGGGATTCAAGACGCAATGAGGTCCGGCCGGCTGTCGTCAGCAGGGGTCCGCCGTGACGGGGAGGGTGCGGCGGAAGTCGGTGGCGGTGTGGCCGGTCCAGCGGCGGAGGGCGCGGCGGAGGGTGCGGGCGTCGGTGTAGCCGAGGCGGGCGGCGACGGATTGGACGGGGAGGTCGCTGTGGCGGATGAGGTGGAGGGCGTGTTGGTGGCGGACGGATTCGACTTCCTGGCGCCAGTTGGTGCCCATGGCCTGGAGGCGGCGCTGGAGGGTGCGGGGGCTCATGGTGAGGCGGCGGGCGGCGGCGTCGAGGCTGGGGTCGCCGGTGCGGAGGGCGTCGGTGATGGTGTCGTGCAGGGTTTCTCGCCAGTCGGGGGCCGAGCGGGAGGCGGTCAGCAGGAGGTGGGCGTGATCGCGGAGCATGGCGCCCAGGTAGGGGTCCGAGCCGGTCGGCAGCGGGCCCGCGTCGAGGAAGGTGATCTCCGCGCAGGGGGCGGCGAAATCGATTCGGCTGGTGTCGAATTCGTCGGACATGCGGTTGTAGAAGTGAGTCGCGTTGTGGCTGAATGCGACTCGGACCGGGATGAGCTGCTGGCGGGCGGCGGCGCGCAGGCGGCGCAGCACGGTGGAGAGGGTGAATTCCTCGATGGCCGCCAGCGCGGCGGTGGGTTCGGCGGTGGGGGTCGCCCGGAAAGTGAGCAGGCTGCCGCGTTCTTCGACCGCCCAGTCCGTGCCGGGGTCGGTCACCACGCCCCGTAGGTCGATCGCGGTCCGCACGCTCTCGGCGAGGGTGGGGGCGCAGGTGAACAGGTAGTCCCAGACGTGCAGGCCGCTGTGTTCGGCGGCGGCCGCCACCAGCAGGCCGGAGCCGGGACCGGCCGCGGCGGCGATGAGTTCCCAGACCCGCCACACCCATTCGGTGGGCACCCGCAGCCGATCGTCGTCCAGGACATCCGGGTCCACGCTCGGCTCGAGCGCATTGAGCTCGCCGGGCGGCACGCCGAGGCGCAGCGCGGTGGCGCGCAGCAATCCGGCCGTGCGGGCGGGAGTGGTGCCGTGGATCGCCGACGGCGACCGAGTGTCCCCCGGCAAGAGCATCCGAATCCTTCCCCCACGGTGAACGAGCATCCGTGTCCGGTACACGGCGACGTTCACCAGCCTCGGCGAATAGGTAGGTCGCGCGCATCGGTAGCCGGGGCGGAACGGGACCGGCGGGCCCGGCGTGACGGAGTCGACCGAGGTCGGAGTGGACGCGTCGGTCCGAACCACTAGGCTGGTTCGACGTGTTGGTGGACCCGAAGAGTGCGGCGTAGGTATACCGATGAGCACTGAGGGGTTCGTCGGTCGCGAACCGGAGCTGGAGCGTGTCGCGATCCTGCTGCCGGGTGGGGCGCGCATGGTCACGCTGGTCGGTTCGGGCGGAATCGGGAAGACCAGGCTGGCCATGACGGCGACCGCGCGGCTGCGCCGGGACACCGGGCTGCCGGTGTACTGGGCGCACCTGGCGAAACTGTCCGCGGGCGCGAGTGCCGACGCCGTACTGGACGAGATCGCCGCCGCGGTGATCGACGGTGACTTCTCCGACCGCACGGCACGCCGAGCCCTGCTCGACGCGCTCGGCAGGCCCGAGGCATCGCGCTGCGTGCTGGTGCTCGACAACTGTGAACACGTGCTGGACGGGGTCGGCCACGCCATCGCGGATCTGCTCGAACAGGTTCCGGAGCTGGCGGTGCTGGCCACCAGCCGCACCGCCATCGGGTGGGTGGACGAACACCTGGTCGTCATTCCGCCGCTGTCCCGTAGCCAGGCGCTCGAGGTCTTCCGGCAGCGCGCGGACCTGTCCGGGCACCCGATCGCCGACGCCGATACCGAGGTCGTGGCCCGGATCTGTGAACGGCTGCACAACTATCCGCTGCACATCCGGCTGGCCGCCGCACGTCTGCGCTACCAGTCACCGGCCATGATCCTGCGCGATCTGGGCGGCGCGCCCGGCGATCGCAGGCTGCGCTGGTCGCCCGGATTCCGGGTGGGCGCCGACGACCGCCACCGCGATCTCGGCGCGGTCATCGGCTGGTCCTACGACCTGTGCGAACCCGAGGAACAGGCGCTGTTCGCCCGGCTGTCGGTGTTCGCCATCGGATACGACGCCAATCCCGATGACGCCGAACCGGATCGGAGCGCGGGCTCGGAGCTCGGCGCGGATCTCGCCGCGATCGAGGCGATCTGCGCCGATCCGGGCGGCCCCCTCCGGGCCGACATCGAGACCCTGCTGCCACGCCTGGTGGACCGTTCGCTGGTCCTGATCCACGTCGGTGCCGAGACCGCGAGGTACTCGCTGCTGGAGAGCTTCCAGGTCTTCGCCCGGGAACGACTGCGCGACAACGGCGATGCGGAGTGGCTGCGCCTGACCGCCCGCCATCGCCGCTATTACCAGGACCGGGTCACGGCGGTCTCGATCGGCTGGGTGAGCCCGCGCGAGCAGGAACTGCTGACCCACGCCCGGATGGAATGGGACAACATCGTCTACGCCATCGAGGGCAGCCTCACCGATCCGGACGAGGCGGTCATCGGCCTGGACATGGCCCTGCGGCTGCTCGCCGCGCGGATCCCGTTCCTGCGCGGTTCTCTCCGGGAGTGCCGCAGCCTGGCCGAACGCAGCCTGGCCGCGGTGCAGGCCTCGGGCCGGTGCCCGGTCGAACTCGAAGTGGCGTCGAAGGCGCTGATCGGCTGGCTCAGCCTGTGCCAGGGCCGGTCCGCGGACGCCGATCGACTGCTGGAGGAATGCGCCGACGCCTGCCTCGAACCGGAAGCCCGGCGGACGTGGCGGGCTGATCCGGCCGTGGATCCGGGACTGCCCGCGCCGGTGGACTACCTGTGGGGCGGCCTGCTGTGGCTGGTGGACACCGATCCGCGCGGGACGGAGGTGCTCGCCCGCGCCCGAATCAAGTTCGCGGCCAACGGTGACGTCGACGGCGCGACCATGAGCTGGTTGTTCGAGGCGCTGTCGGCCGCGTTCCACGGCACGGCCGAGCAAGCGCTGACGGTGACGCGCGATTTCCACGACGCGATGATCGCGGCCGGTCCGCAGTCGGCGATCTCGTGGGCCCGGTTCGCCCGTGCCATCGCGGTTTCCGCGCACGGCGACCCGGTCGAGGGCCTGGCCCTGTGCGATACGGCGCTGGCGTGGCAGATCCCGATGCGCGATCACTGGGGTGTGGTGTGGGGCCTGAATATTCGGGCCTGGATCCTGTCCCGGTTGATCCTCGCCGAGCCCGCGGTGGCCGCCGGGGTACGGGTGGCGGCTGCCGCGGATCGGGCGCGAGAGGTCGCCCGGCTGATCGGCGGCACGGCGGCCATCCGCCGCCGGCTCGGTCTCGAACTGGCGAACCTGCGACCCTTCGCCCGCCAGAACGCGGAGGCCGTCGAGGTGGCGGCGCGAATTCTGGGCCGCGAGATCTTCGAAACAGCCGTGCGCGAGGCCGAATTCGCGCCCGGCGCGGATCGACTCCCCGCGGTGTGCCCGGCGACGGCCGACCGGGCGGCCGGGCACACCGGCAACGCGGGGCCCGCGCCCGCCGCCATCCCCGTCGGCGGGTCACCGGTGTGGGGCGAACTGACGCAGGCCGAGCGGGAGGTGGCGGTGCTGGCGGCGGCCGGAATGACCAACACGGCCATCGCGACGCGCCGCGGCACCTCCACCCGGACCGTGGACGCCCAGGTCGCGTCCGTCCTCGCCAAGCTGATGATCAACTCGCGCAAGGACATCCGGCCGCTGCTCCCCGAAGCGGAGCGCGATCGAGCCGATGGGGCAGCCCGGCGCGCACCCTGAGCCCGGCAGCGGCCGGGCGAGATATCCGCCCGCTCAGCGAGATTCGGCGGCCCGATCGATCTTGGTGGCGAGCGCCGAGAGCAGCCCGGTGAGCAGCCCGACGGTGGTCTCGTCGACGAGGTTGCCGTCGTCGTCGAAACGCTCGTGCGAGCGGAACGCGATCACCTCGGGCTTGACCACCACATCGCTCTCGGTCCACACGAAGACCTGGCGCAGCGCCAGTTGCGCACGCACCGAACCGAATTGGGTGGGCGCCGCGCCCATGATGGCGATCGGCTTGCGCAGCAGCGGCAGGCCCTCGGTCTTGGTCCAGTCGGTGCTCACCCAGTCCAGGGCGTTCTTCAGCACGCCGGGGATCGAGTAGTTGAACTCCGGGGTGGCGATGAGCAGGCCGTCGGCGGCGGTGATCCGGTCGCGCAGCTCGGCGACGACGGCCGGGCGCAGCGCCGGGGTGTCGAGATCCAGGTCGTAGGGCGGGATCTCGCGCAGCTGATCGTAGATCTCGATATCGAGCCCGGCCCCGAACTTCTGGGCCGCCCGCAGCAGCGCGGTGTTGTGCGAGTCGGCGCGCAGGCTGCCGGAGATGGCGAGGATCTTGTGGTCGGTCATGCCGCGGGCCAATCGTTCTCGGTCTGGGCGACCTTGTTGACGTAGTTGGTGAGGGTCTGCAGCGCCACCAGCGCGACGATCTCGAGCACCTGCTGCTCGGTCCAGCCCGCCGCCAGCGCCGCCGCCGGGTTGGCCTTGCCGCGCGACTCGGTCAGCTCCCGCGCGAAGGCCACGGCCGCGGCCTCTTTCGGGTCCGCGGCGGTGCCCGCCTTGGCGGCCTCCACCTCGGCGTCGCTGAGCTTGGCGACCCGCTTGCCGGCGAAGGTGTGCGCGGCCACGCAGTAGCCGCAGTCATTGGACGCGCCGACGGTCAGCGCGATGCGCTCGGAGGTCGGACCCGGCAGCGACGCCTTCTTCAGCGCGCCCATCAGACCGAGGTAGCCCTCCAGGACCGGCGTCGAATTCGCCATCACCTTGGTCATGTTCGGCACCCGGCCCATGCGCTGCTGCACCTGGTCGAACAACGGGTGGTCTTGTACTGGATCGAACATCGATTCCTCTGTCGGGTGTGGTTGGGTCGGGTGCCTTCGGGGCGATCAGCGTGCGGCGGCGCGCGCCGCGCGCGCCGAGTTCAGCGTGACCGCGGCCGCATTCCAGATGGCGTACACGGTCACGGCGTAGGGCACCCAGGTCGGCTGGTGCACACCGATCAAAACCACTGTCGCGATGGCGAGAGCCATTGCGCGATGGACGATTCCATTGCGCAGCAGACTCATCAGCACCGGGACGAGCAGGGGATCGGTGGTCTTGATCGATGACACGTCCAAAACCTAAGGGCGTCCGGAACCCTGCGACGGGGACCTTTCGCGCCAACAAGCTGGTTCCGGCCGCCACCGGTTCCGGATGGAGATATCGCCTGCGTGGTGGCGTCGGCGGACCCTTGTTCGGCGTGAAATATCCCCCTTCGCGCGCCCGGCTCGCTCCTAGCGTCGAAGCGGGGAAACAGCCATCCACCATGAGGAGTCATCACCCATGCAGCGTTTCGACAAGGGGCGGCAGGAGTTTCTGGCGCTCATCGGCACCGACGCCGATGTGGCGCAGGCGGAATTGCGCCGGCGCTCGCCCCACCTGTTCGACGCCATGATCGAGGGTGCGTTCGGCGGCACGCTGTCCCGCCCGGAACTCAGCCGCGCGCACCGGGAACTGGCCACCGTGTCCATGCTGATCGCCCTGGGCGGCACCGAGCGGCAACTGGCCACGCACGTGAAGGCCGCGCTGCGCAATGGATTCGACGCCGCGGAACTCATCGCGCTGGCCGAGCACGCCTCGGTGTACGCCGGATTCCCGCGCGCCCTCAACGCTCTCGCCGTCATCGACGAGACGGTGGCCACGGTGGGCCTGGACCGTCCGGCCGAACTGCGGCGGGTCGGGCTGGCCGATCACGAGACGGTGGTGGCGCAGCGCGGCGCCGAGGGACCGGCGGTGCTGCTGGTGCATGCGCTGGGCCTGGACTGGCGGATGTGGGACGAGGTCATGCGCGGACTGTCCACCGGCCGCAGGGTTTTCGCCTACGACATCCGCGGCCACGGCTGGGCGGCGGGCGCGCCCAGCCCGCACACCATGGCCGACACCGGGCGGGATCTGCTCGATGTGATGGACGCGCTCGGCCTGGATCGCGCGCACGTGGTCGGGCTGTCCTACGGCGGCGGCATCGCCCAGACCGCCGCGGTCGCCCAGACCGCCGCGGTCGCCGCGCCCGAGCAGTTCGAATCGCTGACCTTGGCCGCCACCACCGACTACCCCTTCGACGCGTTCGAGGCGCGCGCCCGCTCCGGTGAGGTGGACGGCATGCCCGCGCAGGTCGCGCCCTCGCTCACCCGCTGGTTCACGCCCGGATTCCTGGCCGAGAACTCGTGGCCGGTCCGCTACGCGCGCGAGCAGGTGCTGCGCGGCAATCCGGTGGACTGGGCCGCGGCCTGGCGGTCGTTCGTCGGCCTCGATGTCCAGCATCGATTGGCGGACTTCGCGTCTCCGGTGCTGGTGCTGGCCGGTGAACTCGATGCCTCGTGCACGCCCGCGATCATGAAGGGGATCGCCGAGCGCATTCCCGCCTCCGAATACCGCGAGCTGCCGGGCACCCCGCACATGGCCTCGCTGGAGCAGCCGGGGCTGGTCGCCGAGGCGCTCGACGCGTTCCTACCCGAGTCGTAGCGTCAGGCCGCGGGGCTTGAGGGTGGGGAACTCCGCGATGTCGAGGCGGTAGCCGGTCTGGCCGAGGTCGGTGTCGTGCAGGACGTGGGCCAGCGTCAGGACCGCTTCGTGCAGCGCCAGCGCGCGGCCGATACAGGCCCGCGCGCCGGCGCCGAAGGGCTTGTAGGTGAGCGGGGCGGGCCCGGTCAGGAAGCGGTCCGGCGAGAAGCGGCCCGGGTCGGTCCAGACGGCCGGATCACGATGGATCGCAAGGAGATTCAGGTAGATCCAGTCATCGGGCGTGACCCGGTGGTCGGCGATCGCGGTGGTGGTGCGGGCACCGCGGATGAAGGCGGGGGCGACCGGATGCAGGCGCAGGGTCTCGTCGACGACGGCGCGCAGGTACCGGAGTCCGGCGATGTCCTCGTAGTCCAATTCCGACGGGTGCCTGCCGGTTTCGGCGATCTCCGCGCGGGCGCGGTCGGCGATCCCGGGGTGGCGGGACAGCTCGTACAGGGCGAAAGCCACCGTCCCGGCCGTGGTCTCGTGCCCGGCGATGAGCATGACGACGGCCTGGTCGATGATCTGCGACCGGGTCAGGGGCGCGCCCCGCTCCGGATCGGTGTCGGCGAGCGCGGCCGAGAGCGGAGCGTCGGCGGTGCCGCTGTCGACGACCATCTCCACGTGCCGACGCAGCGACCCGGCGTGCGGCGGTACCGGATTGATCCCGACGACGGCATCCAGGAATGGAATCACCTTGCCCCGGTTGGTCGTTCGGATCAGCGCGAACATGGTGTCGACGAACTCGGCGCGCTGCTCGCGGTCCAGCCGGGCGCCGAAACCCGCCCGCGTGATGACGTCGTAGGCCAGATCCTGGGTCAGGTCGCTGATGTTCACCGGTTGCGGCAGGTCCCGCCAGCGGCGCAGATGCTCGGCGATGACCGGGTTCATGGCCGCGTGATAGGCGCGCATGGCGGTGCGGCTGAACGCCGGTTGCAACCGGTCGTGCGCGAGTTTCCAGACGGCGTCCTCGGTTTCGGTGAACAGCAGCCCGGTCGGCGCCATGGGCGCGAGCCTGCGGAAGGCCGGACCGTTCACCTTCGTCCAGTGCCGGTCGTCGAGGATCGGTTCGGCCAGTTTCGCCGAATTCACGATGAGCATTCGCGGATAGCGCAGCACCCGCACCTCGAAGACCTCGCCGAGCTCGGCGGCGTGCTCGGTGATGCTCTGGGCGGGCGTGCGCGCCGAGAGCGAGAGCGCGTCGCCTACGAGTGGTACGCGCCAGGGCGGATGGGGGACGGCCGGCATGTGGACCACTCCTTCGCGAGTGCGGACAGGATTCGAGTCTCGGATTGCAGGTCGGCGCCGCCGGGCAGGTCGAGGCGCGGCGCGGCCGGATCCGGTTGGGAGCCGGTCTGCTTCGCGTCGCAGGCGGCCGACAGGGCGCGGGCGACGGCTCCGAAATCTGCCGTCTCCGTGCGTTTTTCCAGGGGCACATGGGGTGCCAGGCTGAGGATCGCGTCATTGATCTCGATGACCGTGCGGTGCAACCGATAGGTCGCGTCGGCTCCGGTCGGGCGTGGCTGGACCACGTCGGGGCAGGCGCGGGTGAGATCGGCCCACAGCACCGCCAGCCCGCGCACGGCCCGCGCCGCCGGATCACCGCGCACGGCGTCGATCAGGCGCAACGCCAAGGGAATCGCGGCCAGCGGCGTGAAACCGATGATGTCGGTGACGAACGCCATCCGGTCGGTGCGGGCCGCGTATTCGGTGAAGGCGTTGACGTGCCCGCTCGCCAGGACGAACGACGTGGTCAAACCGAAGGTGAGGCTACAGATCAGGCCGGAGAAGATCGCCAGGAACAGCAGCGAGACCACCCGTGCGCCGAAAGGTGGCCGCCCCCTGAGCTCTTGGATGGACGCCGACACGATCAGGATCGCGCACGCGTAGGGGAAGATGACGAACAGCACCGTCATCGGCGCGGCTTCCCAACCGGGATACTGGAGTACGAGTCCGCCACCCGCGGCCACCCGGCTGCCCAGCACCAGGTACCCCAGACCCATCAACCCGGCCGAGGCGTAGACCGGCGCCGGGCGCGGCGTATTCCGCTGCCGCGCAGCCGAAACCACCAGGAACGCCGCGGCGGTCACCAGGATCATGAGGGCATTGGCGAGCTGATACTGCCGCGCCGGAGTCAGCCACGGCAGCACCGCCACGACGGCCTGCTGCGCCGAATCGATGATCAGCAGCCAGGCCAGCGTCGCGCCGATCAGGGCGTTGTTGATGTGCCGATTGCCGAAAGAGTCGCGGCACCAACGCAGTCGCAGCACCGTGACGGTCGCGGTCAGCAGCCACAGCGGCCACGCGGCGGCTTCGGGGAGCGAGGAGTACGGAGGCAAGGGCTACCGTCGCACGAACAGATTGCGGAACGGCGCGAAGGGCCGGCGGCGCATGGCGGGCATGATCAGGTTGGCGAACGATTCCGCCTCGAGCTCCTTGGCGGTGCCGAAGACGCCGCGCGCCAGCACGGTCTCCATCCGGGCGATGGCCGCGGGGCCGACCAGCCCGCCCAGGTATTCGCCCAGCGCGTCCTGGATGCGCTCGCCCTCGTGATCCAGCAGCAGGTGGCCGATCTCGTGCAGCACCGTGTGCTCGACCATGTAGCGGGAGGACCGCTCCTCGTAGACGATCAGCGTCAGCTCGGCGGTCTCGGCGAGCAGGCCGCACGGGAACCCGGCCGCCTTCAGTCCGGCGCGGCCGACCAGTTCGATGGGCTTGCCGCGCTGTTCGGCCAGGGCGTCCACGAATTGCCGCAGGTCCCAGGGTTCTGGGATGCGCAGGCCCGCGATCAGGGCGGTGAGCCGCCGCTCGTCGCCGGTCACGGCCGCGCGTCCCGGACCGTGGCGATCAGCAGTTCCAGCGCTTCCACGGAGAACTCGCCGCCGCGGAAGTGCACCGCGCCGAGCTTGATTCCGAGCGTGCGCGCCGTCGCCAGTATCGCGAGCTTGTGATCGAGGGTCCGCATCTCCTCGCATTCGGGGTCGAGCAGGTAGCGCGGGTCCACGTCGAAGTGGGTCGCGATGGCGTGCAAGAGGTCCGGCGGCGGGGCACCGGCCTCGCGCCGCGCGTCGGCGATGTCGTCCGGGGTGACGGGGCGGCCCAGCAGCTGCCCCGCGCGGGTGGCGAGATCGGTGTTCTGTTCGGGAGCGGCCTCGTGCGATCCGAGCAACCCACACAGCCGGTCGACTCGAGTCGCGACGAGATTCATTGCGGGCCTTCTCCTGCGTTCTTCCGGGCTTGCGCCAGCCTGGCCACGAATCTACCCGCCAGCTCCCGCGGCACCTCGGTCGTGCGCCCGATCAGCCAGCGCCGATACAGTTTGTCCTCGTAGTCGGGATCCTCCGGGGCGACCGGCGAATTCAGCAGCTCGGCGAAGGCCCGTTCCAGCAGCGGCGGGGTCGAGCCCTGCGGGTCGCGGTTCCGTTCGAGCAGGTCGGTGAGGTAAAGCCCGAGCAGCCGACCGCATTCGGTGTTCATCCGGGCGACCGATTCGGTGAGCCGCAGCCGATCCACGGGATCCGGGGCCGCGGCCAGATTCAGTTCGAGCTGCGCCTCGAACAGCGCCAGTGCCAGGGTGGCGGGCACGGCGACCATGGCGGTGCCCGCGTCGAGGGCGCGCTCGGCGCGGACGGGATGCGGCTTCTCGCCGCGCCAATAGGCCCGGGCCGCGCTGCCGTTCTGCCATTCCAGCGCGGTGTCGAGGCGGCGGAAGGTGACCGGCTTGGGGGCCGGGCCCAGCGTCGCGGCCTCGACCCGGACCAGCGTGCGACGGGTCGGTCCGCCGGCGGCGATCACATCGTCGAGGCTGAGGTTGAGTTCGCGCCGCCGCTCTCGCGCACAGGCGGCGAGAAACGAGGCGTACTCCGGCTGCATGTATACCGATTTTACGCTATTCGCCGGTCAGAACCGGTTGGCCGGTGGTTGAATGGAGATTCGTTTTCTACTGATTTTTCTTGCCACCGATGGTGGGCTGGCTTAGTCTCAGATTCGCGGACGGCATCGCACGGCTGCGCACCGATCTGGACGAGGAGGGGATGGATCGGCGCGTCTGTTGCGATGCCGTCCGTGAAATAGCAACGTCGCCGGGCGAAGGGGGGAGTTGGCCCGGCGACGTCACTATCGGGATGGCCGCTGTGGGCCATCGATATGGGCTCACACTGTTCTGGGGGGGAGTGAACAGGTGGCCCGCGCAAGATCATACAAATAGAACCCATCTATTTGGCAAGTCCCCTGTGATGAACGAAATCGACTGAACCGCAATCAGTTGCACACCACACCTCCGGACACGCCGCTGTCGCCCGGCCGTGACACCGTGTCGCCCGTCGCATCCGGTCGGGCACACTTATCGGCAAATGAAGCTTCCCGACCTCCCCGACCTGCCCGTACGCCAGGCCCTCGACGACATCACCCGCACCCTGGCCGAGCGCGGCACCGCCGTCCTGGTCGCGCCGCCCGGCACCGGCAAGACGACGCTGGTGCCCCTGGCCCTCGGCGCACATACGCCGGGCCGGGTGCTGGTGGCCGAACCACGGCGGCTGGCCGCACGGGCGGCGGCCGCGCGCATGGCGTCGCTGCTGGGGGAGCGGGTCGGGGAGACCGTCGGTTACGCGGTGCGCGGGGATCGCAGGTCCGGGCCCGGCACCCGGATCGAGGTGGTGACCTCCGGACTGCTGGTGCGGCGCTTGCAGAACGACCCGGAACTGAGCGGCGTCGACGCGGTGGTGCTCGACGAGTGCCACGAACGGTACCTCGACGCGGATCTGCTGCTGGCCCTGCTGCTGGACGCACGAGCCGGGTTGCGGCCGGACCTGCGGGTGCTGGCCACCTCGGCGACCGTCGCGGCGGATCGGCTGGCGGTGCTGCTGGGGGACGAGGCACCCGCACCTGTCCTCGAAGTACACGGCCGCGCCTACCCGGTGGCAATGGACTACGTGCCGCCGCTGGCTCGCGAGCGGATCGAGCAGCAGGTGGCGCGCGCCACCCGAATGGCGTTGGCGGACAGCGCGGGTGACGTTCTGGTATTCCTGCCGGGCGCGGGTGAAATCCGGCGCACCGCCGAGGCGCTGTCCGGTCTGCCCGACATCGACGTGGTGCCCCTGCACGGCCGCCTGGCCGCCGCCGCCCAGGACGCCGCCCTGCGCCCGGGCGCTCGGCGTCGCGTCGTATTGTCCACGGCCGTAGCAGAATCCAGCCTGACCGTGCCGGGCGTGCGAGCCGTGGTGGACTCGGGACTTGCCCGGGTACCCCGCATCGATCACCGCCGCGGACTGTCCGGCCTGGCGACCGTACGGGTTTCGGCGGCTGTCGCCGAACAACGTGCGGGCCGTGCGGGCCGCGAGGGCCCCGGTCACGCTTGGCGCTGCTGGCCGGAATACGAGCACGCCACCCTCCCCGCCTACCCCGAACCGGAAATCCGAACCGCCGACCTCACCCGGCTCGCTTTGGAATTGGCCTGCTGGGGCACCGTCGACGGCCAGGCCCTGGCCTGGTGGGACGCGCCCCCGGCGGGCGGTCTCGCCGCGGGCCGGGCGGTGCTGCGGGCACTGGACGCCGTGGATGACGGTGGCGCAGTGACGGATCGAGGCCGCCGGATGGCAGCCGTCGGCCTGCATCCGCGACTGGCGCGCGCCCTGCTCGACGGCGCGGCCGAGGTCGGGGCACGATCGGCGGCCGAGGTGGTCGCCCTGCTGGACGACGACTCCCTGGCCGCGAGCATCGACCTGGTGGCCGCCGTGCGTGCGGTCCGCGCGGATCGGCCTGCCCGCTGGGAACGGGAAGCCCAGCGCCTCGCGAAGCTCATGAGTTCTTCGGGTGGACAACCTGATTCGCGCGGCGGGCGAGGGGACTCGCTGGGCGGATCGGCTGATTCGCGCGGCAGGCGCGGCAATTCGCGGGGCGGTTCGGGGGACGATCCGGCGCTCGTCGCGGCGCTGGCCTATCCCGAACGGCTCGCGCGTCGCCGTGCGCCCGGGTCGGCGAGCTATCTGATGGTGGGTGGGACCGCCGTGACGCTGCCGCCGGGCAGTGGGCTCGGCGATGCCGAATGGCTGGCCATCGCGGTCGCGGGGCGCGATCCGGGGCAGTCCGAGGGGCGAATTCGATTGGCGGCCAAGGCCGATGAGCGGCTTGCCCGGCAGGCGGCGGCGAATCTGCTCGGCTCGGCGGACGAGGTGGATTGGGTCGACGGTGCGCTGGTGGCGCGGCGGGTGGAACGGCTCGGTGCTATCACGCTGTCGGAGAAGGCCTTACCCGATCCGGACCCGGAATTGGTCGCGGCCGCGCTGTTGCGGGGTCTGCGTGCGGAGGGGCTGGAGCTGCTGCGCTGGGATGAGGACGGCCGTGGTCTGCGTCAGCGCCTGGACTTCCTGCACCGCACGCTCGGTGCGCCCTGGCCCGCCGTGGACGATGAAACCCTGCTGGCCGAGGCCGAAACCTGGCTGGGGCCAGAGCTTTCCGCCGCTCGCCGCCGTGCCGACCTGGAACGGGTCGATGCCGGTGCCGCTCTGCGCCGGCTGCTCCCGTGGCCGGAGGCCGCCCACCTCGACGATCTCGCGCCCGAACGCCTGGAAGTCCCCTCGGGCAGCCGGATTCGCGTGGACTACTCCGCCGACCCGCCGGTGCTCGCGGTCAAGGTGCAGGAGATCTTCGGCTGGCTCGAGCCCCCGCGCCTGGCGGGTGGCCGCGCGTCGATCCTGCTGCACCTGCTCTCACCCGCCCAGCGTCCGGTGGCGGTCACCGCCGACCTGGCGTCCTTCTGGCGCACCGGCTGGCCGCAGGTCCGAGCGGACCTGCGCGGCCGCTACCCCAAACACGCCTGGCCCGAGGACCCCACCACGATTACGGCGCATCGCGGCACCGCACGCAACGCGAATCGGGCGTAGCGCCCGTCAATCTCGGGGCATGCTCGGGGTGATGGCCAGCAGGACCGGGCCCTTGTCGCCGGTGGGGCAACCGGATCGGGTGCAACCGCCACAGCCGGTGGCGGGGCATCCGGAGCCGATCTGTTCGACCGACAGGCGGCCCTTGCGGACCCAGTAGTCGACCATCGCGCGCGCCTCATCGGTGGAGACGCCGACCGATCGCGCCAGCTGGTCGAGGCTGAAATCGCCGCGGGATGCGGTGATTTCAGCCAGCACCCGGCGCAGGGGTGAGATGGTCGCGGCGGCGCTCACCAGAAGACTCGTCCGATCTGGAACACCGCCACCGCCAGCACCCACGCCACGCTCAGCTGCATCGCCACGCTCATGAGCGTCATGCGCAGGCCGATGGCATTGCGCAGCACGGCCAGGGTGGTCATGCACGGGGTGTAGGCGAGCAGGAACACCATGAACGCGAGCACCGCGGGGGTGGTGTGCCCGCCCGAGGAGCGCTCGAAGGTGCCGCGCAGCGAGTCCGACAGCCTTTCGTCGGCCGGGCCGTCACCGGGATCATCCATGGCGTAGGACTGCGAAATGGTCGCCACCACCGCCTCTTTGGCGACGAAGCCGCTGACCAGCGCCGCCCCGGCATGCCAGTCGTCGAATCCGGCCGGCGCGAAGGCCGGGGACACCGCCGACGACACCGCGCCCAGCGCACTGTGTTCCGGCGCCACCTGCCCGAAGCTGCCGCCGCCCACCGGAATCGAGGCCAGCAGCCAGATGCCGGTGACGGTGGCGACGATGATGCCGCTGGCGGTGGTGAGGAACCCGCGCATCTTCTGCCAGGTGTGCGCGCCCAGCACCCGCAGGCTGGGCCGCCGGTACGGCGGCAGGTCCAGCACCAGCGGCTCGTCGGCCATATCGCGGAACATGATGTTGCGCAACAGGTATCCGATGCCGACCACCAGCACGATGGAGGCCAGGTACATGGCGAACACCACCGTCCCGGCCTGGGAGCCGAAGAAGATTCCGGCCAGCAGCACGTAAACCACCAGGCGCGCATTGCAACTGGTGAACGGGATGAGCAGGGCGGTGAGCAGCCGGTGTCGCGGGTCGGACAGCACCTTGGTGCCCGCGATGGCGGGCACATTGCAGCCGAATCCGACGATCAGCGGCAGTACCGCGCGCCCGGGCAGCCCGATGGTGCGCATGAGCCGGTCCGCGACGAAGGCCGCGCGGGCCATGTAGCCCGAATCCTCCAGCAGCGCCAGCAGAATGAACATGATCAGCATGAGCGGCACGAAGCTCAGCACCTGGCCGACACCGTTGATGAACCCGTCGTGCACCAGCCCGATCAGCGGCTGCGGCGCGTGCATGGTGCTCAGCAGGTCGGCCGCCGCGTCGGCGACCGGTCCGGTGATGACGCCGCCCAGCGCGTCCTGCAGCGGCTTGGCGACGGTGGTGGTCAGCTCGAATACCAGCCACATGACGGCCAGGAAGATGGGCACGCCGATCCAGCGGTGGGTGACGATCCGATCCACCCGATCGCTGAGCGTGGTTCGCGACAGCGCGTCGGTGACCACGGCCGATCGCACATCGTGGGCCCAGGCGTAGCGGCGTTCGGCGATGAGGATCTCACCGTCCTCCTCGGAATCCATCGGCGCGGTGCAGGATTCGGCGAGCCGGGCACGTGCCGCGACGGCTGCTTCCGCCGGAACCTCGGGCGGAGTATCGCCCGCGAGCAGGGCGAGTGCCAGCCAGCGGGCCGGATAGCGTTCGGGCAGTTGCGGTTTCAGCGCCTCGATGGCCCGCTCGACGTCCGCGCCGAGATGCGGGGCGACGGGGGTGCGCCGGGCGGTCAGGGCGGCCTCGACCGCCCGTGCCAGGGCGGGCATCCCGGTGCCGCCGCGCGCCACCAGCGGCACCACCGGGACGCCGAGCGCCTTGGCGAGCAGACCGGCGTCGACGGGCGTGCCGCGCCCGGCCGCCACATCGGTCATGGTCATGGCCACCACCGTGGGCACGCCGGTCTCGAGCACCTGCGAGAGCAGGTACAGACTGCGCGCCAGGTTCGCGGCATCGACCACGGCGACCACCACGTCCGGGCGGTCGGGTCCGGAGGCGGTGAGCAGGGCGTCGCGGGTGACGGCCTCGTCGGGTGCGGCGGGCAGCAGGGAGTGGGTGCCGGGCAGGTCGAGCAGGCGAATCGTGTGGTCCGGCTCCAGTTTCCACGGTCCCTCGGTCACCTCGACGGTGGTGCCGGGCCAGTTGCCGACCCGCTGGCGCGCGCCGGTGGCGGCATTGAACAGCGTCGACTTGCCGACATTGGGGTTGCCGACCAGTACCACGGTGGCCGCGCCGTTGAGCGTCGCCGTGGAGCCGGAAGGCGAAGCGCCGCAGCAGGACTCACTCATGTGCGAAATCCCGCGCCACATCGATCGCCCGGGCGGTGGCCGCGTCCACCGCGATCCGCGCCTCGCCGAGGCGCAGGATGCGCCCGCCGCAGACCCCGACCGTGGCGACGCTGACCGGCGCGCCGGGAATGAGCCCCATTTCGAGCAGTCGCCGCCGCTGGCGCCCCAGGAGCCGAATCTGCCCGATCCGGAAATTCTCTCCAGGTTTGCTGTCGATCAGCGAGCTCATGCGGACCCTGCTTTCGGCCGGAACATCGATAACGTTAGGGGAACCTAATGACCGATTTTAAC
>NZ_BJWY01000097.1 GCF_007990715.1 Nocardia seriolae NBRC 15557 | reverse complement strand
GGGTGCGAGCGACGCCAGCACCGCGACCTGTGCTTGATCGAGCCGAGAAGTGCATGTCATGGGGCCAACAATGGGACACGAACGGATCTGGGGGAGGCACGCCGGGAAAACCGTGAATCCTGCACGAATCCCCAGGTCAATTCTCCCTCGAGTCATACGCTTTTCTCGAGACGAAAGGAATGCTCGAACCTGGTGAGAAGGTAGGCAGCCCATGGACGAGGATCCGACAGATACGACCTTGCCGCGCCGACAGCTCGGTCGGCTGTTACGCGATGCCCGGACAACTATGGGCATGACCCTGGACGAGGCAGCTGCTCAAGTTCAATGGAGTCGGGCCACGCTCAGCCGCCTCGAACGGGGCGAAAGCGCAAAGGTCCGGATCAGTGACGTGTCGGCACTCTGCGCGGTCTTCGGGATGAGCGAACGGGCGACCGCGGTGGCGACGGGGCTGGCCGAGCAGAGGCCCGCCCGGTTCTGGTGGCACGCTTACGACGACATCATTCCGACATGGGCCAACCTCTACGTCGGGTTGGAGTCCGCCGCAACCGATGTGACGCTATTCCAGCCACTGATCGTGCCGGGACTGCTCCAAACCGCCGACTACGCACGAACTATCGATCGGATCTACTTCGCAAACGACACGGAGGAGGAGAACGAGCGCCGCGTCCGGGTTCGGATTCGGCGACAGCGCAACCTGACCCGGTCGCCGAATCCGACACAGCTATCGGTGGTCCTACACGAGTGCGTGCTGAGAATCGTGGTGGGAAGCCCCCGACTGATGTCCGCACAATGTCGGCACATTGCTGACATCAGTACCAGCGACAACATCGACATCCGGGTTCTTCCGTATCGCGCGGGATTTCCAACCGGGGCGTCAGTGCCGCCGTTCGTGATCATGGATTTCAACCGTGGAAATCGCGGAAAACAAGTGATCGAGCCCTCCCAGGTCTACTGCGAAGGCTTCTCGGGCAGCGCCTATTTCGAACGTCGCACGGACGTACTGGCATTCCGCACAGCGTTTCAACAACTCCAGCAAGCAAGCTTGGACACTCGTCCGAGCCGCGACCTGGTCCGCGAGGTAGCAAGGAGATACGAGAGTGAACATTGACCTGACCAACACCCGCTGGTTCAAATCAAGCTACAGCCAGGGCGGATCCGACTGCGTCGAGATCGCATTCCTCGCAGGCGGCATGGTCGGCGTCCGCGACTCGAAGAACCCCTCCGGCCCTGCACTCATCTTCTCCCCCACCGAATGGGACGCCTTCACCGCCGATGCCGCCGCTGGCGAATTCAACCGGCGCTGAGGCCTTGTCGGTCAGACGGATTCGGGTTGGGTGATGGGGACCGGGTCGAGGACTTCCCGACGGGCTTCAGGGGCTTCCAGGCGGAGGGCATCGGCGGAGGTGTCGTCGGGTTGGGTTTGGGATTCGATTTCGGCCTTGACGCGGGCGGTGTAGACGGCCACTTCGCGGTCGATGTCGGATTCGGACCAGCCGAGAACGGGGGCCACCAGCCGGGCCACTTCGTCGGCGGAATCTACTCCGCGGTGGGGGTATTCGATGGAGATGCGGGTGCGGCGGGCGAGGATGTCGTCGAGGTGTAGGGCCGCCTCGGCGGCGGCTGCGTAGACGGCTTCCACACGGAGGTAGCCGGGGGAATCCGTGATGGGCTGGAGGAGTTCGGGTTTGCCGTCGGCAAGGCCGAGTACCTCGTCGATGAGGGAGCCGTAGCGGTTGAGGAGGTGCTGGATGCGGTAGGGGTGGACGCCGTACTTTTCGGCCAGGTGGGGGGTTTGGTTCATGAGGGCGTAGTAGCCGTCTGCGCCGAGGAGGGGGACGCGTTCGGTGATGGTGGGCGGAACGCGGCGCGGGATGTCTTGGGCGGCTTCGTCCACCGCGTCGTAGGCCATCACTCGGTAGGTGGTGTATTTGCCGCCGGCGATGGCTACCAGGCCGGGGGCGATCCGGGCTACCGCGTGTTCACGGGAGAGCTTGGAAGTTTGGTCGCTTTCGCCTGCCAGCAGGGGGCGCAGGCCCGCGTAGACGCCGGTGATGTCGGCGTGGGTCAAGGGGGTGACAAGGACCTTGTTGACGTGTTTCAACAGGTAGTCGATGTCGGACTTGGTGGCGGCGGGGTGGGCCAGGTCGAGGTTCCAGTCGGTGTCGGTGGTGCCGATGATCCAATGGTCGGTGCTCCAGGCGATGACGAAGAGGACCGACTTTTCGGTGCGGAGGATGAGGGAGGTGTCGCTGGCTATGCGGTCGCGGGGGACGACGATGTGGACGCCCTTGGAGGCTCGGACGTGGAAGCGGCCGCGTTGATGGGCGAGGGACTGGAGTTCGTCGGTCCAGACGCCGGTGGCATTGATGACGACGCTGCCGCGGACCTCGGTGGTGCGGCCGTCGGCTGGAGGTGCCCGAGGCCAGGTCGCGGGCCTCCACCAGGGCGACCTCGAGGCCGCGGGTGGCGGCGTCCAGGGCGATGCCCGCGCCGACCACGCCGCCGCCGATCACGATGACGTCGAAGTCGTCCTTCCCCAGTCGCGCCCAGGCAGCCTCGCGCTGCTCGGGGCCGAGGAACTGCGATCGCGGTTGCTTGCTCATGCTCGACTCCTCCGGGTTAACTTCCGGCTACCGAGAGCTACGGTACCCACCCTAGCGCGCGGCGTCGGTTAGCCTCGATCGATGCGTCGCTATGTAGCCGCCATCGATCAGGGCACGACGTCGAGTCGCTGCATCGTCTTCGATCACCAGGGCCGAATCGCCGGAGTCGCTCAGCGCGAACACGAGCAGCTCCTCCCGCAGCCCGGCTGGGTCGAACACGATCCCGAAACCATCTGGCGCAATACCGAATTCGTGATCGCCGAGGCCCTGCGCGGCTGCGGCGTCGGGGCCGCGGAGGTGGCCGCCGTGGGCGTCACCAACCAACGCGAGACCACCGTGGTGTGGGAGCGCGCCACCGGCAGGCCCGTTTACAACGCCATCGTCTGGCAGGACACCCGCACCGCCGAACTCACCGAACTGCTCGCCGGGGACGAGGGCCCCAACCGGTACGCCGACCGCACCGGTCTGCCGCTTTCCACGTATTTCGCCGGGCCGAAGCTGCGCTGGATCCTCGACAATGTGCCGGGCGTCCGCGAGCGCGCCGAGGCCGGGGAACTGTGTTTCGGCACCATCGACAGCTGGATCCTGCGGAAGCTGACCGGTCTGCACATCACCGACGTCACCAATGCCTCGCGCACCTTGCTGATGGATCTGCGCACCTTGCAATGGGATCCGCGGATCTGCGCCGAGTTCGACATTCCGGTGTCGATGCTGCCCGAGATCCGCAGCAGCTCAGAGGTTTACGGCGACATCACGACCGGCGCGCTGGCGGGCGTCCCGGTCGCGGGCATCCTGGGCGATCAGCAGGCCGCCACCTTCGGCCAGGCCTGCCTGTCCCCCGGCGACACCAAGAACACCTACGGCACCGGCAATTTCATGCTCATGAACACCGGCACCACCCCGATCTGCAGCGAGCACGGCCTGCTCACCACGGTCTGCTACCGGCTCGGCGACCAGCCCGCCGTGTACGCCCTCGAGGGCTCCATCGCCGTCACCGGTTCCCTGGTGCAGTGGCTGCGTGACAATCTCGGCCTCATCGCCTCGGCCGCCGACATCGAACCCCTCGCGCGCACCGTCGCGGACAATGGCGGCGCGTACGTGGTCCCGGCCTTCTCCGGCCTGTTCGCCCCGCGCTGGCGGCCCGACGCCCGCGGCGTGGTGGCGGGCCTGACGAGCTTCGTCAACAAGGGTCACCTGGCGCGAGCCGTGCTGGAGGCCACCGCTTTCCAGACCCGCGAGGTCATCGACGCCATGCGCGCCGACTCCGAGGCCCAGCGGCTCGATGTCGAGAAGGTGACCCTCAAGGTCGACGGCGGCATGGTGGTGAACGAACTGCTCATGCAGTTCCAGGCCGACATCCTGGACGCGCCCGTGGTGCGCCCGGTCGTCACCGAGACCACCGCGCTGGGCGCGGCCTACGCCGCGGGCCTGGCGGTCGGCTTCTGGTCCTCCACCGACGACATTCGCGCCAACTGGTCCGAGGACAAGCGCTGGCTGCCCGCCATGCCCGCCGCCGAGCGCGACCACCTCGTGCACGAATGGAACAAGGCCGTCGAACGCACCTACGACTGGGTCGAATCCGATTCCGCGGCAAAGAAATCCACGGTGGCCGCGGAAGGCTGAGCCCCGCCGCGCGCCGCGGTCAGACCCGTGCGACCGCGGCGTGCGCCTCGGACAGGCGGTCGACCGCTTCCCCCAGGGTGGCCGCGTCGGACGTGGTGAAGCACAGTCGCATGGACCGGGTGTAGTCGGTCGAGACGGCGAAGGCGTTGCCGGGCACGTAGGCGACACCGGCGTCCAGGGCCTGCGGGAGCAGGGCCTGGGTGTCGGTGCCGTCGGCGAAGTCGACCCAGACGAACATGCCGCCGGCGGCGTCGGTGCTGATGACGCGGTCGCCGAAGCGGGCGCGGACGGCGTCGACCAGCGCGCGGGCCCGGTCACCGTAGACCTGACGGACCGAATCGACGTGGGCGGCAAGCCAATCGGTGTCGGCCAGCAGGTCGGCGGTGATCTGCTGGGTCAGCGCCGAACCGCACAGGTCCGCGCCCTGCTTGAGCAGTTCGACGGCACGACACACCTGGGCGGGCGCGATCCTCCAGCCCACCCGCAGGCTGGGGGCCAGGATCTTGGAGGCGCTGGACAGGCGAATCACATTGGGCGAGTAGGCCGCCACCGGCGCGGGTGCGGGCCGGTCGAACCAGAGCTCGCCGTACGGGTCGCCCTCGATGATCCAGAAACCGTACTGCTCAGCGAGATTCGCGAGTTCGCGGCGACGCTCGGGGCTCAGGGTGACGCCGCCGGGATTGTGGAAGTTGCTGACCGTGTGGACCACCGCCGGGCGCTCACCGGCTGCCAGCAGCTCGCGCAGCGCGTCCAGTCGCATGCCGTCGGCGTCCAGCGGCACGGCGGTGATCCGCGCCCCGGCGGCCCGGAAGACCTGTAGCGCACCGACATACGCCGGATCCTCGACCACCACCAGCGCACCCGGATCCAGCAGCACCTCCGACAGCAGCGACAGCGCCTGCTGGGAGCCGTGGGTCACGAAGATCTCCTCGACCGGAACCCCCCGCCCCAGACGGCCGGACTCGCGCGCGGCCAGCACCTCGCGCAGTGGACCCCAGCCGGGCGACTCGGTGTACTGCAGCCGCGAGCGGTCGGACAGCGCGGCGTCGGCGGCTACCGCTATTCGGTCGCGGGGCATGAGTTCGGCGTCGGGCAAACCACCGGCAAGGCTGATGAGGTCCGCGCGCGAGGTGAGCTTGAGCAGGTCACGGATCGCCGAGCTCTGCAGGCCGTCGAGACGCCGTGCGAGGGGCGGGAAATTCGCGGACATGGAACACCTCCGAGGGGACGCCGGGGTATGCGAAATCCCACCATGTCACATGGTGACCAGGATATGAAATCCCATTCTCACGATGTGAGACACACGGTCCACTCTGCGGCGACCGGACCGGCCGCGCACCGAGCCCTCGATCGAGAATTCTCCCCCTCATCCGGGCATGGCTCGGGCCGGAATCCACCCTCCGGACCTACATCCCGGCCCGAACCCGCCGGGATGACCGGGACCTAGGAACGCTCCTCGATCGAGTAGATGAGGTGTTTGCCGTCACGCTCGACCGCCAGCACGCGCTGCGCGTAGACCTGGGTGGTGCCGTCCGCGTGATGCTCGGTGATGTCGACGTCGTAGGTCTCGAACACGCCCGGTGCCGGCGGTGCGCCCGGTGCGGGCACCGGGGCCGGAACCGCGGTGGGGCCGACGATCTGGAGGCAGTAGCTGGTGCCCGGCTTGAGCGGGTCGATGCCCTTCTGCTGGATGACATCGGCCGGGGAGACGGTCGGCGAGTCCGGGGCCACGAAGGTGCGCGCCTTCGAACCGCTGCGATCGGCGTAGAAGGCGTGCTGGAAGCCGAGGATCGCGTCCACGCCGCTGCCGGTGCTGCCCGCGCCGTTGCCGATGGTGAGATTGCCCTCGTGCCGGGCCGGGCAGCTCAGCGCCGCAGCGGTGTTGCTCGCCTTGCCCGTGGCGGTGGCCCCGGCGGTCGGCGCGTCGTCCTTGCCGCCGCGCATGACCGCGACGACCACCAGGCCGATCACCGCCAGCAGCACCACGCCGCCGCCCGCGAAGGCCCCGATCTTGCGCCACGGCAGCGTCCGCTCCGGCTCGGCCTGCGGCACAGGCGTTTTCGGCGTCAGCGCCTTCACAATGGGGTCGTCCGCCCAGGACAGCGACTCCCCCTGCGCCGCAGCGGGTTCCGCCGACGGCGGCACGGGCGGGAAGCCGCTGGGCGCGGAGCGCCACCAGGAGTCGGGCGAGGCGGTGGACGTCGCCTCCTCGGCACCGTTCGACGCGGCGGCCGCGCCGGAGCCCGAATTCCGTTCGGCGGCTGCCGGATCGGCGTCGGCGATCCGCGTCGTCCGCTCCGGATCCACGGACGGCGATTGCACACCCCCAGGCGGGATCTTGACGGTCTGTTCGACACCGGAGGTATCCGGAACCTGCCCGGTACCCTCCACGGCCGGAAACTGGCCCGTAGCCATGCCATTGCCCTGCGCGGCCATACCGTTGCCCTGCGGAGCCGTGCCATTGCCACCGGGATACTGCGCCGGGTACTGCCCGGTCGTGGGCCCCCAGGAATCGGGCGCGCGATACTGCGGCGGTGGCGGCGGAATCGAGGCGTCGGCGGGACGCCACGCCAGCTCCGGGCTCTGCGGCCCCGGCGCCGGACTCCAGCCCGGACCGTTGACCGCCGGGGTGGGCCCGAAGGTGTTCACCGAGGGCCCGAAGTCGTTCAGGGACGGCCCGAAATCATTGAGCGAAGGCCCGAACCCGGACTCGGGCCGCCCGGCCTCCGGCGCTCCCGACGCCGCCTCGGATTCTGGACGGTCGGCGGATTCGTCCTTGCCTGAAGCCATCACCCGTCCTTTCGCCACATGAGCGTGGGGCGGTCGCTCCCGACCGCCCCACGTGACAACTCTGGTCCTATCGGTACCGTATCCGGTCCGCTGCGAACCGTCAGTACTGAACCGAACCGCCCACCTGCGCGGTCACACCGCCCACGTCGACCGACTGGGACGGCCGGTCACCCTCGGGGAGCTTACCAATCTGCGCCGCGGCCTCCAGGACGATGGCGCCGCCCGGCATCAGGCGGATGAAGCTCTCGGCGCTGGCCTTGGCCGCGTTGGCGGCGGCGGTGTCCAGCACGAACTCGATCTTCTGATCGTTGTCCGGGCCGCTGCCCGCGAAGGTCGTCACCTTGATCTGGTTGACCGTGGTGAAGTCCAGCGACATGCCGGCCTCGCCGATGCCGCCGGGCGTGGTGTAGCCGATGGTGCCGACGTAGCCGTCGAGGTTGCTGAAGTGGTGGGTGTTGGCGGCCCAGCCCGGCAGCACCGCGCCGCCGTCGAGGTTGACGCCGATCTCGGTGTGCGGACCGGTCATGGCGACCACCGGCGCGGCCGGGGCGGTGTCGACCGCGGGCGACTGCCAGCGCGGCTGCTGCGGCGTGGTCCCCGACGGCTGGCCGGTGACGGTGTCCACGGCATTGTCGTTCGGCTTCGGTGTGGTCCCGGCGGGCTGCGCGGTCTGGTCGTTCGGCTTGGGCTGGTTCTGCTGGCCCGGCGTGGTCGACTGATCCGGGGTCGGCTCGGTCACCGCGGGCTGCACCTGGTTCGGCTGGCCCGGCACCGGCAGCGGCGCCACGCGCGGCACGGTCACGCCCGGCTGCGACGGCTTGAGCGACTTCGGCTGGCCCGGCTGCGGATTGGTGCCCGCGGGCTGCGCGTTCGGATCGTTCTTGGGCGCGGTCGGGTCCGGCTTCGGGGTGGCGTCGGGCTGGCCGCCCTGCGGCTGGCCCTGATCCGGCTTGGCGCCGTTGTCCGGGGCCGGGTTGTTCGGCGTGGTCGGGGTGGTGACGCCCGGCTGGTTGCCCTGCGGCTTGGTGGTACCCGGCTGCACGTTCTCCGGCTTGGGCGCGGGCACGACCTGCACCTTCGGGTCCGGGGTCGGCGTGTCGGCCGGCTGGGTGCCCTCGGGCTGCTGCTGGTCCGCCGGGACCGCGCCCGGGTCGGCGGGGGCGGCGTTGGCGGGAGCGGACAGCAGCGACACCACCGCGGCCGCACCGGCCAGCGTCAGGGAGGTGCTCGCCTTGATCCGACTCGGCTTGCGGTGCTTCACGTTTCGCTCAATTCCTTCGTCCCTCGGCGACGCGACCGCCCGGGGCGTCCAAGAGCGTCTCACCGGAGGGAATTGAGAACCCCCGCTTTGTAACACTCGCGACCGCCCTGCCGATCGCTTCCGCCGCGAACTTAATCACAAGGGAGACAACGCAGCAAGACGGGCCGGTAACGAAGCCGAATTCCGCACCCCGCGAAGAGCCGAATTCCGCGCGCCGCGGGGAACGCGCGAAACGTGTTGCGGCTAGTCCAGATCGTCGTGCCGCATGAGCTGGCGCGCGGCCTCGGTGACCGAGCCGGTGAGCGACGGGTACACCGAAAACGTCTGCGCCAGATCGTTCACCGTGAGGTTGTTCTGCACCGCCAGCGCGATCGGCAGGATCAGCTCCGAGGCGATAGGGGCCACGACGACACCGCCGATCACCACGCCGGTGGCGGGGCGGCAGAAGATCTTCACGAAACCCCGTCGCAGGCCCGACATCTTGGCGCGCGGGTTGGTGTTCAGCGGCAGCATGACCGTGCGGGCCGGGACCTCGCCATTGTCGATGGCGGTCTGCGAGACGCCGACGGTCGCGATCTCCGGGCGCGTGAACACCGCGGACGCAACGGTCTTCAGGCGAATCGGCTGCACGCCCTCGCCGAGGGCGTGATACATGGCGATGCGGCCCTGCATGGCGGCCACCGAGGCCAGCGGCAGCAGGCCGGTGCAGTCACCGGCGGCGTAGACGCCCGGGGCGGTGGTGCGCGAAACCCGGTCCACGCGCAGGTATCCGCCCTTGTCGAGCTCGATGCCCAGGCGATCCAGGCCCAGCCCATCGGTATTCGGGACCGAGCCGACCGTCATCAGGGCGTGGGTGCCGGTGACGGTGCGGCCGTCGGACAGCTTCACCACGATGCCCTCGGCGGTGCGCTCCACCGCGTCGGCGCGGGCGTGCTTGACCAGTTCCACACCGCGCTCGGCGAGCGCCTCCTCCAGCACCAGCGCGGCGTCGGCGTCCTCGCCGGGCAGCACGCGGTCGCGGCTGGAGACGAGCTTCACACTCACGCCCATCTCGGTATAGGCGGAGACGAATTCGGCGCCGGTCACACCCGAGCCGACCACGACCAGGGTCTCGGGCAGTTCCTTGAGGTCGTAGAGCTGACGCCAGTTCAGGATTCGCTCGCCGTCGGGTTCGGCGCCGGGCAGCACGCGCGGGCTGGCGCCGGTGGCGATGAGCACCACCTCGGCCTCGATGATCTGCTGCTGACCATTGGCGAGAGTGGCCTTCACCAGGTGGGTGGCCAGGCCGGGGGCCTGGTCGATGATCTCGCCGTAACCGGCGAGCACGGTGACGCCCGCGGTCTGGAGCTTGACCTTGATATCGGAGGACTGCGCCTGCGCGAGGGCCTTCACACGCGAGTTCACCTCGGCGAGGCGCACCTGCGCCTGCGAGGGATGCACGGTGATGCCCAGGTCACGGGCGCGGCGCAGGTCGGTGCGCACGCCGGTGGAGGCGATGAAGGTCTTGGACGGCACGCAATCCCACAGCACGCACGCGCCGCCGATGCCGTCACTGTCGATCAGCGTGACCGGCGCGCCGTGCTGCGCCGCTACCAGTGCCGCCTCGTACCCGGCGGGACCGCCACCGATGATCGCAATGCGGGTCATTGTTCCTCCGCTTCAAGCTCCGGCCCCGGGATCTCCGCTGCCGGTCCCTTACGTTATCCGGCCTGGTCCTCACTTCTTTCACCGCATCTCGGGACAACTGTCCCACTGTGGCGCATCCCATTCGCGGAGTTGGTCCGGCATGGCGGGAGTTTGCTCGAACTCGGCATTCCCGCAGGATGAATCGGACATCGGCGGGGTCGCACCCCGGTTCCGGTGACTTCGGGGCAATCGATCATGCGGGCGCGAACCGCCTTGTGATCGGGATCGGGGATGGTCTCCGGTATTTGTTCGATAGGCTTCTATGGTGCCGATTTACGCCGCCTACGGGTCCAACATGGATCCCGAGCAGATGCTCAAGCGCTGTCCGCACTCCCCCGTATACGGAACCGGCTGGCTGGAAGGGTGGCGACTCACCTTCGCCGGGGACGACATCGGCTGGGAGGGACCGCTGGCGACGGTGGTCGAAGAGGCCGGGCAACGGGTCTTCGTGGTGCTGTACGACGTTCCCGGTGAGGACGAGCTGAGCCTCGACCGCTGGGAGGGCTCGGACTTCGGCATCCACAAGAAGATCCGCCTGCGCGTGACCCCGAACACCGGTACCGGCACCGAGCCGGTGCTGGCCTGGCTCTACGTCCTGGACGCCTACGAGGGCGGGCTGCCCTCCGCGCGGTATCTGGGCGTGATCGCCGACGCCGCCGAGAAGGCGGGCGCGCCAAGCGATTACGTGCACGCGCTACGCACGCGGAACAGCAAGAACGTCGGCCCGGGCACCTTCGGGCTGTAGCGGTCGCACCACGCACGGAAGATTCCGCGCGGCATCGGCGTTGCGGAATCTGGAACGATCTCCGCAACGCCCGAGAGGACCACGATGCCCGCAACACCGGTACCCGCCGCCATCGCCGAATTCCTGTCCCAGCCCAACCCGGCCGTCTTCGCCTCGAATCGCCCGGACGGGCAGCCGGTCTCGGTCGCGACCTGGTACCTGTACGAGAACGGCCGAATCCTGGTGAATCTGGCCGACTTCCGTAAGCGCCTCGACTACCTGCGCGAGGATCCCCGCGTCAGCCTGACCGTGCTCGCCGACGGCAACTGGTACAGCCACGTCAGCATCCAGGGCCGCATCATCTCCCTCGAGAACGACCCCGACTCCTCGGTCATCGACCGCATCGCCCAGCACTACATCGGCAGCGACTACGGCGTCCGCGACCAGAAGCGCGTCTCCGCCTGGATCGAGATCGACCGCTGGCACGCCTGGGGCGCCATCGCCGAAGCGGCGAAGTAGGCACCGCCGAAGCGGCAAAACAGCCTGAAACACGAAGCCGGGCCGCACCTTTCGAGGTGCGGCCCGGCTTCGTCGTGGGTCAGTGGGCGTTCAGCACGATATTGGTGAACACCCGGACACCGGCGGCCAACGCTCGCTCGTCGATGTCGAAGGTGGGCTGGTGCAGGTCGAGTTGCTCGCCCTGGCCGGACCAGACGCCGAGGCGGGCCATGGCGCCGGGGACCTCCTCCAGGTACCAGGAGAAGTCCTCGCCGCCGCCGGACTGCTGGGTGTCGGCCAACGCGTCGGGGCCCAGGGCGCGGATGGCGTCCTCGAACATGCGGACGGCATGCTCGTCGTTGACGACCGGGGGGACGCCGCGCTTGTAGTTGAGCTGGTAGCGCACGCCGGTGGGGGCCAGCAGGCCCTCGACGATCTCGCGGACCATGGGCTCGAGCAGGGACCAGGTGGCGTGGTCGCCGGTGCGGACGGTGCCGGTGCGCATGCCGGTCTGCGGAATCGCGTTGGGCGCCTTGCCCGCCGAGACCGCGCCCCAGACCATGACGGTGCTGGTGCGGGGGTCGATGCGGCGCGAGAGCAGCCCGGGCAGGCCGGTGATGACCGTGCCGATGGCGTAGACCAGATCGCTGGTCAGGTGCGGGCGCGAGGTGTGGCCGCCCGGCGAGTCCAGCACCAGTTCGACGGTGTCCGCGGCCGAGGTGATCGGGCCGACCCGGATGCCGACCCGGCCGACTTCCAGCCGCGGATCGCAGTGCAGGGCGAACATGCGCGAGACGTCTTCCATCGCGCCCGCGGCCACCATGTCGATGGCGCCGCCGGGCATGACCTCCTCGGCGTGCTGGAACACCAGCCGCACGCCGACCGGCAGGTCGTCGCCGATCTCGGCCAGCGCCAAGGCGGTACCGAGCAGGATCGTGGTGTGCGCGTCGTGGCCGCAGGCGTGCGAGACGCCGGGCACGGTGGAGGCGAAGGGCAGGCCGGTGTATTCCTGCAACGGCAGCGCGTCCATGTCGGCGCGCAGGCCGATGCGCGGGCCCTCGGGGCCGATGTCACAGATCAGGCCGGTGCCGCTCGGTAGCCTGCGCGGTTCGAGACCGGCCTTGACGAGCCAGGACTCGACGAATTCGGTGGTGTTGAACTCGGTCCGGGAAAGCTCCGGGTTGGCGTGGATATGGCGACGCCACGACATCAGGTCGTCCATGTGCTCGGCGAGCCATGCCTCGACCATCTCGTGCCCGGTAGCCGGTTCCATCGCGACGCCCGCCTGCGTACCCACGCAGGTAGCTGCCACCACTGGTCCGTTGAGTCGCGCCGCGGACCGGCCGGTTGTGCTCACCGAATGTCCTCCTGTCGCTGCAACTGCCGTTGAATGACTCGTTCCGACAACCTGTCCCTGTGCACCTTGTCCCCCGCTATCTGTATCGCGGTGCGAGCCAACGCCGTTGCCCCGTCCAGGACCGCGCGGTCGGCCGAAGCGTTCACGGCGGCCGCCGCGAACGCGGGTTGGTGGGTCACCGCGCCCCCGGCATCGATCCCGATGACCGGGTGGATACCGGCGATGACGTTGGTGACGTTGCCCATATCGGTGCTGCCCAGCGGCCGCGCCGCCTCGAATTGCGGGGCGATGGGCTCGCGTCCGAGATCTCGGATCTGCTCGCGATAGGCACACAGTAGTGCGCTGTCGGGAGTGAGCTCGGTATATGTCGGCGCGAGCTTCCGGATTTCATGTGTGCATCCGGTCGCCAGGGCACCAGCCTCGAAACATGCCGATGCTCGTTGCATCAGATCATCGAGGGTCGCGGAGTCGACCGCACGTAGGTAATACAGCAGTTCCGCGTGTCCGGGCACGATATTGGGGGCTACGCCGCCCGACCCGACTATACCGTGCAGTTGCTGTCCGGGAAGCAGATGTTGCCGCAGCAAACCCAAGGCAACTTGCGCGACGGTGACGGCGTCGAGGGCATTTCGCCCGTATTGCGGTGCGGCGCTGGCATGCGATTCCTTGCCGTGGAAAACCACGGAAAGATCGGCGAGGGCCAGGGAATGCGCGCCGGCGATATCTTCCGGGCCCGGGTGCACCATCATGGCCATGGCGACGTCGTCGAAGACGCCGCGCTCGAGCATGAGCACCTTGCCGCCGCCGGACTCCTCGGCGGGCGTGCCCAGCACCTTCACGGTGATTTCGCAGGCGTCGGCGACCGCGGCCAGGGCCAGCGCCGCGCCGACGCTGGAGGCGGCAATGATGTTGTGGCCGCAGGCGTGACCGATTTCGGGGAGCGCGTCGTATTCCGCGCAAATACCGACTACTAGGTCTCCACTGCCGTATTCGGCGGTAAATGCGGTCGGCAGATCCGCGACGCCCGATTCGATGCGGAATCCATGTTCCCGCAGGGGCTCGATTGTCTTTGCAACACTGCGGAATTCCTCGAACGCCAACTCGGGCTCGGAATGAATGTCGTGCGAGAGCGCGATCAGCCGGTCGCGCTGGGCGGCGATGGCCGCGTCGACCTCGGCGATCAGCAGCGGATCCGGCGTTGCCAGGGCAGCATTCGGGGCCGACACGGATTCCGCTTCGTGCCGACTAGTCGGTTTGCCAAGAGTGCGTTCATCGCCGTTGCGCGACGTTTGCATCCCCACAGTCTCGCACTGCCGTGCCGATCTGTCGCACCAGGTAGGGCGGAAGATCTTTCGGCGGATCGCTATCTCGCCGAAGACGAGGGGATATTCAGGGGCAACCCCTGAAACCCCAAGAAAAAACTGTCAACGAGCCGGGTTCAAAGAACCCCTGCCCCCAACCCAGCGACGCCGCGCCCTCAGTGCCTATGAGGACGCGGCCATCGGACTAAGGGTTGAAGGCCAGGTTCTCCGGGGTGGTCTCCACGGCCAGACCGGCCAGCGCGTTCTGGTGCAGGGCGCGCTTGATGACCGGGAGATTCGGCTTGCGATTGCCCTTGAGCAGGTCCGCGCGGGCGATGGCGGTGGCCAGCAACTCCTCGGCGTCGGCCTTGGCGTCCACGATGCCCGCGGCGATGGCGTCATCGGCGGCGTAGCGGCGGCCGGTGGTCATGGCCTCCACCGCGACCTGGTTGCTCAGGCGGTTGGTGAGCAGCGCGTTCATGGCGACCGTGAACGGCATGCCCAGGTGCACCTCGGGCAGGCACCAGAAGCCGCGGTCGGCACGCATGACGCGGAAGTCGCAGGAGGTGGCGAGCATGGCGCCGGCACCGAAGGCGTGGCCGTTCACCGCGGCCACGGTGGGCAGACCGAAGGCCAGCAGGCGGCTGTAGAGCGAGTGCACGCGGTCGAGGTACCAGCAGTTCTTGTCGAAATTGCCGAACAGCCAATCGGTATCGAGGCCGTTGGAGAAGAACTTGCCGTCGGCGGTGACCACCAGGGCGGCCGGGCCCTCGGAGGCCTCGACCTCGTCGAGCAGGGCGTGCACCTCGGTGATCCAGTCGGGGTGGAAACGGTTCTCGCTGTCGATGGTCTGGCCCTCGGTCCCGAGGTTCAGCACGAACACGTCGCCATCACGCTTCAAATACGGCATGCGTGCAGCGTAGCGGGGGCGGATAGCGATACCTACCCGTGGGTAGCAATAACCCGCGGGACACGGACGAGAGGGATAAAGGGAATGAACAAGGCAGGTAAGCGGCGTGACCGGGCGTGAGAGATCGCCTAGGACTAGGGTGGGCGACATGCTAGCCGAGAAGGCCATGGGCGGGGTTTCCGAACTAGCCGCCGCAGCCATTGCCGAACGTACTGGAGTGCACAAGCACCGGGTCGCCGTGGTGCTCGGGTCCGGCTGGCAGGAAGCGGCCGCCGAGATCGGCGAACCGGCCACCTCCATTCCGATGGCCGAGGTGCCCGGCTTCGGATCGCCCACGGCGCAGGGACATCAGGGCACCATCCACTCGGTACCGGTCGGCGAGTCGCCGGTGCTGCTGCTCATGGGCCGCCAGCATCTCTACGAGGGCCACGCGCCGAGCCAGGTCGTGCACAATGTGCGCACCGCGCTGGCCGCGGGTGCGGAGACCGTGCTGCTCACCAATGCCGCGGGCGGAATTCGCGACGGGCTGGCCGTCGGCGAGGCGGTGCTGATCAGCGACCATCTCAACCTGACCGGCCGCACCCCCATCGAGGGCGCGAACTTCGTGGACCTGGTCAACGCCTGGGATCCCGAATTGCGCGCGCTGGCAAAGGAAATCGACCCGAGCCTGACCGAGGGCGTCTACGCGGGCCTGACCGGGCCGCAGTACGAGACCCCCGCCGAGATCCGCATGCTGCGCACCCTGGGCGCGGACCTGGTCGGCATGTCGACGGTGCTGGAGGCCATCGCCTGCCGCGAGGGCGGGGCGAAGGTGCTCGGTATCTCCCTGGTCACCAACCTGGCCGCCGGGGTCACCGGCGCGCACCTCTCGCACGCCGAGGTGCTGGCCGAAGGCCACGCCGCCGCACCGAGATTGGGCAAACTCCTGCGCGGCGTCCTGGAACGCCTCTAGGCGCCCGGCGTGCTGCGCTTCGGCACCGCCGGACTCCGCGGTCCGCTCCGGGACGGCCCGGACGGCATGAACGTGGACACCGTGTCCCGCGCTTCGGCGGGCATCGCCGCCTGGCTGCGTGACCGCTGCCTGGGCGGCGGCCTGGTCATCGTCGGCCGCGACGCCCGCCACGGCTCGGACGAATTCGCCACCGCCACGGCGGAAGTCTTCGCGGCGGCCGGATTCTCGGTCCTGCCCCTCCCCCGGCCGCTGCCGACCCCGGTGGTGGCCTTCGCGGTCCGTGAACTGAAAGCCGTTGCGGGCGTTCAGATCACCGCCTCCCACAACCCCGCCACCGACAACGGCTACAAGCTCTACCTCGACGGCGGCTCCCAACTCGTCCCACCCGCCGACGCCGAGATCGAGCGCTGCATCGACGCGGTGACCACCCCCATCGCCCGCACCGACCCGACCTCGACCGCCCCGAAACCGAGCATCCTGGGCCTGCCCGGGGACGCCTCGATCGAGGACCTGGGCGAGGAGATCGTCCGCCGCTACCTGGCCCGAATCACGGCGCTGCCCGGCCTGATCGGCGGCGAGACGGCCGAGCGGTCCGACATCCGAATCGCGCTGACCGCCATGCACGGGGTCGGCGGCGAGGTGGCGGTCGCCGCGCTGCGCGGTGCGGGATTCGGTGAGGTGCTCGTGGTTTCGGAGCAGTTCGCGCCGGATCCCGATTTTCCGACCGTGTCGTTTCCCAATCCGGAGGAGCCGGGGGCCTCGGATCTGCTGCTGGATCTGGCCGAGCGACTCGACGCGGATGTCGCCGTCGCGCTCGATCCGGATGCGGACCGGTGCGCGATCGGGGTACGGGGACCGTCCGGATGGCGGATGCTGCGGGGCGATGAAACCGGTGTGCTGCTGGGCGATTTCGTTTTGCGGACCGCCGCGCCGGATGCACTGGTGGCCACCACCATCGTGTCGTCGCGGCTGCTGAGCAAGCTGGCTCCGGCGCGCGGGGCTCGGTATGCGGAGACGCTGACCGGGTTCAAATGGCTGGCTCGGGCGGGCGCGGGACTGGTCTACGCCTATGAGGAAGCCATCGGGCACTGTGTCGATCCGGCCGCGGTGCGCGACAAGGACGGGATCTCGGCGGCGGTCGTGGCGGCGGATCTGTTGGCGCAGTTGCAGGCTCGGGGTCGGACCGTGCTCGACGTGCTCGATGACTACGCCGTGGAGTTCGGTGTGCACGCGGGTGATCAGGTGTCGTTGCGGCTGCCCGATGTGAGCGAGGCGGCGGCCGTGGTGGCGCGGCTGCGGGAGCTGCCGCCGACCGAGATTGCCGGAGAAGCGGTGAGCTGCACCGATATGGCGCAGTTGCGCGGGCAGATGCGTACCGATGCACTGGTTTTCGAGGGCGCGACGCTGCGGCTGGTGATCCGGCCGTCGGGGACCGAGCCGAAGCTCAAGTGCTATCTGGAGACCTTCGTGCCGGTTGCCGATCGAGCGGGGCTCCCGGGGGCGAAGGCCGCTGCGGCGCAACGGCTCTCCGAGATCCGGGAGTTCTGCGTGAAGTTGTGAGCGGGGTCAGCGGGGGCCGAATTGGCGGTCGCCCGCGTCGCCGAGGCCGGGGACGATGTAGGCGTCGGAGTTGAGGCCGCGGTCCACCGAGGCGGTGACCAGGCGCACGGCATGGCCCGACTTCTCCAGGGCGGTAATGCCTTCCGGGGCGGCGACCACACAGATCACGGTGATGTCGCGGGCATTGCGGGTGGCCAGCAGGTCCAGGGTGTAGACCATGGAGCCGCCGGTGGCCAGCATGGGGTCCAGGACGACGACCGGGGTGGTGGACAGGTCGTCGGGCAGGGACTCCATGTACGGCGTGGGCTGATGGGTCTCCTCGTCGCGGGCCAGGCCGACGAAACCCGATCCGGGCGTCCGGAATCAGATTCTCCGCGGTCTCCACCATGCCCAGCCCCGCGCGCAGCACCGGAACCAGCAACGGCGGAGCATTCAGCCGGGTGTCCTCGGCGGCCGCCACCGGCGTGGCGATCGGGAACCGCTCCACCGGCGCATCCCGCATGGCCTCATAGATCAGGATCCCGGTCAGATCCCGCAGCGCGGCCCGGAATGTCGGATTGGTGGTCCGGGCATCTCTCATGGTCGTCAGCAAAGCGGCAGCGAGCGGATGGTCCACGACGAGAGTGCGCATACGAAAACCATATGTCAGTACAGACGACCGAGATCCCCGCCCGCCGGAATTCCCCGACCCCCGGAACCATCCCCGGCCACCACGCGTCCAAGCCCATATCAACCGAATCCACCCCGCGACCGGCATGAAGGGGGCATTCATGCACCGCATCTCGATCCGTCCCGACGGCCTCACCACCTACGCGACGACCACCGCTCTCCTCTCCTCCGACGTGGCCACCATCACCACCCACACCGCGTCCGCCTCCCCCGACCTACTCGCCCCCGCCTTCGGCCTGATCGGCGCGGATTTCCTCACCGCCTACGCCGCGGCCCACACCACCCATGTCGACTCGCTCACCAACCTGTCGGCCGCCCTCGCCGGCATGGTCACTGCCACCGGCGACGCCGCCTCGGCCTATTCGAAACATGACGCGGCCTACGCCGCCGCGCTGCGTACGCAGAGTAGGGAGCTGAGCGCATGACTGCCGCACCACGGCGATGGAGTCCGCCAGCTGACTCTGCTGCCACACAACATGATTCGCACCGGGTCCGACCGATGAGCGCGCCGCCGCGTTCAGCGGGCGCGGGACGCGGAAAACGGGTGCGCAACCGGTGGATTCGGCCGGAGCCGCGTCGATGAGCGGCGGGTTGTGCACGGGCGCGCTGGCGGAGCCGATCATCGGACTGCTCGCCAGTTTCGGGGAAGGGGACGCCGGATCCGCGGCCGCGACGCTGCGGGAGACATCGGCCGCGGTCGACGAGGTGCAACTGGCCGGCCGGTCGAATGTGGATCGGATGTATGACGCGTTTCGGGGGCGGGCCGGGGATGCGGCGTTGGATGCGGCGTTGCGGGGGCAGACCACGGCGGCAACGGCTTCCGAGCGCGGGCGCGCGATGGCGGACATTGTCGAGCGGGCGGATGCGGAGATCGGCGGCGGGCAGCGGGAGATCGAGGAGATCCTGCGGTCGTTCACGGCGGAGGCCGAGGGGTTGACGGCGGGCGGGGTCACCCCGGCGGCGCTGACCGCCCTCGTGGGGTCGGCGATCGACCACGTCGGGCGGGCGTTGCGGGTGGCCGAGCGGGTGCGCGCGGAGTTGGAGGGTGAGACGGCCGCCATGAACGAATTGGCCGACCGGACACCCGCACCCGCCGTGGTTTCGCCCGCGGCGACCGGGTTCGGGGACGCGGCGGTGGTTCCGGCGGCGAGCGCGCCACTCGACGCCGGGGTGCACCGGGCGGGCACGACGCTCGCCGCGGCCGGTGATGCGATCGCGGACGGTGGCTCGGCACTCGGGTCCGGGCTGTCGTCCGTGGGCGGGCTCATGATGACACCCGCGGCGGTGGCATCCCCTCGGACGCCGCCCGCACAGACCACGAATCCCCCGAACACCACGACGGCCCCGAAGGCGATTGATCGTGGCCATGATTCGCACCTCGCCCGTCCGCAGTCGGGCGGGGTGAAGGTGACGTTGCCGGATGGGAGCACGGTCGTCGCGCCGAATGTGCGGGCCGCGGATGCGGTGCGCAGCGCTTTGTCGGCGATCGGGACACCGTATGTGTGGGGTGGGGAGGCGCCCGGGGTGGGGATGGATTGCAGTGGTCTGACACAGTGGGCGTATGGGCAGGCGGGGGTTTCGCTGCCCAGGTTGGCGCAGGAGCAGGGGTACGGGCATCAGCGGGTCGGTCCAGGGGACTTGATGCCCGGGGATCTTGCGGTGTGGGACGGCCACGTCGCGATGGTGGTCGGGAACGGCGAGTTGGTGGAGGCGGGCGAGCCCGTCCCGATCGGACCGATACGAACGGAGAACTCGGGCATGCGCTTTCTCGGTTTCTACAGGCCGACGGCATGAACGGTCAGGCCCGGAGGAGGCAGCACAGCGTAACCACGGAGGGCCCCGTTCATGCCGACAAGGAGGCAGCATGAGTGCGCCGCAGGTACCGCCGGTGACGACGGCGGCGTCGAGCAATCGGGCGGGCACCGTCACGGTGCGCGCGACGGATCAGGGGATGCCGGTGGAGCTGCAGTTCGAGCGGGGTGAATACCGGTACGGCGCACAGGCTCTCGCCGACGAGATCCTGCGCCTGACCAAGCGTTCGGCGATCGTGGCCCGCTCGCGGCGGCGCGAGCAGCTGGCCGAGGCGGGGGTGCCCGAGGCCATGCTGGATCGGCTGGGCCTGCCCACCCGGCAGGCGGCGGTGGACGAATTGGATCGGCTCGACGACGCCGATACCGGACAGACCAGTTGGATGCGCCGACCTTGATCGGGTCGCCGCGACGCGGGTACTCCGCCCCCGTCCCGGAAGGAGCTCACATGACTGCCGAAATGGATGCCCTGCTCGAGCGCGTGAACCGGCAGCTCGAGACGCTGGAGGCGACCCTGCAGGGCCTGTCGCAGGTCCGGGCGCGGTTCACCGCCGAGGACCGCTCGGTCACCGCGGAGGTGGACGCCGACGGCGCGCTGACCGGTCTGTGGCTGGCCGAGTCCATGACCACGCGTTCCCCGGTCGAGGTGTCGCGCCTGATTCTCTGGGCGTGTCAGCAGGCGGCCCTGGAGGCGACGGTCCAGCGCTCCCGAATCGTTGCGAGATTGAACGACTCCCTGATTTCAAGAAACGTTGTGGCCGACCCGGATAGTGCCTGACGCGACGACTGGATAGGCTTCCCGTCATGGCTTCTGGAGACATCGTCCCGATCGCGCTCGGCCTGACCAAAGGCGATCTTGTCACCCTCTGGGCACCCCGCTGGCGAGACGGTGACGATGAGTGGCAGGCATTCCTCGGTCACGAGGAAGACCTCTACGGTTTCGAGTCCGTCGCGGAGCTGGCTGCGTTCATTCGCACCAACTCCGACAACGATCTGGTGGATCATCCGGCCTGGAAGATCATCGCGGGTCTCTCGGCGGCCGAACTGGAGCCCGAGGAGCAGTACGTCTTCGATCTGGTCGGCGTGCCCGAGCTGGCCGCCGACGACCCGGATCCGGAGGTGGTCTCCGAGCTCGAGGAGACCCTCGAGATGGTCCGCAATCTCGGCGACGTGTGCGAACTCGACACCGTCACCAAGTTCTTCGGCTCGCACCCGGTGCTGGGCGCGCTGCCCGGCGGCGTGAGCGCCTTCGAGGGCCGCGAGGGCGAGGAACTCTGGGACCAGATCGGCGCGGCCATCGCCAAGGACTGGGAAGCCGTCATCGACGCCATCGACTCGGTGGTGACGATTCCGGAGGTGGACGCCGACGCGGTCTCGGTGGCGGAGGCGGAACTGCTTGCCGCGCAGGAGAACATCGTCGACGCCGAGGACGCCGCCGACAGCGACGACGACGAGATCGAGGCCGTCGACCTGGACGACGAAGAGGACGACGAAGACGAGGAGCTGTCCTTCTGGCACGAGGTCGGCATCGACCCGGTCCAGATCGTCACCTCCGACGGCACCTTCTACACGCTGCGCTGCTACGTCGACGACGAGCCCATCTTCCTCGGCAAGGAGGGCTCGATCACGGTCTTCGGCTCCGAGCGCGCCCTGGCCCGCTACCTGGCCGACGACCACGACCACGACCTGGCCCGGGTCAGCACCTACGGCGAGGTGCAGACCGCCGCCGTGGACGGCTCCCTGGACGTCGAGGTCGACGAGGAGAACGTCTACGTCCTGCCCGGCATCGCCGAGGATCTGGCGGCAGGCCCCAAGTCCGTCGACACCGATCAGCTCGACCTGGCAGTGGAATTGTTCACCGACGCAGCCGATTACGCCGAGGATGACGCCGTGGAGTCGGCCCTGGCGGTCTCCAAGCCACTGGGCTGGTACGTCTCCTACCTGCTCAACCCCGACCCGTCCCGGATGGCCCCGAACCCGCCGTTCGCCGCCGAGTCGGAGTCCTGGAAGGCGCTCGAGGTCGCCTTCGAGGCCCGCCTCGTAAAGGCATGACCTGAGACATGATTCGGGCCGCACCCACTCGGGTGCGGCCCGAATCGTTTCCGGGACGAGCTATCCCAGCAGTACCGCGTAACCGGGCTTGATCACCTCGTCGATCAGGCGCAGGCGCTCCGGGAACGGGATGAAGGCGGACTTCATGGCGTTGATGGTGAAGCGTTCCAGGTCGCTCCAGCCGTAGCCGAAAGTCTGTGCCAGCTTGAACATTTCCTTGCTCATGGTGGTGTCGCTCATCAGGCGGTTGTCGGTATTGACCGTGACGCGGAAGCGCAGCCGGGCCAGCAGATCGAAGGGGTGCTTGTCGAGCGAGGGCACCGCGCCGGTCTGGACGTTGGAGGACGGACAGAGCTCGAGCGGAATGCGCAGGTCCCGAACGTAATTCGCGACCACGCCGAGCTTGGGGCCGTCGGCGGAGTCGGTGATGTCGTCGGTGATGCGGACGCCGTGGCCCAGGCGTTCGCAGCCGCAGAAGGCGACGGCCTCCTGGATGGAGGGCAGGCCGAAGGCCTCGCCCGCGTGAATCGTGAAGTGCGCCAGGTTGGCCCGCATGTAGTCGAAGGCGTCGAGGTGGCGGCTGGGCGGGAACCCCGCCTCCGCGCCGGCGATATCGAAGCCGCCGACGCCGCGATCGCGCCAGCGCACGGTGAGTTCGGCGATCTCGCGGGAACGGGCCGCGTGCCGCATGGCGGTGAGCAGGCAGACCATCTTGATCGGGGTGCCCGCGGCGGCGGCGAGCGCCTCGCCCTCGCGGAATCCGGCGATGGTGTGCTCGACCACCTCGTCGAGGGTGAGCCCGGCCTCGAGGTGCTGTTCGGGCGCGAACCGCACCTCGGCGTAGACGACGCCGTCGGCGGCGAGATCCTCGGCGCATTCGCGGGCCACCCGGCGCAGGCCCTCGGGGGTCTGCATGACGGCCACGGTGTGGGCGAAGGTTTCCAGATAGCGCTCGAGCGATCCGCTGTCGGCCGCGTCCCGGAACCAGTTCGCCAGGGTTTCGGCATCGCCTGCCGGTAGCTGGTCGTAGCCGCAGGCATTGGCCAGCTCCAGCACGGTCGCGGGCCGCAGCCCGCCGTCCAGGTGATCGTGCAGGACCGCCTTCGGAGCCTGGCGGATCGAGGCGAGAGTGAGGGGCGTCGGTCCAGTCATGTAGCAACGTTAGCCGCATTCCCGTTCTGCGGCAGGGCGGTTGATGCGAGTCACCCGACAGTTCGGCATGTCGTTGCCCTCACGTTGCTGACCGGTAGGTTTCCGTCACCTAGCGGACCCCGTGCGGACCGCGGGCGCCGGTCAGCGGTTGCAGGCGACGCCCGTCCCGTTCGGGTCGAGGTAGGACGAATAGCCCGGCTGGCCCTGGTAGATGGGGCCCTTGCCCTGTTCCCACACCTGCTCGCAGCTGCTGTAGATGGGATCCGGCTTGGCCTTCGGGTGCGCGCTGGGCTTGGCGGAGTCGTCACGCGAGAGGGAGTAGGAGCCGGACGGATTGGACGGCTGCTGATTCTCACCCGGCGAGGCCTGCGCGACGGCACCGACCGACAGGAGGACGGCGACCGCACCGAACCCCGCGGCGAGCGCTGCCCGGCCCCGGAAATCGTTTCTGTGCTTCACCATCCCCAGGCTAGGCCGGTTCGGCGCGGCGGGTCAGGCGGTGATGCGCTCCAGCACCAGCGGCTGCGGCGGCGCGCTGTCGCCGTCGGAGATGGTGAACGCGTCGCGCAACAGTTCCAGCGCCGCCGGGAAAGCCTCGGGGGTATCGGTGTGCAGGGTGAGCAACGGCTGACCCCCGGTGATGGAATCGCCTGGCTTGGCATGCATTTCGATGCCCGCACCGGCCTGCACCGGATCGCCCTGCCGGGCCTGGCCCGCCCCGAGCCGCCAGGCGGCCAGCCCCACGTCGAGGGCGGCGAGACGGATGAGCGTGCCCGAGGCCGGGGCGCGCAGGATTTCGGTATGGCGGGCTTGCGGCAGTGGCGCGTCCGGGTCACCGCCCTGGGCCCGCACCATGGCCCGCCAGTGGTCCATGGCCCGGCCGTCGGCCAGCGCGTCGGCCGGATCGATATCGGTGATTCCGGCCTGCGCCAGCATCTCCCGGGCCAGGGCCAGGGTGAGGTCGACGACATCGGAGGGTCCGCCGCCCGCCAGCACGTCGAGGGATTCGCAGACCTCCAGGGCATTTCCGGCGGTGTGCCCGAGCGGGGTGTCCATGGCGGTGAGCAGCGCCACCGTCCGCACGCCCGCGTCGGTGCCGAGTTCGACCATGGCGGTGGCGAGTTCGCGCGCCTGGGGCAGTTCCTTCAGGAAGGCCCCGCGCCCGACCTTGACGTCGAGCACCAGCGCCCCGGTGCCCTCGGCGATCTTCTTGCTCATGATGGAGCTGGCGATCAGGGGGATGGATTCCACGGTCCCGGTCACGTCACGCAGCGCGTAGAGCCGTTTGTCGGCGGGCGCGAGGTCGGCCCCGGCCGCGCACACCACGGCCCCGATCGCGGGATCCGCCAGGATCTCCCGCATCCGGTCGGCCGGAATGTCGGCCTGCCAGCCGGGTATCGCCTCCAGCTTGTCCAGAGTGCCTCCGGTGTGACCCAATCCGCGCCCGGACAGCTGCGGCACGGCGGCCCCGCAGGCGGCGACCAGCGGCGAGAGCGGCAGCGTGATCTTGTCGCCGACGCCGCCGGTGGAGTGCTTGTCCACGGTGGGCCGCCCCAGATCGGTGAAGTCCAGCCGCTTCCCGGAGTCGATCATCGCGCGGGTCCAGCGCGCGGTCTCGCGCCGGGTCATGCCGCGCCACACGATGGCCATGGCCAGCGCCGACATCTGCTCGTCGGCCACCTCCCCGCGCGTGAACGCGTCCACCACCCAATCGATCTGCGCGTCGCTGAGCTCGCCACCGTCGCGCTTGGCCCGAATCACGTCCACCGCCGAGTGCACCGTCACGTATTCCACCCTGGCACGCATACCCGGGCCTTTCCATGTAAAACCGCGTGCGCCACGAAGATCAGGGACGATAGCCGATCGATATCGCTCTCAGAGCTGCCCGGCGCTGAGGTCGCCGGGGCCGAAGGAGTCCGGCAGCAAGGCGTCCAGCGGCACGGCACCCTTGTGGTGATCTACGAGCAACTCGCCGCCGCCGTGCTCGAGCAGGATCTGGCGGCAGCGCCCGCAGGGCATGAGCACGGCCCCGCGGGAGTCGCAGACCGAGACCGCGCGGAGGCGGCCACCACCGGTCGAAATCAAGTTACCGACCAGTACACATTCGGCGCAGAGGCCCAACCCGTATGAGATATTTTCCACATTGCAGCCGCTCACCACCCGGTCATCGGCGGTGAGAGCCGCGGCTCCGACGGGGAATCGGGAGTAAGGGGCATACGCCTCTTGCATAACTTCAAAAGCCTTGTAACGCAGGGCTTTCCAGTCAATTTCCGACATTTCGGACCATCCTCCTATGGACGTGACCGTACCCGCGTGATAACCGTTCTGCCTGGTCGCGGAAATCAGGAAAGGCAAACCTAACTCACAACAATTTGGTCCAACGAGCGGCACGCCGAATTAGTTCCCCCTCAAAGCTGGGTTTAGAGTTCACGACAGATCGGTTCAGGTTCCCGACAGCGGGCCTGTAGCACTGCCACCGGATGTTGATTCCGCTTGTGAGCAGGTGGTTTCGACAGTCCTAAGGCTCCGCGCCGGATCTGACCGGGTCCATCAACGACGTTGGAGGCACCGCACTCTATGACCACGCTAGAAGCTCCGGCCAAGCCGAAGCGGACCCTGTACCGAGGCGACCCCGGCATGTGGTCCTGGGCGCTGCACCGCATCACCGGCGTGACGATCTTCTTCTTCCTTTTCGTCCACGTCCTGGATACCGCGTTGGTGCGCGTCAGCCCGGACAGCTACGACCGCGCGATCGAGACGTACAAGACCCCCATCGTCGCCCTGATGGAGATGGGTCTCGTCGTCTGCGTGCTGTTCCACGCGTTCAACGGCATTCGCATCATCCTCGTCGACTTCTGGTCGCAGGGCCCCCGCTACCAGCGGCAGATGCTCTGGATCGTGCTCGCGATCTGGATCCTCGTCGCCGGCGCCGGGATCGGCCGCCAGTTCTTCTACCTGCTGACGAATTGAGAGCCGACATGAGTGAGCGAAGCGAACGTCAAATGAACACAGCCGCTATTGCGGGCATGCCGCAAGCGAGCGCTAGCGAGGTTGAGGCATGACCGCACCCGTTCTCGGCAAGTCCTACCACCGCCCCGCCTCGCTCGACGCCCCCCGCGCGCCGCGCCGCCTCGGCGGCAACAACTTCGAGAAGTACGCCTGGATCTTCATGCGCTTCTCCGGCCTGCTGCTGGTCATCCTGGTCATCGGCCACATGTCGATCATGCTGATGCTGGACGGCGGCGTGCACCGGCTCAACTTCGCGTTCGTCGCGGGCCGCTGGTCCTCCCCGTTCTGGCAGATCTGGGATCTGACCATGCTGTGGCTGGCGCAGCTGCACGGCGGCAACGGTGTCCGCACCGTCATCGACGACTACGCGCGCAAGGACTCCACCCGCTTCTGGCTGAAGACCCTGCTGGTCGTCTCCATGCTCCTGATCATGGTCACCGGCACCTACGTGATCTTCACCTTCGACCCCAACATCAGTTAAGGACAGGCCACCTCGAATGAGTGAATCCCGACCGATTCAGGAACACCGCTACGACGTCGTGATCGTCGGTGCCGGTGGCGCTGGAATGCGTGCGGCGATCGAGGCCGGTCCCCGGGCCCGCACCGCCGTGCTCACCAAGCTGTACCCGACCCGCTCGCACACCGGTGCGGCGCAGGGTGGCATGTGCGCCGCGCTGGCGAATGTCGAAGAGGACAACTGGGAGTGGCACACCTTCGACACCGTCAAGGGTGGTGACTACCTGGTCGACCAGGACGCCGCGGAGATCATGGCCAAGGAGGCCATCGACGCCGTGCTCGACCTGGAGAAGATGGGCCTGCCGTTCAACCGCACGCCCGAGGGCAAGGTCGATCAGCGGCGCTTCGGCGGCCACACCCGTGACCACGGCAAGGCCCCGGTCCGGCGCGCGTGCTACGCCGCCGACCGCACCGGCCACATGATCCTGCAGACGCTGTACCAGAACTGCGTCAAGCACGACGTGGAGTTCTTCAACGAGTTCTACGTGCTCGACCTGGTCATGAGCGACACCGAGCGCGGCCCGGTCGCCACCGGCGTGGTCGCCTACGAGCTGGCCACCGGCACCATCCACGTCTTCCACGCCAAGGCGATCATCTTCGCCACGGGTGGTTCGGGCCGCATGTACAAGACCACCTCCAACGCGCACACGCTGACCGGCGACGGTATGGCGATCGTGTTCCGTAAGGGACTTCCCCTGGAGGACATGGAGTTCCACCAGTTCCACCCGACGGGTCTCGCGGGTCTGGGCATCCTGATCTCGGAAGCCGTGCGCGGCGAGGGCGGAATCCTGCGCAACGAGTCCGGTGAGCGGTTCATGGAGCGCTACGCCCCCACCATCAAGGACCTCGCGCCGCGCGACATCGTCGCCCGGTCCATGGTGCTCGAGGTAGCCGAAGGGCGCGGCGGTGGCCCGAACAAGGATTATGTCTACATCGACGTGACCCACCTCGGCGAGGACGTGCTCGAGGAGAAGCTGCCCGACATCACCGAATTCGCCCGCACCTACCTCGGTGTGGACCCGGTGAAGGAGCCGGTGCCGGTCATGCCGACCTGCCACTACGTGATGGGCGGCATCCCGACCCGCATCCGTGGTGAGGTGCTGCGCAATAACACCGACATCGTGCCGGGCCTGTACGCCGCCGGTGAGTGCGCCTGCGTCTCTGTGCACGGCGCGAACCGGCTGGGCACCAACTCGCTGCTGGACATCAACGTGTTCGGCCGTCGCTCGGGCATCGCCGCCGCCGAGTACGCCCAGCGCGCCGAGTTCGTGGACATGCCGGAGAACCCGGCCCAGATGGTGCAGGACTGGCTGGCCCTGATGCTGTCGGATCACGGCAACGAGCGCGTCGCCGACATCCGCACCGAGCTGCAGGCGACCATGGACGCCAACGCGGGTGTGTTCCGCACCGAGGACACCCTCAAGAAGGTGCTCGCCGACATCCACTCCTTCAAGGAGCGGTACGCGCGAGTCACCGTGCAGGACAAGGGCATGCGCTACAACAGCGATCTGCTCGAGGCCGTCGAGCTGGGCTTCCTGCTGGAACTGGCCGAGGTCACCGTGGTGGGCGCGCTCAACCGCAAGGAATCGCGCGGCGGCCACGCCCGCGAGGACTACCCGGACCGCGACGACACCAACTACATGCGCCACACCATGGCGTACAAGACGGGACCGGAGCTGATCTCCGAGATCCGGCTCGACTACAAGCCGGTGGTGCAGACCCGCTACGAGCCGATGGAGCGTAAGTACTGATGACTGCCACACTCGACAAGGCTGCTCCGCAGAAGCCCGCTCCGGTGCCGAACGGTTCGGTGATGATCACCGTCAAGGTGGCGCGGTTCAACCCGGAGGACGGCCTGGGCAATCACTGGGACGAGTGCCAGGTGCCGGTGCTGCCCACCGACCGCTTCCTGAACGTGCTCATCTACATCAAGTCCTACCTGGACGGCACGCTCACCTTCCGGCGCTCCTGCGCCCACGGGGTGTGCGGCTCGGACGCCATGCGCATCAACGGCGTCAACCGGCTGGCCTGCAAGGTGCTGATGAAGGACCTGCTGCCCAAGGGCGACAAGGCCCTCACCATGACCGTCGAGCCGATCCGCGGCCTGCCCGTGGAGAAGGACCTCATCGTCGACATGGAGCCGTTCTTCGACGCGTTCAAGGCGGTCAAGCCGTACTTGATCACGAAGGGCAACGAGCCCACCTACGAGCGCATCCAGTCCCAGCACGACCGCGCCCGTTTCGATGACACCACCAAGTGCATCCTGTGCGCCTGCTGCACCACCTCCTGCCCCGTGTACTGGAGCGACGGCAGCTACTTCGGCCCGGCCGCGATCGTGAACGCGCACCGCTTCATCTTCGACAGCCGTGACGAGGGCGCCCGCGAGCGCCTCGACATCCTCAACGACGTCGAGGGCGTCTGGCGCTGCCGCACCACCTTCAACTGCACCGACGCCTGCCCCCGCGGCATCGAGGTCACCAAGGCGATCCAGGAAGTCAAGCGCGCCCTGCTCTTCACGCGCTAGGGGTTCCCGGCACAGCCGAAACAGGAAGGCCGCCCACATCTTCGGATGCGGGCGGCCTTTCGCTGCAGCCGATCGACCACGAAAACGCACTGACTACGCGGACAATTCAGTCCCATTTAGCGGACATTTGAGTATCGTTTTCCGTATGACGCCCGACCTGGCGACGCTGCTCTCCGACCTGCGCGTAACGGGCGGCGACTCGACAGACATCGAGGTCAAGTCCGCAGCAGGCGGCCTACCAGATTCGTTGACCTCAACCTTGTCGGCACTCGCCAACCGACCTGGCGGGGGATCATCATCCTGGGCCTGGACGAACGCGACGGGTTCCGCCCAGTCGAATTGGCGGACCCACAGACCCTGAAACAAGGACTTGCCAAGAAAGCCCGCTCACTCGTTCCACCGGTACAACTTGCGATCGAGGACGGAACGGTAGAGGGCGTAGCGGTGATCGTCGCCGTCGTGCACGAGTGCGATCCATCCGCCAAACCGTGCCGGACTACTGTCGGCGGACCCGCCTATCTGCGAGGGTACGACGGCGACTTTCGAATGTCCGACCTCGAAGAGCAGGCGTTCCTCGCATCGCGACAGCCCCCGCACTTCGACCGCAAGATCGTTCCAGGGGCAACCAGGGAGGACCTCGACAACGAACTCGTCGACGATTTCGCCCGCACCGTGCGACTGCGAGATCGCCGCGGACTCGGACGTTTCGAAGGCGACGAGATGCTGCGCCGCGCAGGAGCTATGGACGCAGACGGAGTGCCAACCGTTGCGGGCCTGTTGGCTCTGGGTGCCTATCCACAGCAGTGGTTCCCGCGCTTGGTAATTCAAGCCGCCGCGGAACCATCGCCATCTGATCCTGCGGGCACAC
>NZ_BJWY01000096.1 GCF_007990715.1 Nocardia seriolae NBRC 15557 | reverse complement strand
GTATTAGGCCGTGAATCACACCGAGCCGCCTTAGCGAAGGAGACGCTGTGCGCATCGGATTGATAGCTCCGCCCTGGGTTCCCGTCCCGCCGCCGGCCTACGGCGGCACCGAGGCCGTCGTCGACAATCTGGCCCGCGGCCTGGCCGCGCTCGGACACGACGTGCGCCTGTTCACCGTCGGCGAATCGACCTGCCCGGTACCGAAATCCCATCTCTACGACAGGCCGTTCAGCCCCATCGGGGTGGCGGTGCCCGAGGCGGCGCACGTGCTGGCCGCCTACGAGGAACTCTCCGACGTCGACATCATCCACGACCACACCGCCCTGGGCCCGCTGATCGGCCCGCGCCCGGACGGCTCGCCCGTGGTCAGCACCTGCCACGGCCCGTTCGATCCGATGAACGCCCGCAATATCGCCTCCTTCGCCGACCGCGTCACGGTGGTGGCGATCTCCTACGCGCAGACGCGTTTCGGAGCCCCGATCCCCATCGACACGGTCATCCACCACGGCATCGACCTGGACACCTATCGCTACGGTCCGGGAGGCGGCGGCTACCTGATGTGGATCGGGCGGATGTGCGCGGCCAAGGGTGCGCACCGGGCCGTCGAGTTCGCCCGCGCCGCCGGCCGGAAACTGGTGCTGGTCAGCAAGATCCGGGAAGCCGAGGAACGCGAGTTCTACGAGCGGGAGGTCCGCCCGCTGCTGGGCCCGGACGATCCCGAACCCCAGGAACTCGGGGTCCACGAGCGGGTGCGGCTGCTGCGATCGGCCGACGCGCTGCTCAATCCGATCGACTGGCCCGAGCCGTTCGGACTGGTCATGGCCGAGGCCCTGGCCTGCGGCACCCCGGTGCTCGCCTTCCCCAAGGGCGCGGCCCCGAAGATCGTCGATCCCGGCCGTACCGGATTCCTGTGCGCGGACCGCGATTCCATGCTGGAGGCGATCGAGCGCATCCCCGACCTCGACCACCGGGACTGCCGTGCCGCCGCGGAACGCCGTTTCAGCCTGGAACGGATGGCCCGCGACCATGTGGCGCTGTACCTGCGTGTGCTCGATCGCGCCGCGGCTCCCGCCATCACCTCGGTGCGCCCCGCCATCGCCTCGGTGCTCCCGGCCACCGGCGCGGTGCGGACGGTCACCGGCGTAGCCTGAAGCCACCACGAACAGCGAAGGTAGTAGATGAACGCCGAAACACCACCGGCGCAGCGCCGTTCGGTAGTGGCCATCGGAATCGCCGTCGTCGCGGTCATCCTGGCCGCGGCGGCGGTGCTCTTCGCGGTCACGCGCGAGGACCGGCACGGCTCCGCGGACCGGTCCGGCTCCCCATCCCCGACGGCATCGGCCGGGGCATCCATACCGGGGTCGCCGGTGCCGTCCGCGACCACACCGACCTCCGCGCCCGCCACCGATTTCGGCTACCAGCCGCTGTGGCCCTTCGGCAGCGTGGGGCAGGCGATCGCCTGGCAGCGCGAGGCCAACCCGGGCGGCCATCAGCCCTGGCACCTCGACGCCGGGGAGATCGCGCAGATGTTCACCCGGCAGTATCTGGGCTACAGCGGCGTGGACAAGGTCGTGAAGGTGTCGACCCAGGGCGAACAGGCCTGGGTGAGTGTGGGTTTCGACAATACCAACGGCGTGGCGGCGGTCGCGGCGGTCCTGCATCTGGCCCGGATCGGGGAGGGGGCCGCGAACGAGAAGCCCTGGGAGGTGGTGGGCAGTCAGGACGCCACCCTGTCCCTGACCACCCCGGCCTACGGCGCGACGGTCCGCACCCCGGTCACGGTGGGCGGCAAGATCACCGGCGTGGACGAGAGCCTGCGCGTGCGGATTCTCGGCCTCGGCCACGATCGGCCGCTGGGCGAGGTCACCGGGATTCCGGCGGGCGGAACCGACACCCCGTGGACGGCGACGCTGCCGTTCGCGGCCGACTGCCCCGCCACGCTGACCCTCGCGGTGTCCACGGGCGGGCACATCGCGGAGGTGGAGCGCTTTGCCGTCACCGGAGTCCGCTGCTGAGATCCGCGATCGCACCCGCCCCGATCGCCGGGGCGGGTGCGACGCGTGCCGCCGTCAACGAGATTGGACCGGCGGGCGGGTGAGGCCCTCGGCCTGGAGGATGCGGTGCGCGTGGGCGGCGGCCGAACTCTGTGCCTCGGCATCGAATTGGCCGCCGGGCGGGGTCTCGAGGCCGCGGGTGAGCGCGTTGACGGCATCGGCGAGCGCGTGCACCCGCTGTTCGAGGTCCGACATCTCCGCGGGCGGCGTGAACACTCCGGCTCCGGCGAGCACCTCGGCGAAGTCGGTGCCCAGCAGCAGCATGCGCAGCCGCACCGGGACCTGGGCCAGGACGTGGTCGAGCTGGCCGGGGGAGAACAGCTCGGCGAAGGCGTCGGTCACCGCGCCCGCCAGCTCCGGCACCACGTCCGGCGCGACCCCGGCCTCGCGGGCGAACTGTCCGACGAACGAGGCCGCGTCGTGGTGCACCGGCACGTGCGCGGGAATCCAGCCCTCGTAGAAGATGCCGCGCAGCACCTCCGGCAGTTGGGCGCTCAGGTGCGCGGCGGCATTGACGCCGAGCCGGTCGCGGACCGTGTGCAGCCAGGCGCGCATGGCCTTGTGCGCGTAGATGCGGTCCTCGGTCTCCAGGCGTTCGGCGATGGTCGCCAGCCAGGTGTGCGCGGTGTGGACGGGCGCGGCGAAGGGATCGGTGTGATGGCTCATGGCCCGAGCCTGCCCGCGGTGGATCGGTGGCGTCAGAGGAGTCGTGCCCGGTCATGGGGGACCGAGGTCCCCGGCGCGGTGGCCTTTGCGCCCTGCCGATCACCGTCGCGGCGTCGTTGACTGGATACAGGAGGCGTGATGCGAACCACAGGAACCGAACGCGTGCCCGGCACCGAACCCGCACGCTGGGAGACCATCGAGAAGACCCCGGCCGAGCGAGCGGCGGCCAATCTCACCGACTATCAACCGGCCTACCGCGAATTCACCTGGGCGGCCGCGCGTTCGGCTGTCCCGCCGCAACCGGACGGCGGCATCAATATCGCCTACCGGGCCGTGGACCGGCACCTGGGCACCCCGCTGGCCGACGCGCCCGCGGTGCGCTGGCGCGGCGCCGACGGCCAGCGCGTCACCCTCACCTACGCCGAACTCGCCTCGCTGAGCGACAGATTCGCCAATGTGCTGCGCACGCTGGGCGTGCGGCGCGGTGAGCGGGTGTGCACGCTGCTCGGGCGCACCCCCGAACTGTATGTGGCGATCCTAGGCGCGTGGAAGGCCGGATGCGTTGTGGTGCCGCTGTTCTCGGCCTTCGGCCCGGAACCGGTGCGGCAGCGGCTGACCATCTCCGGCGCGAGCACCCTGATCACCACGGTCGGCATGTACCGGCGCAAGGTCGCGCCGCACCGGGCACAGCTGCCCGCCCTGAACCATGTCATCGTCACCGACGCCGACATCGAGGCCGAGCCGCTCGACGACACCGTCGACCTGACCTTGGCCATGGCCACCGCCGACGCCGAATTCCCCATCGTGCACACGCAAGCCGAGGATCCGGCGATCCTGCACTTCACCAGCGGCACCACCGGCACCCCCAAGGGCGCGGTGCACGTGCACGGCGCGGTGCTGGCCCACGAGATCAGCGCCCGCAACGCGCTGGACCTGCGCCCCGGTGACATCTACTGGTGCACGGCCGATCCCGGCTGGGTGACCGGCATGTCCTACGGGGTGATCGCGCCGTTCGCGCTGGGCGCCACCCTGATCTGCGACGAGGACGAATTCGACGCCCGCCGCTGGTATCGCGTGCTCACCGAGGAGCAGGTGGCGGTCTGGTACACCGCGCCCACCGCGCTGCGCATGCTCATGCGCTACGGCGACGAACTGCCCGAGGGCACCGACCTGTCGCGGCTGCGGTTCGTGGCCAGCGTCGGCTAGCCGTTGAATCCGGAGGCGGTGGAGTGGACCGATCGGGTGCTCGGCCTTCCGGCACACGACAATTGGTGGCAGACCGAGACCGGCTCGATCATGATCGCCAACCTGGCCTCCGCCGATATCCGGCCCGGCTCCATGGGCCGCCCCCTGCCCGGCATCGAGGCCACCGTGCTGCGCCGCGGCGCGGACGGGCGGGCCGCGGTGACCGACGGTCAGGTCACCCCGGCCGCCGACGGCGAGGTCGGCGAGCTCGCGGTGCGGGTCGGCTGGCCCTCGATGTTCCGCGGTTACTGGAACGAACCGGCCAGGTACGCAAAGGCTTTCGCCGACGGCTGGTACCTGTCGGGCGACCTGGCCCGCCGCGACGACGACGGCTACTTCTGGTTCGTCGGCCGCGCCGACGACGTGATCAAATCGGCGGGCCACCTGGTAGGCCCGTTCGAGGTCGAGAGCGCCCTGATGGCGCATCCGGCGGTGGCCGAGGCGGGCGTGATCGGCACCCCCGACCCGGTGGCGGGCGAGCTGGTCAAGGCTTTCGTCCTGCTGCACAACGGATTCGAGCCGACCACCCGGCTGCACGACGAACTGCTCGCCTTCGGGCGGCGCCAGCTGGGCGCGGTCGCGCCCAAGCAGATCGTGTTCGCCGAATCCCTGCCTCACACCCGCAGCGGCAAGGTGATGCGGCGACTGCTCAAGGCCCGCGAACTCGGACTTCCCGAGGGCGACGTCTCGACGCTGGAGACGGTCTCGTGACCCCCGCGGCCCGGCGCACCGGGGCACCGACGGCAGGTCCGCGCCGGCGCAGCGACGGCGGGCGCAAGAAGCAGCCCTCCGCGCCCGCGCCCACATCCGAGTCCGCACCCGTACCGGTGGCCGCGCCCGGCACCGCGACGGTTGATGAGCGGATCACCATGTTACGCACCATGATTCGCATCCGGCGCTTCGAGGAGCGCTGTGTCCGCCTCTACAGTTCCGAGGCCATCCGCGGCTTCCTGCACCTCTACATCGGCGAGGAGGCCATCGCCGCCGGGTTGCTGGGGACCATCGCACCCGGAGACGCGGTGGTCTCGACCTATCGCGAACACGGCCACGCCATCGCGCGCGGCATTCCGATGGAGGCCATCATGGCCGAGATGTTCGGGCGCAGCACCGGGGTCAGCCACGGGCGCGGCGGGTCCATGCACCTGTTCGACGCCGAGCACCGCTTCTTCGGCGGCAATGCCATTGTCGCGGGCGGGATGCCGGTGGCGACCGGGCTCGCGCTGGCCGACGCCATGCGCAAGCGCGACGCGGTCACCGTGTGCCTGTTCGGCGACGGCGCGGTAGCCGAGGGCGAATTCCACGAGTGCATGAACCTGGCCGCGCTGTGGCGGCTGCCGGTGCTGTTCGCCTGCGAGAACAACCGATACGCCATGGGCACCGCGCTCGAGCACGAGCACGCCATGACCGATCTGGCCCTGCGCGCGGCGAGCTACGGCGTGGCCGCCTGGCCGGTGGACGGCATGGACCCGGTCGCGGTCGCGGAAGCGACCCGCCGGGCCGTGGAAGCCATGCGGGCCGGCGGCGGTCCCTGCTTCCTGGAACTGCGCACCTATCGGTTCCGGGCGCACTCGATGTACGACGCCGCCAAGTACCGCAGCAAGGACGAGATCGCGGACTGGAAGCAGCGCGATCCCATCGAGCACCTGGTCGCGGACCTCGCCGCCACCGGGGAATTCGGCGACGCCGACCGGGCGGCCCTGGAAGCGGCCGCCGACGCCGAGATCGACGCGGCCATCGCCGCGGCCCAGGCCGCCCCGGTCGAGCCGATCACCGACCTGACCCGCCACGTCTACGCGGAGCGCTCATGACCAGCTATCGGGAAGCGGTGCGAGAAGCACTGCCGGAAGCCATGATCCGTGACGATCGCGTATTCCTCATGGGCGAGGACATCGGCGCGTACGGCGGCTGCTTCGGGGTCAGCCGGGGCCTGCTCGACGAATTCGGGCCCGAGCGCATCCGTGACACTCCGCTGAGCGAATCGGCGTTCGTGGGCGCGGGCATCGGCGCGGCCTTGGGCGGCATGCGGCCGATCGTGGAGATCATGACCGTGAACTTCAGCCTCCTGGCCCTCGATCAGATCCTCAACAATGCCGCCACCCTGCGGCACATGTCGGGCGGGCAGTTCGGGGTGCCGCTGGTGATCCGCATCGCCACCGGCGCGGGACGGCAACTGGCGGCACAGCATTCGCACAGTCTCGAGGTGTTCTACGCGCACATCCCCGGGCTGAAGGTGCTCTCGGCGGCCACCGTCGCCGACGCGCGCGGCATGCTGTGGACCGCGCTGCAGGACCCCGACCCGGTGCTGATCTTCGAACCGATCGCGCTCTACAACCTCGAATCCGAGCTCCCCGACGACGCGGGCGCGGTCGACATCGACCGGGCGGTCATCCGGCGGCCGGGCACCGATGTCACCCTCGCCACCTACGGGGGCGCGCTGCACGTGGCCCAGGCCGCCGCCGACCAGCTGGCCGCCGACGGCATCTCCGCCGAGGTCCTGGACCTGCGCACGCTGCGCCCGCTCGACGAAACCACACTGCTGGAATCGATTTCGCGCACCCACCGGCTGGTGGTCGTGGACGAGGGCTGGCGCAGCATGGGCGTCTCCGCCGAGATCGCGGCGCGCGCGGCCGAGAACGCCTACTACGAACTCGACGCGCCCATCGCGCGGGTCTGCACCGCCGAGGTCCCGATTCCCTACGCCCGCCAGCTCGAGGAGGCGGCCCTGCCGCAGCCCGACGCGGTCGTGACCGCGGTCCGCAAGGCGGTGGATTGAGTTGGGCGCGTTCGTGATGCCCTCCCTGGGCGCGGACATGACCGAGGGCACCCTGTTGCAGTGGCTGGTCCACCCGGGCGACACCGTGCACTCCGGTGACGTGGTCGCGGAGGTGGACACCACCAAGGCCGCCATCGAGGTCGAGTGCTTCGAGAGCGGCGTCATCGGAGAACTGCTCGTGCCCGAAGGCGAAACGGTCCCTGTCGGCACACCCCTGGCCACGATCGTCGGCGCGCAGGCGACAGCCACCGAAACCCCTTCTCCGGCAAGCGAAATCGCCGTGCCCACCGCGGTGCCCGAGGTGGTGTCGCCCGCTCCGATGCCCGCGCCGGTGGCGAATCTGGTGCATCCGCCCTCGCGCACGACCCCGCTGGTGCGCAAGCTCGCCGCCGAGGCCGGTATCGACCTGGCGACCGTGCACGGCTCCGCGCCCGGCGGGCGGATCGTCCGCTCGGATGTGGAACACGCCGTCGCGGATCGGGACACGGCCGTCCGGCAGCCCGTGGCACGTGTGCCGGGCGCGCGGCTGCGGGTCTCCGGCTATGCCAGGCGGCTGGCCGCCGAACTGGGTGTGGAGCTGTCCACGGTCACCGGCAGCGGACCGGATGGTGCGATCCGGGCCGCCGATGTGCGGGCGGCGGTCGCACACCGCTCCAACGGCAAGGCTGCCCCGCCCACCGAGACCACCGGGCTCGCGGAACCTGCCGGGGACACAGCGCCCGCCGGGCAGACAACGCCGGAATCCGGCCCGCGCGCGCCCGCCATCGAGCTGCCGCCACGGGATCCGGTGGCCATGCGCCGGACCATCGCGGCCGCCATGACGAAATCCAAACGGACGGTGCCGCACTACTACCTGTCGAGCACCATCGACATGGCCGCCGCCATGCGCTGGCTGCGGGTGCAGAACCTGCGCCTGCCGATCACCGAACGCCTGTTGCCCGCCGCGCTGCTGCTCACCGCGACGGCCCGGGCCGCGCGCGCGGTCCCGGATATGAACGGGTACTGGATCGATGACGAATTCCGTCCCGCCGACACGGTGGCGCTCGGGGTGGTGGTCTCGCTGCGCGGCGGCGGCATTATCGTGCCGACCATCCCCGCCGCCGACACCCTGGGCCCGCCCGCCATGATGGCGGCCCTGCGCGGCGTGGTGCAGCGCACCCGCACCCTGCGCCTGCGCTCCTCCGACACCGCGCCCGCCACCATCACCGTCACCAATCTCGGTGATCTGGGCGTGGATTCGGTGTTCGGCGTCATCCCGGCCCCGCAGGTGGCCATCGCGGGCTTCGGTGCGGTGACCGAACGCCCCTGCGCCGTGGACGGCCTGCTCGGCGTCCGCGAACAGGTCACCGCCACCCTCGCCGCCGACCACCGCGCCAGTGACGGCGCGGTCGGCGCCCGCCTCCTGCACGCCCTGTCCGATCTGCTGCAACACCCCGAGGAGCTGTGAACCCCATGGCCACCACCCTGTCCCGCCCCGACGCCGACACCATCGTGCGCGCCGCCCTGCGCGGCTGCGCTGAGGAATCGGAACTGGCGACCCTATCCGAGCACGAATCGATCCGCCGCGCACTGGATCTGGACTCCCTGGACTTCCTGACCTTCATCGAGCGGCTCTCGACCGCGCGTAGGGCCCGTATCGAGGAGGACGACTACCCGCGGCTGTCGACCATCCGCTCCTGCGTCGACTTCCTCACCGCCACACCGTAAACCCATCACACCCACGGGCCGTTGCCCACTACCCAGGAGGCGGGCGATGTCGATCGTGACGCTGACCATGAATCCGGCGATCGACCTCGCCACCACCGCGCAGCACATCCATCCGACCGACAAGATCCGGTGCACCGCACCGCGATTCGATCCGGGCGGCGGCGGCATCAATGTGGCGCGCACGGTGGCCGCGCTGGGCGAGCCGGTGACGGCGGTGTTTCCCGCGGGCGGTCCCGCCGGAGCGCTGCTGGAACAGTTGGTGCGCGACGCCGGGGTCCCGGCCCGCCCGGTCGCGGTGGAAGGGGCCACCCGGGAGAGCTTCTCGGTGACCGACACGGTGTCGGGCGAGCAGTTCCGCTTCGTGCTGCCCGGACCTCGGTCCACCGCGCCGGAGCATCATCGGTGCCTGGTCGAGCTGGAGCGCGCGGTGCGCGACGCCCGCTACGTGGTGGCCAGCGGCTCACTGCCGCCCGGTGCTCCGGCCGACTTCTATCAGACCGTCGCGGACCTGCTCGCCGCCATGGACGCCCGGCTCATCCTGGACACCTCGGGCGCGCCGCTGCGGGCGATACGCAAGGGCATCCATCTGATCAAACCGAGCGTGCGGGAGCTCGCGGAGTACGTCGGCCACCCGCTGCCCGACGCACCCGCCCGCGTCGCGGCGGTGCGCCGCCTGATCGCGGCGGGCATCGCGGAGATCGTGGTGTTGTCGCTGGGCGCCGAGGGCGCGCTGGTGGCCACCGCGGTGGGCGAGGAATGGTTCGCGCCGGTCGAGGTGACGGTGCGCACCGGCATCGGGGCCGGGGACGCCATGGTCGGCGGCATCGCCGTCGGCCTGTCGCGCGGCTATTCGGTCGGCGACGCGGTGCGGCTCGGATTGTGCTCGGCGGCAGCGGCTCTGGAGACCCCGGGGACCCGCCCCGGGATCGCGGCCCGCATCATGGAGCGCTTCGAGGCGCTGACCGCGGTGCCGCAGGTGTCACCCGGTTCCTGAACGCGGGTGGTCTTTGGACCACCGGGTCGGTGACGATCGACCGCAGTGCCGGGAACCCCGCGGTTTCTACGGTGAATTGGGTCGTCCGACGACCCGAACGAACTCACGGCGGGAGCAGGCCATGGCAGAACTGGAATTCGACGATCCGCACCGGCTGGCCTCGGCCGGCGTGGTGGTCGGGGTGGACGGCTCGGCGGGAGCCCGGCTGGCCCTGCACTGGGCGGCCGATTTCGCGGCCGCCCGAGACCGGGAACTGCGGATCGTGCACGGGCTCGACCTGGTCGGCACCGCCGCCGTCGCCGGGCCCTACGCGACCGTGGTGCCCGAGGCCATCGAGGCGCTGCGGTCCGGGGGCCGGGCGCTGGTGCGGCAGGCCGTCGACACCGTGCTCGCGGTCCATCCGGACCTGCGGGTGTCCGCGCACGTCTACGAGGATTCCGCCGCGGGAGCGCTGATCGAACTCAGCGCCCGCGCCCACGCGGTGGTGCTGGGCGCGACCGGCACCCTCGGCACGCTCGCCCACCTGGGCTCGACGCTGCTGTCGGTGACCGCCCACGCCGCGGGCACCGTGATCGTGGTGCGCCCGGATCCGTTGGTGGACGACGGAGTTCGCGAGTCGGGCCCGGTCGTGGTCGGCGTCGACTGCGGTCCGGTCAGCGAGCCCGCCATCGCGGCGGCCTTCGCCGAGGCATCCGAGCGCGGCGTGGACCTGATCGCCCTGCATGTGTGGAGCGACTGGGACGCGGGCCGCTATGCCGGTGCGAAACCCTCGCCGACCCTCGACGGCGTGGAGGACATCGAGGAATCGGTGCTGGCCGAACGCCTCGCGGGCTGGCCGGCGAAATACCCGGACGTGACGGTGCAGCGGCGCATCTACCTCTCCGGCGCGGCGGCCCAGCTGCGGGAATGGTCCAAGTACGCGCAGCTGGTGGTCGTCGGGAACCGGGGTCGCGGCGGGTTCACGGGCATGTTGCTCGGTTCCACCGCGCATTTCCTGATCCAGCACGCGGACTGCCCGGTCATGGTGGTGCACGACCGGCACTGACCGCGCCGGTTCGGGACATTCGTGCCTGTCGCGGCGTGGTGGTTCGGTGGTGACATGGACTCACGAGCCCTGTTCACCACAATGGGTGCGCAATACAGACGGGTACGCGGCGCAGACGGGAGTGAGCCTGATGAACGGAGTCCGATCCGACCGGGTCGTCCGGAGCATGGTGAATCTGTCCCGGTCCGAGTCGCTGCGATTGCTGGCGGGTGTGCCTTTCGGCCGGGTGGTCTACACCCGCGACGCCCTGCCGGCGATCCGCCCGGTCAATCACATCGTCGACGACGAACTGGTGGTCGTGCGCACCCGCCTGGCCTCCCGGCTCACCTCCGCGGTGCACGCCGAGCCCGAGGTCGTGGTCGCCTACGAGGCCGACGACATCGATCCGCAAACCCGGCTGGGCTGGTCGGTCGTGGTCACCGGGATCGCCCGCACGGTCACCGATCCGCGCGAGCTGGCCCGCTACGACGCGATGCTGCAACCGTGGATCGACGGCGTCATGGACACCATCGTGGCCATCGAGCCGACCCTGGTCACCGGGGTCCGGCTGGTGGATCCGAGGGCAGACGCATCGCTTCGGTGAGGCGCTACCGATGCTGTCGGTGGCATCGGGCACCATGGATCGAACATCGATCGATTGCCCGAGAGAGGAAAGCCCTGTGTGTCAGCCCGTCCCGTGTGAGTCCTGCGGCAAGACGACCTGGTCCGGTTGCGGCGAGCACATCGCCGAGGTGAAGGCCGTGGTGCCCGCCGATCAGTGGTGCGAAGGCCACGAAGACTGATCGTCCCGGGTTCAGGCCGCCCCGAGTTGCCGCTCACGCGGGCGCAGGGCGGCCAGAACTCCGACAACCATCAGCGCCGAGCCCTCGATGGTGTGGACGACATTGCCGAAGGTGTCGACCGCGATCAGATGCAGAACGTGGTCGCCGCCGGCGAAACCGAGCGCCGCGACCAGCAGGTAGTAGGGCGCGAAGATCAAGGTGTAGAGCTCGGCGCGGGGGCGACGCGTCGCCATCACCAGTCCGGCGAGGCCGCTGATCAAATGGAACAGCGCGTGCCAGCCGTTGACGGTGACCGGGATGAAACCCAGGAATCTGATTGTGCAGGAATGCATCGCGCCGCCGAAGGCCATGTCCGGATAGATGCCGAAGGCGATCACGCCGTTGGCCGTGAACCACGCACCGGCCAGGAACACGAACAGTTGCAGCGGCGTCTCGAAGATCGCGGTGACGTACCGCAGGGTGTACGCGCGGAGGGTATCGAAGAGCACGGTGGGCTTCCTGTCGTCGCCTTCTAAGCCGAGTGTCCTAGAAATTAGTGCGAGTATCTTCTAGGACTACTGTCTTAGTCAAGCGACGTGAGCGGGAGGTGACGGTGGCCGGCGATACCCGAATGCGGATGATCCGGCAGGCGGCCAAGCTGTTTCGCGGCCAGGGCTACGCGGCGACCGGATTCCGCGAGATCGTCGAGAAGGCCGAAACCCATCGCGGGGTCATTTACCATCACTTCCCGCGCGGTAAGGCCGAACTCGCCGAGGAGGTCGTTCGTCTCGTCGACGGCACGGTCGGCCCGGCCATCGAGGCCGTGTGCGCGAACCAGGAACCGGTGTCGGCCATGCGCGCCGTGCTGGCGGGCGCGAAGATGGTGATGACCGGCGGTGGGCAGCGCCCGGGCTGTCCGATCGCCGCGGTGGCGCTCGGGGCCGGACCCGGTGACGCCGAATTGCTCACCGCCACACGCGATGTCTTCCGCCAGTGGCAGGTCCCATTCCGGGACTGCCTGCGACGCAACGGATTCGAGGAGGCCGACGCGACCAACCTGGCGACCCTGCTGATCGCCGGTCTGGAGGGCGCGCTGGTGCTGTGCCGCACCGAGGGTGACACCGAGCCCCTCGATCGCGTCGCCGACGCCCTCGAACGCGCCCTGCGCCCGTGATCAGTACTCCAGTTGCTGCATGGCTGCAGACGTAGCCGAACGGCTCGGGGGGAGACGGTCAGGCGGCGGCTTCCGTCTGATCCGCGACTGCGGTCGTGGGGCCGTAGCGCTGGCGCACCGTGTTCACGAAGGTCTTTCGCCAGCGTATCCAGGCTCTGGTTATACGCTCGTTCAGGTGACGGCGGGCTCTGGTCGGTCCCGGTGATCGTGGCCGAAGAGTACGGCCTCCATGAGGCGAATCACCCACTGGCGGGGCCGGATTCGCTCGGCGTCGCCGAAGACGCGGCCGTAGTCGACGACCAGGCCGAGAGCGGCGTGGACGAGGATATCGGCCTCGGTGGTGGTGAGTTCCGGGCGGACGCGGGTGAGCAGGGCGGCCCATTCGGCGACGACCAGGCGTTGCACCACCCGCAGGGTGGCGCGTTCGTCCTCGGGGACGTGGCCGAATTCGGCGAAGTAGACGTAGATGAGTTCGGGTTCGTCGCAGGCTCCGGCGACGTACATGTCGATGAGTTTGGCCAGAGCGTCTGCGGGACCGGAGGATTCGACCAGGGTGGGGCCGATGACAGCGGTCATGCGGTCGGCGGCGCGGCGGAAGGCGGCATTGAGCAGGTCGCCCTTGCCGCGGTAGTAGCGGTAGACGGCCGAGGCCGAGGGCAGGCCCGCGGCGGTGGCGATCTCCTCGACGCTCACATTCGGGTAGCCGCGTTGGTGGAAGAGCCGGATGGCGCGCTGCAGCAGCAGTTCGTGTTTGAGGGTGGGCGGAATCTCGACCGCGCGCGGGGCGGGCGGGGGCAGGTCCGGTTCGGGGAGGTCGATCTCGATGAGTGCCCGGCAGGCCGAATGCAGCAGGGCGCTCAGCGGTTTGGCGGCCAGGGCGACTCGGTGATCGCCCAGGCAGCTCACGGTGCTGAACACGCCGACCGCGCGAACCCGGCGCTCGTATTCGGACAGTTCCGGTCGGACCGCACCGACCAACTCACCCAGCGCCGACAGGGCCGTGCCGAAATACTGGTCCATCGCGTGCCTCTCGGGGTCGTCGAGGTAGCGGAACTCCCAGCGGGCCAGACCGGCGGTGGTCCGGTTGGCGATGGTGGCCGCGATGATGCCGTCGATGGCGTGGCCGAGGCGGCGGTCCGCGCTCCAGCCCGCCGCCTCCTCGGGCAGGCGCACCGCGGCCACCGTGAGCGTGCCCAAGCGCAGCAGCTCCCGCGCGAACAGCGCGTATTTGCTCGGATAGTGCCGATACAGCGCGGTCGAGCTGATGCCGAGCCGGGTCGCGATGTCGTCCATGCTGACCCGGTGATAGCCGAGGGCGGCGAATTCGGCCGCCGACACCTCGGCGATCTGCGCGCGCCGATTCTTCGGGCGTCGCCGGGCCGCCCGCGCGCCCGGATCGGGTGCGGGCGCGCCGGTGGGGTTCACTGCTGCGGCTGTTGTGCCAGTGGCGAATTCACCTTGTTGACCAACCAGCGGTCACCGGAGCGCTCCAGCCGCATCACCATGGACAGCTGGCCGGGCGCGGGCTTGCCCTGGGTGCCCAGGCTGGTGATGGTCTGGCCGATCACCACGATGGCCTCGGCCGAGTTCGCGTCGGTATTGCGGACCGCGCACTGCACGTCGGTCGCCTTGGACACCACCTGGCCCTGGCTCAGGACATCACGCAAATCCTTGCTGGTGGAGTCGAATTGCTTGCGCCACTCGCCGGTCGCACCGTCGAGGACCGCGGTGAAATAGGCGTCGAGGTTCTTGGCGTCGTAGGTGGCCAGCACCGGCGCGTACTTGCACGCCGCGGCCTGGGCCTGCTCCTGGGCGGCGAGCAGTTGCCTGTCGCGCGAATCATGCTGGTAGAACACGATGCTCGACCCGATCGACGCCAGGAGCGCCGCGGCCGCCGCGACCCCTGCCACGATTCGCCCGCGCTGGCCCAACGTCGGCAGCGCGCGGCGGCAAAGGCGCGACTTTCGGACGGGCGCAGCGGTTTCGGAAACCGCCTCGTCGGCGGTCTCGGTCTCGGTGTCGGTGTCGGTGCTGTCGGTGCGTTCGATCTCGGTGTTGCTCATGGAAGTCTCCTGGTTGCGGCGGCGAGTCAGCGGGGGATGGGCTGGGACATTTCGTTGCCGGTGGCCCCCGGCGGTGCGGTCGTCCCGTTGTCGGGCACGTCGGGACGGGGTGCGTTGGCCGAACCTCGCACCTGGAGTGCGGGATTGGCGGTGACGCAATAGTTGTAGAGCCGGACCCGGTTGTCGGCTTGGACATCGGTCGGGACCACCGGGATGGTCTCGTAGTCGCAGCTGGGCCGGGGCCAGGGATCGACCAGGGTGTTGTAGGCACCGTGGTGGGCTGGCACCTCGAGTGCCTCCGAGCCCGCGCGCAGCGCCGGGAACAGTGCGGCGATGGCGGGGGCGCGCAGCTTTGCGGCCTTGGTGACAGCCACGAAGTTGGTCACCAGATTGGTGATGGGGTCCTGGGTTTCGGTGATGAACCCGTTGAGGGTGGCCAGCTGGCCCGGACCCTGCCGGAGCAGCTTGCGCAATTCCTGGTCGGCGGAGGCGAATTGGTCGAACAGGACGCTGCCCGCCTTGGTCAGCGTGCCCAGGTCGGGCTGGGCGTGCTGGGTGGTGTTCGCGATGACCTCGAGGTTCTCGATGAGCTGGCGGGTCTGCGGCAGCAGGCCATCGAGTCCGGACATGGCCCGGCTGATGCCGGAGATCACATTTCGCAGCCGATCCGGGCCGCCGGCGAGCGCCCTGTCCAGCTCGTCGATGATGACATTGAGCCGATCCAGATTCATCCCGCCGATGAGATCGCCGAGATTGGCGAACACCGACTGGATCTGCACCGGAATGCTGGTGTGCGCCCGCTCCACCAGTGCGCCGTCACGAAGGTAGGGTCCGGTGTCGGAGTCGGGCCGGAAGTCGAGGTACTGCTCCCCGGCCGCCGAGAGCCGCCCGACCGCGACCGTCCCGCCGACGGGAATCCGTGCGCTGTCCTCGATTTCGGTGACCGCGGCGACCCCGTCCCCGGCGACGTGGACATCGGTGACCTTGCCGATCCGGCTGCCCCGGAAGGTCACGTCATTGCCGGGCAGCAGCCCGCCCGACGACGGCAGTTCCACGGTCACCGCGTAGGTGTGCGGAATCGGGTTGAACCGCAGCACATACCCGCCGACATATCCCGACCCGAGCACCAGCACCGCGATCAGCCCGAGATTGGCGATGGCGATGCGATGGCGCACCACCCATTGCCACAGTGGCGGATTCATCGATCCCCTCCCTGCTGCGGCGCGGGCCGGTCCTCGGGCTGGCGCGGGGGACTGGTGACCCGCCCGAACACCTTCTCCAGCACCTGCGCCAGACTGCCGACGAACTGCCCGATATCCCCGAGTTCGGGCCAGCGGCTGCCGCTGGGATCGGTGAGCGCGCCGACGCTCAGGTAGGAGACGGTGGCGGCGACGGCCAGCGCCGGACCGCGCAGGCTAGCCATGAGCGAGGGATAGATCTGGTGCAGCCCGTCCAGTGCCCCGGTCAGCTGATCGGCCTGCGCGAATCCGGACATGAGCGCCTGAATGCTGTTGAACAGCCCGACGAAATCGCCGCCGCTGGTGTCGGCGAAGTCGCCGAGCGCGTCGGTGGTGACGGCCACCTTGGCGAGCAGGTCCACGATCTGCTGATTGTTCTCGGTGAGCAGCCCGATGAGCGCCGGGAAGGTGTCGGCGGCCTGCCCGAGCTGGGCCTTGCGCCGGGCCAGTTCGCCCGAGAGCGAGTTCAGCCCGCCCAGCACCGCGTCGATATCGCCGGTGCGGGCATTGAGCGCCCCGAGGGCGGCGGTCATCTCGGTGATCAGATGCGACAGCTCTGGTGCGCGCCCGGCGAACATGGAGTCCATTTCGCCGGTGATCTCGGCGGCCTGATTGATGCCACCGCCGTTGAGCAGCAGCGAGATCGAGATCATGAGCTGCTCCACCGACGCACCCGCCGCGGTGCGGTCGACGCCGATGGTGTCGCCATCGCGCAGCGGTTCCCCGGCGTCCTGCGCCGAGGGCAGCGTCATGGCCACGAACATGTCGCCGAGCGGGGTGGCCTGGCGCAGTTCGACGGTGGTGCCCTTGGGCAGTTGGATGTCCTCGCGGATCAGCATCTGGACATCGGCGAGGAAATTCGTGGTCTTGATCTTGGTGACCACCCCGATATCGGTGCCGCCGATCTTGACGTGCGCGTGGTCGGGAAGATTGAGCGCGTCGGCGAAGGCCGCGTGCACGGTGTATCCGGGCGCGCCCAGACCGGGTTTGGGCATGGGCAGCGTGTCGACGGTGACCGCGCAGCCCGTGGTCGCGAGCAGGGTGGTCGCAGTGATCAGCCCGCCCAGAGCCGTTGTGCGTAGATTCATTTCGCGCCCGTGATTCCCAGTAGCGCGGCGGTGAGCCCGAAGTCGGGGCCGAAGTCCTGGACCTTGCCGGTGCGGCAGCCGTCCAGGCGCATCTGGATGCGCTCGCAGAAGGTCGCCAGGATCTCGCCGTCGAGCACCGATTTGTCGAGCAGGCCGTGCAGCCGCAGCGCCTGGTGTTCCTTGCTGGTGGCATTGGCGAGGTTCTGGAACATGAGCGGCCCGACATCGACGATCTCGGTGAGGCCGCGGGCATTGGCGCGCATCTGGTCGGTGATGGCGACGAATCGGGTCAGTGCCCCGGCGAGTTGATCCTTGTTCTGGCCCACCAGCGCCGCGGTATTGGTGACGAAGTCATCGAGCTGTTGCAGCACTGCGTCGATGCCCGGGGCCTGTTCGCCCAGCAGGTTCACCAGCTCGGTGAGTCGGCCGCTGAAATCGCGCACGGTCTGGTCGTTGGTCGCGATGACCTGGGTGATGTCATTGAGTTTGATGATGGTGTTGGAGATCTGGTCCTTGTTGGCGAAGGTCACCTCGAAGGCGGAGGAGAGCGCGTCGAGGGTTGCGCGCAGCTTGTCGCCATTGCCGTTGAGCAGCGGGAACAGCACCCGGCTGGCCATCGGCCCGGTCTGGTTGTCACCCTTCAACGCATCGCCGAGCTGGGAGAAGGTCGCCAGGATGCGGTCCAGTTCGACCGGAACCCTGGTGTGCTCCAACGGAATATAGGCACCGTCGGACAGTGTCGGGCCGTCACCGGTATAGGCCGGAGCCAACTCCACGTGACGATTCGTGATCAACTGTGGATTCACCAGCGCCGCAAAGGCATCGGCGGGAATCTTGACGTCCTTGTCCAGGGACATGGTGACCTGGACGTAACTGCCCTTGGGGGTGACTGTTTCGACCGTTCCGATCGGAACACCCAGGACGGCAACATCATTGCCCGCATACAGGCCCGCGACATTCTCGAAATCCGCGGTGATCTTCATCCGCGCCCCGAGATACTCCTTGGGCAGCGAGGTGAGCGAATCGGGAAGCAGTCCGCACGCCGAGGTGAGCAGTAATGCGCCGCACACGGCGGCCGGCTTCAGGCTCCGGAATTTCATCACTTGCACCCCTGCACGGCCTGCGCGAAGCACAGCCAGTTGTCCGGAAACAGCCACGGCGCGTATACGTTTCCGTACGGTCCGTCGCCGAGCACATTGTTGAACTGCCGCAAGGTCACCGGCATGATCTGATACAGCCGGTCGAGGTTGCCCTTGTTCTTCTCCAGGCCCGCGGACATGGTGTTCAGGTCGGTGATGAGCGGGCCGAGCTGGTTGTTGTTCTCGAGGCCCATCTGCTGCAACAGGCTCGACAGCGCGGCCACATTGTCGAGGAGCTGTTTCAGAAGGGTCTGGCGTTGCTGCACGGCGCTGCCGATGGCCTCACCGCGAGTCAGCAGGAGCAGCACGCTGTTCTGATTGTCCGAGGCCAGCTGCGAGACGGTATCCATACTCTTCAGCAGCGTGTCCACCTCGTCGCGCCGGTCGTTGATGACCTTGGCCAGCGCGCCCACGCTGTCCAGGGCCTTGACGGTCAGCTCGGGCGAGGTGCCCATCTGCTGGTCCACCAGATCGAGGGCCTGGCGCAGCTTCTGCGGATCCAGCTTCTCGATGCGCTCGAAAGAGTTCTTGTACTGCGGATCCTGTATGACCTTGCCCAGGTTGTAGGGCACCGAGGTGTGATCCAGCTTGATCCGGTCCCCGGCCAACGGCTTGCCGTTGCCGGGTGTCAGGTCCACGTGCAGCCGACCCAGGATGGTCGACATCTTGATGGCCGCGCGCGCCTCGTCGCCGAGCTCGAGGTCGCGGTGCACGCGCATGTCGACCAGGACCTTGCCGTTGTCCAGCTTGACCGCGCTGACCTGACCGACCTCGATGCCCGCCACGTCCACGGTCGCGCCCGGCCGCAACCCGGCGGCCTGCGCGAATTCGGCGTGGATCGTCTTGTCGCCCAACTGCGCCCGCTCCAGCACGTTGGACCCGACCAGCAGCAGCACGACGAACGCGGCCGCGAACAACCCCAGCCGCAGGTACCGATTGGCCAGGAAGCCGGGATAGCGAATGACCGGGATGCGAAGCCGCCTCATCGGCACACCTCCGAATGGGATTGGCCGCCGATCTGATTGAACAGACCGGGCGGGAGCAGCACGCCCCACAGCGAGAAGTCCAGGCTGCACAGGTAGGCATTGCCGTACGCGCCGTAGCTGCTGAACCGCGCGACACCGTTGAGGACGTCGGGCAATTCGACGGCGGCCTGGTCCAGCGACGCCCCATTGAGCAGCAGCAGCGCGACACCGGCCGAGGCATCGGTCTGCGCCCGCGCGACACCGGGTTTGACCTGGCCGAGAATGCCCACCAGCGAATCGGTCGCCGTCGCAACGCGTTCCACCGACGACTTCAAGGTGGTGCCCTGCGAGTACAGCGCTTCGGTGAGCGCCCGCGCCTGGGTGAGCAGCGTTTCCAGCTCATTGCTGCGATTGGCCAGCCCGGAGATGACGCCGCTGAGATTGCCCACCACCTGACCCAGGATCTCGTCGCGCTGTCCGAAGGTCCCGGCCAGCTGCGCGGCCTGGGTCACCAGGGCGCTGAGCGATACGCCGTTGCCCTGCAAGGCTTGAATCAGTTTCTCCGACAACGAGTTCACCTGATCCGGTTGCAGCACGCTGAGCAGCGGCTCGAATCCCGACAGCAGCGAGGAGACGTCGAAGGACGGCTCGGTCCGTTCGAGGGGGATCTGCTCACCGGACGCCAGCGGTCGGCCGGCTTCCTTGCCCGGCATGAGCGCGACATAGCGCTGGCCGATCAGGTTCTGGTAGCGCACCAGGGCTTTGGTCGTGGTGGTGGGATGTTGATCGTCCTGGATACGGAAGTCCACCCGGGCCCGGTAGCCATCGGCGAAGGCGATCTTGTCCACCCGTCCGACGCGCACGCCCGCCATCCGGATGTCGTCGCCGACGCGCAGGCCGAGCACATCGGAGAACACGGCCGAATAGCTGCGGGTGCCGCCCGGCACCGAACGTTGCAGGGTCGACCAGATGGTGTAGGTCAGCACCACGGCCACGATGGCGAAAAGACTGAAGCCCGCCAGGGCTTTTCCCGATTTCACGACGCGCCTCCGGTCGCGGCGGGGACCAGCGATCCGCCCGCGAGCAGCGGCGTCAGCAGCAGGATCTGGGCCGCGTCCGGCTTGCCGCCGACCAGCGCCGCGATGGCCTCGGTACCGCGCAATCCGTCCGGTTGACCCTGTTGTGTCTTCCCGGTCCAGGACGCGGGCGCGGTGAGACCCGGGATCGCGGGCAATCCCGGGATCACCGGAAGACTCGGTGTGGCAGGAAGCGTCGGCGCGGGTCCGGCGGCATCGAGCCACTTGGGGGCCTGCTGCTGTGGAAACTCCTGCGCGGGAGCGGTTTCCGGTACTGTCGACCCGCCGCAGCGCGGCCCGGACAGGTCGCCGTAGCGCGGGCAATCCTTGGTCGTGTACTGCTGGAACGGCGTGAAGGACACGTCCATCTTCCACACCATCTGTTTCTTGGGGCCGAAGGTGAAGGTGGTCTGCAAGCGTTGCAGCGCCGTATTCAGATTCGCGATGGCATAGGGAATGGCCTGAGGGTCCTGGGCGAGGCTGCCGAAGAGCTGGTCGAGCCCGGACACCAGGAACTTGCCCGAGTCGGGATTGCGGGCGAACAGGCCGTTCACGGTGTCCACCGCGCTGCCGCCGCTGGTCAAAAGGTTCACCAGCGCGGCCCGCTGCTCGGTCAGCGTGCGTGCCGTGGTCACCGACTTGGCCAGGGTGCCAACCAGATCCGGGGCCGATTCGCTCAGCGCGGAGGCGGCCCGCCCGAGATTGCCCAGCAGGTCCCCGATCTCTTCGATGGCGCGCACCTCGGTGATCCAGTGGTCGAGTCGTTCGACCGTCGAACCCGGTACCCGCGCGGCCGGATCCAGGGCCGCCGACAGCGTGGACAGCACCCGCCCCAGCTTCTCCGGCTGGATATCGGTCAGCACGGTGCGCAGCACATTGAGCGTGGACTGCAACTGCACCGTGGCAGTGCTGGTGTCCTCCGGAATCGTCGCACCCGCGCGCAGGGTGGCGCGGCTGGGCGTGGTGTCGACCAGCTCGACCGCGGTCACCCCGAAGATATTGTTCGGAATCACCCGGGCCGCCACGCTCGCCGGAATCGTGCCCGCCACTTGGGGTTCGATCGCCAGCGCGGCCCGCTGCCGCGCGCCTTTGGCGACCACCGTCACGTCCTGCACGCGGCCCGCGACCATGCCGCGGAACTTCACGTCGGCGTGCGCGGGCAGCCCGTCGCCGGTGCTGGTGAGCTCGGCGGTGACGGCCACCTTGTCCTCGAAGCGGCCGTTGTAGCGCAGCGCCAGCACGTACAGCAGCAGCGCCACCGTGGCGAGCAGGGCGAGTCCGGCGAGCGTGAGCTGCCGGGCCGTGGGGCCCCGCCCGCTGGGATCGAGAATCATGCGAATACCTATCCGGAGATGCGGAAGCCGGGGTCGATGCCCCAGATCGCAAGGGTGAGGAAGAGATTGATGAAGACCATGACGACGATGACCATCTTGATGGCGCGCCCGGCCGCCACCCCGACACCCTCCGGCCCGCCGGTGGCGACGTAGCCGTAGTAGCACTGGATGAACGTCGAGATCATCACGTAGATCATGACTTTGAGCAGCGACCAGAACACGTCCGGTCCGAGCAGGAACTGGAAGAAGTAGTGGTCGTAGGTGCCCGCGGTGGTGCCGCCCAGGAACAGCACCGACAGCTTGGTGGCCAGGTACGCCGTCACCAGGCCCACGCTGTAGAGCGGGATGATGGTCAGTGTGGCCGCGATCATGCGGGTGCTGATCAGGTACGGAAGCGGCCGGATGGCAATGGATTCCAGCGCGTCGATCTCCTCGGCGATGCGCATGGACCCCAGCTGCGCGGTGAACCGGCACCCGGCCTGAATCGCGAAGGCCAGGGTGGCGATGATGGGCGCGAGCTCGCGGGTGGTGGCGAAGCCGGAGATGGCCCCGGTGAGCGGGCTCATGGTGAGCAGGTTCAGCGCCGTGAACGACTCCATGCCCACGGTGATGCCGCCGAACCCGCACAGCGCCACCACCACGCCGATGGTGCCGCCGCCGACCACGAGTGAGCCGTTGCCCCAGCCGACATCGGCGGTCAGGCGCAGGACTTCGCGGCGATAGTGCTTCAGCACGAACGGAATCGCGAACAGAGCCTGGAAGAACGTGATGACCTGATGGCCGAGCCGCTGATTGGCCTGGACCGGCATCGACACCACGTTCGCGGCCATCCGCACGGGTTTCAGCGCCGGGGGGGTGTAGAGACTGCCCATCTCACACCACCTTCGTCGGCAGCAGCGTGTTGTAGAGCTGGGTGAGCACGATATTGGTGGCGAACAGCATGAGCGCCGAGCTCACCACCGCCGAGTTCACCGCATTGGCGACTCCGCCCGGACCGCCGTGCGCGTGCAGGCCGATATCGCAGGCGATGACCGCGGTCAGCAGGCCGAAGACGGCCGCCTTGAGCACCGCGATCACCAGGTCATTGGCCACCGCGAAGGAGGCGAACGACCCGATGAACGAACCCGGCGTGCCCGACTGGGCGTAGACGTTGAACATGTAAGCCGTTGCGAAGCCCACGAAGACGATGAATCCGCACAGCAGCATGCTCACCAGCACGGCCGCTGCGAGCCGGGGCGCGACCAGGCGGCGGACCGGGTCCACGCCCATCACCATCATGGCGTCGATCTCCTCCCGGATGGTGCGGGAGCCCAGGTCGGCGGTGATGGCCGAGCCGACCGCGCCCGCGATCATGAGCGAGGTGACCAGCGGCGCGCCCTGACGGATGATGCCGAGCCCGGCGACCGCGCCGATGAAGGTGGTCGCGCCGACCTGATTCACCAGCGCGCCCACCTGAATCGAGACCACGACGGCGATCGGGATGGCCACCAGCACGGTCGGCGCGGCCGACACGCTCGTCATGAAGGCGCACTGCTTGATGAACTCGCGATACGGGAAGCGCCGCCGGGCGATCGAGACGATCAGCTGGATCAGCGCGTCACGGCCCAGATCCACCTGCCGACCGAGGGTTTCCAGCGACCGTTGCGGGTGCCGCCGCCACAGCCCGCGCAGGCTCGCGCCGATGCGGTCGAGCTCGGAGGGCTCGGATCGAGCTGCGGTGGCGGGCTTTTCGAGGGTTGTCATCAGGCCGCGTCCTCGAGATAGCGCTGCGACTCGACCAGCCCGAATCCGACCGCGGCGATCCCCGCGACCACGGTGCACAGCACGGCCACCCACAGCCCGGCGCGCAGGACGGGATTGACCTTCATTCGCCCACCGAGAATCTTGATCCCGATCACCAGGATGTCGATGAGCCAGACCAGAACCATCATCTACGTCATGCACACATTCGAGAAGGTGAGCACCGGCCAGCACACGATGGATCCCAGGAACGAGATGATCACGTCGATGCCGTGCAACTGCTTCAGGTGCGAGGTGTGCGTGAGGGTCCACACCACCCCGACGAGCCCGTAGGGAATCCCGAGAATGATGAGCGTGCCGAGGAACTCGGACACCTTCATCTCGTAGCTGAGTATGCGATCCAAGCGTTTCAGCATGCCGCGAACGTCCTTTCCCGCCCCTGCCGTGCCCCTGTGCACGACGGTCGCAGCAGCATATGTTACTCACTATTCTTCGGATGTGAAGCGAATCCAGAGATCTTTCTTCGGCGGTATGTTGGAGATCGATGGCGGAAAATATCCATTCAAAACCATCGCCGATGGCGCTAAGTTAGTAGCTGTTCATCGTGATAGTCCGCCCGAAAGGGGACCTCGTGACAACCGCGGCAGCGTAGCCGTCCGGCGCGCCCACCCTCACCCTGGAACAGACGCGCATCCACATCCCCGGCGTGCACCGCCCCGACGGCAAGCGGCCGCCGAAACTGGAGGACGCGCTGGACTTCTGGCAGTTCTCGGGCGCGGCCGCCAATGTCGCCATGCAGATCGCGCGGCCCGGGGTCGGGTACGGCGTGGCCGACAGCAAGGTGGAGTCGGGGGCGCTGATGGTGCATCCGTGGAAACGGTTGCGCACCAACGCTTCCTATCTGGCCGTGGCGATCCTGGGGACGCCCGAGGAGAAGGTCCTCTTCCGTGAGGCGGTCAATGTCGCGCACCGGCAGGTCAAGTCCGAACCCGGTGCGGCGGTGCGCTACAACGCCTTCGACCGCAATCTGCAACTGTGGGTCGCGGCCTGCCTCTACATCGGCTTCGAGGACTCCTACCAGCTGCTCAACGGCGAGATGAGTCCCGAACAGGCCGAGGCGTTCTACTCCACCTCGGCCCCGCTCGGCACCACCTTGCAGGTCACCGACGACATGTGGCCGGCCACCCGCGCCGAGTTCGACGAGTACTGGGTAGCGGCGTGCGAACAGGTGGCCGTCGACGAGAAGATCCGCGGCTTCATCGACGACCTGCTGCACCTGCGCATGATCCACTGGTACCTGCGCGTCCTCTTCGGTGGCCTGCTGCGCTTCCTGACCGTCGGCTACCTGCCGCCCTACTTTCGGGAACAGCTGGGTGTCGAGTGGTCGGCGGCCGATCAGCGCCGTTTCGAGCACCTGTTCCTGTTCGTGGGCTTCGTGAATCGCTTCATTCCCAGGTTCATTCGCACCATGGGGACCCACTCCATGATGGCGAACGTGCGTCGGCGGATGAAGAAGCAGCGGGCCTTGATCTGATCCTCACGCGCTGTGCGGCTGGGTCAGGTCGTAGACGGTGCTGCCGCCGACGGTGACCGCGGTGAAGTTGGCCTTCACCCAGGCGCTGATCTGCGATCCGGTGGAATCGTTGCCGCCCATGCCGGATCCGCCTCCGGTGAAATAGCGGACCTGACCGGTGGCTACGTAGTACTGGAACTGCGCGAGGGTGGGAGAGCCGTCGCTACCGGTGAATCCACCGATGGCCATGACTGATCTGCCGGAGTTCAGGGCGAGTCCCGCGGCCGAACCCGAGCCGACGGTTGCCGCCGCCCAGCGGTTCTCGGTCTGCTCGAACAACTTCACCAGTTCGGTATTGTTCGAGGACCCCTGACCTTGGCCGCCCGCGCCGCCCGGATCGGTAGGAGCTTCGGTGCTCTGCCCAGCGGCAGCGTCGCCGCCGGTGCCGTCCGGAACCCCTTCGGGCGCTTGGCCGGAAGCGTCGCCGGAGAGTTGGGACCGGGCATCGCCCGAGCCGGGCATACCGCCCGCGCCGAAACTCTGGCTGGTGGGTCCGGAGAGCGGGTTGCCGCCACTGTGGGCCTGGCTCGCGGTCGCGACGGCCCAGGCGCTGGTGCCGCCGAGGCCGAACAGCAGGCCCGCCATGGCCAGTTCGACGGCATAGCGGCGGGACCGGCGGGTGCCGGCAATGAGGGCCAGTGCCACCAGGATGGAACCCGCCAGCACGGTCCAGCGCAACCACGGCAGCCAATCGGGGGAGCGATCCAACAGGCCGAATGACCATGCACCGGTGACGGCCGCCATCAGGGCCAGGGTCACCCGAGCGGCGGGATGCGCTGCACGCGAACACAATTCACGAATGGACATCGCGATCAGCGCGCCGATGGCCGGAGTCAGGGCCACCGTGTAGTACGGGTGCACGGTGCCGCTCATGTACGAGAAGGTCAATCCGGTGACCAGGAGCCAGCCACCCCACAGCACGAAGGCCGCCCGGGTGCGGTCGGTGCGCGGTGCGCGGCGGGTGAGCCAGAGTCCGGCGAGCAGTCCGATCAGAGCGGCGGGGAGCAGCCAGGAGATCTCACCGCCCATCTGCGCGTTGAAAAGACGTGTGATGCCGGTTGATCCGCTGAATCCGGCGGGCCCGTGCATGCTCGCGGACGCATCGCCGCCGCCGGAGCCACCGCCCATATTGCCGCTGCCGCCGAGGATCCGGCCCAGGCCGTTGTAGTCGATCGCCAGCTGCCACAGGCTGTTGTCGGTGGAACCGCCGATGTACGGCCGGGAATCGGCGGGCCACAACTCCACCAGGGCGACATACCAACCGGCCGAAGCCACCACGGCGACACAAGCGACGATCAGGGCCCAGATCCGTTGCCGCAGGGGGCTGTTCGCGGCAATGAGAAACGCCAGGCCCAGTCCGGGCAGGACCAGGAACGCCTGCATCATCTTGGTGAGGAAACCGAATCCGACCGCGACGCCCGCGAGCGCCAGCCAGCCGGTCGGGGCGGACAGCAGCCGCCCGCCGGTCGCCTGGATCGCGCGGACCGTGCAGTAGGCGGCCGCGACCAGCAGCAGCACCAGCAGCGCGTCCGGATTGTCGAACCGGAAGATCAGCACCGCCACCGGCGTCAGCGCCGCGATGGCCCCGGCCAGCAGCCCCGCGCCCGGCCCGCTCAGCCGCCGCACGGTCGCCGCGAGCAACCCGACGGACGCGACGCCCATGAGTGCCTGCGGCAACAACACCGCCCACTGTCCGAATCCCAGCAGCCGCCCCGACAATCCCAGCACCCACATCGCGGCGGGCGGCTTGTCGACGGTGATCGCGTTCCCGGCATCGAACGACCCGAACAGCAAGGCCTTCCAGCTCTGCGCCCCCGCCTGCGCCGCCGCCGAGTAATACTCGTTCGCCCACCCCGAGACGGTGAGGTTCCGCAGGTAGAGCACCGCCGTGGCAGCCAGCAGCGCGACCGTGCCCGGGCGCGCCCACCGCGGCTGCCCCGCAGGCCCGAAAAGCACGCGGCCCAACCGCGTTTCACCCGGTTCGCGATCGCTCAGCCGGTGCGCGGCCACGCCCGGCCGCTGCACTGTCGTTGTCATGGAGTCATCCCTTCGCCCACCGCCGTCGTCGCGGCGGTGTCATTTCCAGCGATCCTGGCCACCCCGCCTCGGGTGAACGTGGCCCCAACCTGGGAACCCGCTGGCAATCCCGGGTACCCCACCTCCACAACCCCGGTGCCCGCGCACATCGGACCGGCGCCGGTCGCGGTCCGGCCGCCGGTGGATCGGGCTGCGGAGAGTCGTCGGATTCGGGCGGGCGGGATTCTCGAGTTGCCCAGAGGTTGGTTGTTTATCGTCGGCGGCGTTGATGTGGGCGCGACGCTGCGAAGGGTGATCGGTGATGGGAAAGGACGCGCGGAATTCGAGCCGGGCTCTCGCGCGCCCCGCGTCAGGTCCCCGGAAGTGGCGGTGAGCTGTGTTTAGGTGGCGTGTGTGAACGATCGGCCGCTGGCCACGGCGGCGGAAGGCGAGGTGGCGGGGCGGTTTCCGCGGCTGCGGCGGTGGACGTTGCGGACCCGGCTGTTGGTGACCGTGGTCGCGATTGCGAGCATCGGGCTCGCGGGCTTCGGCGTGCTGAGTACCTCGCTGCTGGCGCGGGCCGAGTTGGCGCGGATCGATGCGCAGTTGAACGGGTCGGCCGCCGATGTCTCGGCGTCGGATCATCCACCGCCGCCGCCGAAGCCGGCCACCGAGGTCTCGGGGGTGCCGTCCACGTTCCAGATCCTGTTCTTCGATGCCGGTGGCACGCAGGTCGGGCGGATCGGGGTCGGGACCACGACCCTGGAGCTGCCCGCCATGGACAGCGCGTCGGTCGCGGCGCGGGGCAGCCGGATCTTCGAGGTGGGTGAGGTCGGCAGTGACTCGCGGTGGCGGGTCCGGACTGTCGTGCAACCCGCGAACGGTGCTCAGCCGCAGGGCGGAACCGCGGCGGTCGTGATGCCGCTGGACGGCTTCTACGCGACCGAGCGTGAGTTGCGCACCATCGAGGTGATGGCCGGGGCCGGGCTGATTCTGGTGCTGGCGGGCGGCGCGGCCTGGCTGGTGCGGCTCGGGCTGCGGCCGCTGTCGCGCATGGAGCGCACAGCCGAGGCCATCGCCGCCGGCGAGCTGAATCGCCGGGTCGACTACACCGACACCCACACCGAGATCGGGCGTCTGGGGACCGCGTTCAATGTGATGCTCGAGCGGCTCTCGACGAGCCTGCGGCAGCTCGGGGAATCCGAGTCGGCGCATGCGGCTTTTCGTGGCGGACGCCTCGCACGAGCTGCGCACGCCGCTCACCTCGATCCGCGGCTACGCCGAGCTGTACCGGCTCGCGGGCGGGGCGGACCCGGTACAGGTCGCGACCATGATGCGGCGGATCGAGGACGAGGCCGCGCGCATGGGCGTGCTCGTGGACGATCTGCTGCTGCTGGCCCGCATGGACGAACAGCGACCGCTGGATCTCGCCGACGTCGACCTCGCCACCGTGGCCGCGGAGGTGGTCCTGGACGCGCGGGTCCGTCAGCCGGAACGCGTTGTGCGGCTGGACCTTCCGGACGAACCGGCACGAGTGGTCGGCGACGGGCACCGGCTGCGGCAGGTGCTGACGAATCTGGTGGGCAACGGGCTGCTGCACACCCCCGCCGAGGCCGAGATCGCGGTGCGCGTCGCGGCGGGACCGGTGCCTACCGAGGCCCGGGTGGTCGCCGCGGCCGGTGTGGAGCTGGCCGCGGGGGATCCGGCGGTCATCGTCGAGGTGTCCGACAACGGTCCGGGCATCGCCCTCGACAAGGCCGAGCACGTCTTCGACCGCTTCTACCGGGTCGACGAGTCACGCTCGCGCGCGGGCGGTTCCGGCTTGGGGCTGGCGATCGTCGCCGCGGTCCTCACCGCGCACGGCGCGCGGATCCAGCTGCTGAGCGCCCCGGGCGCGGGCACCGTCTTCCGGATCGTGTTCCCGGTCTAGCCCGATGCCGGTCCACAGGAAACACACAGCGGGCACCGAGCTTGCACCGTCGTTGCCGCAACCAGGATCTCCGCCATGGGAAATAACGGGGCCGGTGCTCGGGTGCGCATAGGGTGGCGATCGTGACCGATCGCATCGCGCCGGACGCGGCGTCCGTCCTGGTGGTCGACGACGAGCCCTACATTCTGGATCTGCTCTGTTCCGCACTGCGGCTGAGCGGATTCGACGTGGCCGCCGCCGACAGCGGCCGCGCCGCGCTGGAGGCGGCTACCCGGCGTCCGCCCGACGTGATGATCCTCGACGTCATACTGCCCGACCTGGACGGCTTCACGGTCGCCAAGCGATTGCGGGAACAGGGCAGCGAGGTGCCGGTGCTGTTCCTGACCGCGCGCGACGCGGTCGAGGACCGCATTGCCGGACTGAGGGCGGGCGGTGACGACTACGTGAGCAAGCCCTTCAGCCTGGAAGAGGTGGTGCTGCGGCTGCACGCGATCCTGCGCCGCACCAACAAGCCCGACGCGGACGAGCTCCCGAACCGGCTGCGTTTCGCCGACCTGGAACTCGACGCCGCCACCCATCAGGTGCACCGCGCGGGCGAGCAGATCTGGCTTTCGGCCACCGAATTCAAACTGCTGCACTACCTGATGCTCAATGCCGGCAAGGTGGTCAGTAAGCGGCAGATTCTCGACCGCGTCTGGCAGGCCGAGGACGGCCGCGCCGACCGGGTGGTCGAGACCTTCGTCAGCCAGTTGCGGCGCAAGGTCGACACCGATCACGCGCCGCTCATCCACACCGTCCGCGGCGTCGGCTACACCCTCCGCGAATCCGATCGGCGCAGTGCCGAGGCTCAGACCCGGTCCAGGAAACCGTTGCCGTAGTCGATGTTGCGGGCCTGGCGCAGGTCCACGTCCGGGGCGAAGCGCACGGTGTCGGTGCGGTCCCAGATTTCCATTCCCGCGATGGCGGATTGGCAGTCGCGGATACAGCGGCGGACGGCGTTGCGGATTCTGGGCGGCAGCCGTAAAGCGTCCATTTCGGCGGTGATGGATTGCGCGGCGGCCTGGCAATCGGTGATTCTGTTGTCGATGAGACGGCGAACTTCGACCACCGCCTGGGGCAGGTCCATTCCGCGATGATCATGCAGCGTCCGCACCATATTGGTGGTGTCCTCGGTATCGTGCTCGATCGCCAGTGAATGCAGGTCGTTGATCCAGCACATGATATCGGCGGTGGTGGCGATGATCTCCTGATACGCGGGCCCGAAATAGAGGGCATCGGGAATCTCGGTGTGCTCGACGACTTCCGCGAGATCCACCGTCGGCAATACCGTGCAGGCGTCGCGGCGCAGACGGGGATATTCCTCCGGACTCGGGGAGCGCCCGGCCTGTCGAAATGCGTTCTCGCGGGCGTGACCGATGAGCCACAATTCCAGATTCAACTCGAAACGGCGTTGCCAGACCGGGGAATTCCGCGGGAAGGTGCGGGTGCACAGATTGGACAGAGCTGCGATGACGGGCGGCACGGGCCCGGCCACACCGTGCTCGCGCACGACCCGCAGCGCCGCGTGGCGGAGCCGATCGTAATCGTCGAGACGGCCGGTGGTGATCGCCAGATCCTGTAGATCGTCGAAAATGAAGAAAACGGTGATCCATTCGGCGACCAGGAGCATGTCGGCGAAAGACGCGGTGGGACACCAATATCCGGAGAAGCGGGCCTATCCGAGGGAATCGAAACGCCGGGCTGCTGTCTCGTCGGAAAGTAAACCGAAACGCATCGCCCAGATCTGAACTCTTTCCTGTGCTCGATCGCTCATGGAATGCTGTTGCGGCGGGAACGGAAGCGGGATCTCCAGGTGCCGCAGGTCGTGTTCGTTCATCGGTAACACTCGGCTTCACTCGGCCGGAGGCGGGATCCCTCCGGCCGTTAGTAC